>JAIEOJ010000093.1 GCA_019750575.1 Rhodocyclaceae bacterium | reverse complement strand
AGCATGGACTTGGATTTCTTCTGCAGCAGGCATTGCGTGGCCATCACGTGCTCGACTTCGGAGGTGCCGATGCCGTGCGCCAGACAGGCGAAAGCGCCGTGGGTACTGGTATGCGAATCACCGCAGACCACGGTCATGCCGGGGAGCGTGGCGCCGTTTTCCGGACCCATGACGTGCACGATGCCCTGGCGTTCATCCTTGAACGGGAAGTAGGCCAGCGCACCGAATTCCTTGATGTTGGCGTCCAGCGTCTCGACCTGCTGACGCGAGATCGGATCCTGGATGCCCAGCTCCCAGTGATCGGTCGGCGTGTTGTGATCGGCGGTGGCGACGATGGAGGAAATCCGCCACAGCTTGCGGTTGGCGAGCTTCAGCCCCTCGAAGGCCTGCGGACTGGTGACTTCATGCACCAGATGGCGGTCGATGTATAGCAGCGTGGTGCCATCCTCTTCGGTATGGACCACATGGTTCTGCCAGAGCTTGTCGTACAGCGTTTGCGGCATGGCTATTCCGGTGTTCAGAGTGGCTAGCGGGAACCCTAGATTATGTCACAGACCAGCCAGCGCTGGCGATCCAAAGCCTTGATTCGGCGCAGTTCTAGGGCTTATAGGCAGAAGCTTTGGGCAGGCCGATGAAAATCAACAGGAAACCGCACAGGCCTGCCAGCGCGGCAAAGCTGTAAACCCAGCCGGCGCCGATGGGCTGCCACAGGCCGCTGCTGATTAGCGCACCGACCAGGCCGCCGGCACCAAAGGACACACTGCCGTACAAGCCCTGCACCCGGCCCTGATGACGCGGGCCGAACCAGCGGCTCAGCGCCGCCATCGCGGTTGCATGACAGATGCCGAAGGTGGCACCGTGCAGAACTTGCGCAAACAAAACCAGCGCGAGCGACTCGACACCCCAGGCAATCAGCAGGAAACGCAGGCCGGCCGCGGCAAAGCTGAACAGGAACAGGCCGCGCAGCGACCAGCGGCGCAGAATCTGCGGCATCCAGATGAAAACGCCGATTTCCGCCACCACGCCGAGCGCCCACAGCAGGCCGACTGCGGTCTTGCTGTAGCCGTGATCGACGAGGTGAATCGAATAGAAGACATACAGGGGGCCATGCGCCACCGACATGAAGAAGCAGGCGGCCAGGACGCACATCACCTCGGGGCGGCGCAACAGCGGCAACAGGGGCTCGGGCGCGTGACTGACATGCTGCACCGGCGTTTCCGGCATCACCATGGCGGCCAGCGCCGTGCCCGCAAGCAGCACGACGCAACTCCACAACACCGCCACCGCCGGCGTGTGGTCGAGCAGATTGCCGACCGTGGCGACAACAACGATGAAGCCCAGCGAACCCCACAGGCGAATGCGGCCATAGCGTTCCGGCTGCGTGCGCAAATGCTCCAGCGTGAGCGACTCGGTCAATGGCAGCGCCGCGCTCCAGAACAGCGCCAGCACGGCAATCACGGCCAGCATGGGGACAAAGCGCTCGATAAAGAAGAGGGGAATGAAACACAGCAGCCCCATCGTCACCGACATGCGGATCAGGGGTGTGCGCCGCCCCCAGCGATCGGCCAGCGAACCCCACAGATAGGGCGCGAAGATGCGCATGATCTGCATCATCGAGATCACCACGCCTATCATCAGGGCGGAGAACTCGAGCGACTGCAGGTACAAGCCGAAGTAGGAGTTATACGCGCCAATGAAGGCGAAGTAGAAGAAGTAGAAAGAAGAAAGCCGCCAGTACGGCGGCTTCTCAAGCGGGCCCATGACCGTGCTTAACCGGCGACTTTGCCCGGGATCTTCGGCGTCGCGCAGACCACGTCGCCGCACTGGGCGCGATGGTGCAGGGCGGCGTCGATCAGCGTCAGCGCCAGCATGGCTTCGGCAATCGGGGTGGCGCGGATGCCGACACAGGGGTCATGCCGGCCATGCGTTTCGACAATGGCGGGCTTGCCTTCCAGATCGATGGTCTTGCGCGGCAGGCGGATGCTCGAGGTCGGCTTGATCGCGATATTGACGACGATGTCCTGCCCGGTGGAAATCCCGCCCAGCACGCCGCCGGCATTGTTGCTGAGGAAACCTTCAGGCGTCATCTCGTCGCCGTGCTCGGTGCCCTTCTGCGCTACTGATTTGAATCCAGCCCCGACTTCCACGCCCTTGACCGCATTGATGCCCATCATGGCATAGGCCAGCACGGCGTCGAGGCGGTCATAGACCGGATCACCCCAGCCCACCGGCACGCCGGAGGCCACGGCCGTGATCTTGGCGCCCACGGATTCGCCCGACTTGCGCAGCTTGTCCATGTATTCCTCAAGCTGATCCACCATGGCGGCGTTCGGCGCGAAGAAGGGGTTGTTCGGCACATCGTCCCACGACACAAAGGGAATCTCGACTTCGCCAAGCTGGCTCATGTAGCCACGAATCTCGATGCCGAACTGCTGCTTGAGCCACTTCTTGGCGATGGCACCCGCGGCCACGCGCACGGCCGTCTCGCGCGCCGACGAGCGACCACCGCCACGATGATCGCGGAAACCGTATTTCTGCGTATAAACGTAGTCGGCATGGCCCGGACGGAAGGTCTGGGCGATGTTGCCGTAGTCCTTGCTGCGCTGGTCCTGGTTGCGGATCAGCAGCGCAATCGGGGTGCCGGTGGTCTTGCCTTCGAACACGCCGGAGAGGATTTCGACCTCGTCCGGTTCGCGGCGCTGGGTCACATGGCGCGAGGTGCCGGGCTTGCGCCGATCCAGCTCGAGCTGGATTTCCTCGACCGTGATTGCCAGCCCGGGCGGGCAGCCGTCAACCACGCAGCCGATGGCCGGACCGTGTGATTCGCCAAAGGAAGTGACGCAGAACAGCTTGCCGAATGTGTTGCCGGACATGCAAACCTCTTGAAGGGAAACGATTTTGCGGCGCAAGTAAACCAAAACCGCACTGAAGCGTTGATTTTATCATGCGGCCCCATGCACCCCATGGGGGCCGCTTTTGTTTGGTGGTGGTCACGTATACTGGGCCACCCCAAAAGACTGAATATCAAGCGATTCACCACAGCCCACCTCATGAGCAGCCCCCTCACCAGCAGCACCCAGCACCTTCCCGACTCCTGGCAGACGGAGGTCGCCATGCGGACCAGCGACGGAGACGCCCTGCTCGCCACGCTCGAACTGGATCTCGACAGCACGCTGCGCTTCAGCCGCGGACTGATACTGCTCAGCGAACGCAGCCTGCAGGCACGCGAGGGGGAAGACGGCGCCTGGCAGCGCTGGGACCTGCGCGCCGGACTGGCGCTGCAGCATCACGACCATGCCGGCATCGGCACGCTGGAGCTCATGGACAGCAGCAGCGGCGCGCCGGTGCGGCTCGCCACCTGGCGCTACACGCTGGAGCAGAACGTCGCCGCGCTGCGCCTGATCGAGAAATTCGACAAGCAGCTTGAAGGGGTCGTGAACGGCCGCCCCCAGGAAGCCGAGGAAGTCGTCGCCTGCCCCACCTGCAAGGCCCTGCTCGAACCCGGCCAGGAGGAATGTCCGATCTGCACGCGCGAACTGCAGACGCCGCCCTCGACCTGGACCCTGTTCCGCCTGTGGCGCTTTGCCCGGCCTTATCGCTGGCAGTTGCTGGCGGGCTTCCTGCTGACACTCGCCTCGACCGGCGCCACCCTGATCCCGCCCTACCTGACCATGCCTCTGATGGACGAGGTGCTGATCCCCTTCCAGAACGGCAAGCCCATGAACTGGTCCCTGGCCGGCATGTACATGGCCGGCCTGCTTGGCGCCGCCGCCGTCGCCTGGGTGCTGGGCTGGATACGCACCTACATCCTCGCCCGGGTCTCGGAACGCATCGGCCGCGACCTGCGCACCACCACCTACCGACACCTGATGGGCCTGTCGCTGGAATACTTCGGCGGCAAGCGCACCGGCGACCTGATCGCGCGCATCGGCAACGAGACCGACCGCATCAACATCTTCCTGTCGCTGGACCTGCTCAATTTCGCCACGGATGTGCTGATGATCACCATGACGGCGGTGATCCTGTTCAGCATCAACCCGTGGCTGGCACTCGTCACCCTGCTGCCCCTGCCCATCATCGGCTGGATGATCCACTTCGTGCGCGAGAAGCTGCGCACCGGCTTCGAGCGCATCGACCGCGTCTGGGCCGAGGTCACCAACGTGCTCGCCGACACCATTCCCGGCATTCGCGTAGTCAAGGCCTTCGCCCAGGAAAAGCGCGAAGCCGACCGCTTCCTCGAAGCCAACCAGCGCAATCTGGCCATGAACGACAGGCTCAACAAGACCTGGTCGGTATTCACGCCCACCGTCACGCTGCTGACTGAAATCGGCCTGCTGGTAGTCTGGGTCTTCGGCATCTGGCAGATCGCCCAGGGCGACAGCACTGTCGGCGTCCTGACCGCCTTCCTCGCCTACATCGGCCGCTTCTACACCCGCCTCGACTCGATGAGCCGCATCGTCTCGGCCACCCAGCGCGCCGCATCCAGCACCAAGCGCATCTTCGACATCCTCGATCACATCTCCAGCGTGCCCGAACCCGCCAGGCCGCGCCCGCTGCCGCAGGTGACCGGTCAGATCTCGCTGCGCGACGTCGGCTTCCGCTACGGCAACCGCTCGGTGATCCGCAACCTCGACCTCGATATCCAGCCGGGCGAGATGATCGGTCTCGTGGGGCACAGCGGATCGGGCAAAAGTACGCTGGTCAACCTGATCTGCCGCTTCTACGACGTGACCCAGGGCTCGGTGAAGATCGACGGCGTAGACATCCGCTCGGTCGCCATCGCCGACTATCGCCGCAATGTCGGTCTGGTGCTGCAGGAACCCTTCCTTTTCTTCGGTACCATTGCCGAGAATATTGCCTACGGCAAGCCGGATGCCACGCGCGAGGAAATCGTCGCTGCCGCCCGCGCCGCCCACGCGCATGAATTCATCCTGCGCCTGCCGCAGGGCTATGACTCCCTGGTCGGAGAGCGCGGCCAGGGCCTGTCGGGCGGCGAGCGCCAGCGCATCTCGATTGCACGCGCCCTGTTGATCAATCCGCGCATCCTCATCCTCGACGAAGCCACCTCCGCCGTGGATACCGAGACTGAGAAGGAAATCCAGAAGGCGCTCGACAACCTCGTGCTCGGCCGCACCACGATCGCCATCGCGCACCGCCTGTCCACGCTGCGCAAGGCCGACCGCCTGGTGGTCATGGACCGCGGCGAGATCGTCGAGATCGGCAACCACGATGCGCTGATGGCGCGCGAGGGCCACTACTACCGGCTCTATCAGGCGCAACAGCGCACACACGCAGAACTGGCAGATGGAGACGCAGCATGAGCACGTTCAGCCTCACCCGCAACCCGGCCGGCCGTCTGGTCTGCACCCTCGCCGACGGCACCGTGCATGCCAACACCACCCCGGTACGCGCCTTTCCGCTCGCGGCACCAGATGAAGGTCTGGCGCTGATGAGCCAGGAAGGCCATGAAATTGCCTGGATCGCCAGGCTCTCCGACCTCGACGCCGCCAATCGCGCCATGATCGAAGAGGAACTGGCCGGCCGCGAGTTCATGCCGGAAATCCAGCGCATCACCGACGTCAGCAGCTTCGCCACGCCCAGTACCTGGAGCGTGCAGACCAGCCGCGGCCCGACCGCGCTGGTTCTCAAGGGCGAGGAGGACATCCGCCGCCTGCCCGACAACGGCCTGCTGATCGCGGACCGCCACGGCGTGCTCTACCTGATCCCGGACCGCAAAGCCATGGACAGGCACAGCCGCAAGATACTGGAACGTTTTTTGTAAGCGGAACAAGCACATGACAAACGCAAGTAAACCCAAGCGACAGGGCATGCGTTAATCTGCAAAAATCAGAATTTCCCACCCGGCCCTCGGCCCGATCCATGAGCAAAAAAGACATAGAGATACTGGAAGTCCGGTATCTGCGCGGTCCCAGCATGTGGACCTACACTCCCATCATCGAGGCCGTGGTCGACATCCACGATTTGGAGGACTTTCCCTCCAACCTCATCCCCGGCTTTCCCGAACGCCTGGTCGCCTGGCTGCCCAGCCTGATGGCGCATACCTGCAGCCCCGGCGTGCACGGCGGCTTTGTCATGCGCCTGCATGAAGGCACCTGGCCGGGCCACATCCTCGAACACATCACCATCGAACTGCAGAACCTGGCCGGCATGAAGGTCAGCTTCGGCAAGGCGCGCGAAGTCACGCGCCGCAGCCTCTACAAGGTGGTCTTCAACACCCTGCACGAGAAGGTCGGCCGCCGCGCCCTGCAGCTGGCGCGCGAGCTGGTGCTGGCCGCAATGGAGGACCGCCCCTTCGACCTGCCGGCGGCGATTGCCGAGCTGACGCAAATGGCCGACGACTACTGTCTCGGCCCCAGCACCCAGTGCATCGTGACGGCGGCGACCAAGCGCAAGATTCCGCACATCCGCCTGCTGGAAAACGGCAACCTGGTCCAGCTCGGCTACGGCGCGGCGCAGCGCCGCATCTGGACCGCCGAAACCGACTGCACCAGCGCCATCGCCGAAGGCATCGCCAGCGAAAAGGACATGACCAAGCGCCTGCTCGGCTACTGCGGCGTGCCCACGCCCGAAGGCCGCGTGGTCGAAAGCCCGGCCGAGGCCTGGGCAGCCGCACAGGACATCGGCCTGCCGGTGGTGGTGAAGCCCTCCGACGGCAATCGCGGCCGCGGTGTCTCCATCGACCTGTCCATCCAGTCCGAGATCGAAGCCGCCTACCAGATCGCCGCCAACGAAGGCAGCGAGGTCATCGTCGAGCAGTACATACGCGGGATCGAGCATCGCCTGCTGGTCATCGGCGGCAAGCTGGTCGCCGCTGCCCGCGGCGAGGAAGCCAGCGTCATCGGCGACGGCAGGCAGACCGTGCGCCAGCTGGTCGAGAGCCAGATCAACAGCGACCCGCGCCGCGGCAAGGCCGGCGAACAGCCGCTGGAGCCGGTCGAGATCGACCGCGCCCAGGTCCTGCTGCAACTCGAACGCCAGGGCTACACGCCTGATTCCGTGCCCGCTGCCGAGAGCAAGGTCGTCGTTCTGCGCAACGGCAACCACAATACCGACATCACCCACCTGGTCCATCCGGACAACGCCGCCACCGCGGTGCTGGCCGCCAAGATCGTGGGCCTCGACATCGCCGGCGTGGATATCGTCGCCGAGGACATCACCCAGCCGCTGGCGGGACAAGGCGGTGCCATCGTCGAGGTGAACGCCGGCCCCAGCCTGCTGATGCACCTGCGCCCGGCCATCGGCGAAGCCCAGCCGGTCGGCGAGGCCATCGTCGAAAGCCTGTTCCCGACCACCGCCAACGGCCGCATCCCGGTCGTAGGCGTGTCCGGCAGCCGCGGCAAGACCCGCGTTGCCGGCCTCATCGCGCGCCTGTTGCGCCTGTCCGGCAAGTACGTCGGGCTGGCCTGCAGCAAGGGCGTGTACGTGAATCGCCGCCAGTTGCAGAACAGCGATGGTGCCAACTACGCCGGCGGCGAACGCGTGCTGCTCAACCGCTCCGTCACCGCCGCAGTCATCGAGCAGGATGCCAGGAGCATCCTCATCGAGGGGCTTGCCTACGACCGCTGCGACGTCGGCGTGGTCACCAATCTGGCCTACGATGCCGATCTGGCCCAGTACCACATCCACGACGACGACCAGATGTTCACCGTGCTGCGCACGCAGATCGACGTGGTCCTGCCCAGCGGCACCGGCGTACTCAATGCCGACGACCCGCGGCTGGTCGAGATGGCCGAACTGTGCGATGGCGAAGTCATCTTCTTCAGCCTCAACGCCGACAGCGAAGTCATACGCGCCCATCGAGCCAAGGGTGGCCGCGCCGTCATCGTGCGCGACAACCGCATCGTGCTGGCCAGGGACGGCGACGAGAAGGGACTCACCGAAGCCAGCGCGATTCCGCTGATCGCGGAGCGCCCCGAGGAAACCGCCAATGTGCTCGCCGCCATCGCAGCCGGCTGGGCACTCAATATCGACACGGCGCTGATCAAGAGCGGCGCCCAGACTTTCGGCAGTCCCGGCTGAACGGGCTCACGACAAAGACACCATGGAAATCTCCCGCATCCGCACCCTGCGCGGCCCCAATCTCTGGAGCCGCCACGTCTCGATAGAAGCCGTCGTCAACTGCGACGAAACCGAGCGCAGCATCGCCAACCTGCCCGGTTTTGAAGGCCGGCTGCGCGAACGCTTCCCGGAGCTCGGCCTGTTCGAGCCGCAGTCCCTCGACGAATCCATCACCCTGGCCCATGTGCTGGAAACCGCCGCCCTGTGGCTGCAGGCGCAGGCCGGTTGCCCGGTCACCTTCAGCCGCACCACGCCGACGCCGGAAACCGGGGTGTATCAGGTTGCAGTCGAGTACAGCCAGGAAGAAGTCGGCCGCCTTGCCTTCGAACTCGCCGAACAGCTCATCAACGCGGCGCTGGCCGACCAGCCCTTCGATTGCGGCGCGGCCCTGAAGCAGATACGCGAACTCGACGAGGATGTACGCCTCGGCCCCTCGACCGGCTCCATCGTCGATGCTGCCGTCATACGCGGCATTCCCTACCGCCGCCTGACCTCGGGCAGTCTGGTCCAGTTCGGCTGGGGCAGCCAGCAACGCCGCATCCAGGCAGCCGAAACCGACCGCAGCAGTGCCATTGCCGAATCCATCGCCCAGGACAAGGAACTCACCAAGAAGCTGCTGCACGCCGGCGGCGTGCCGGTGCCGCTGGGCCGTCCCGTCAGCGACGCCGAGGATGCCTGGGCCGCCGCCCAGGAAGTCGGCGTGCCGGTCGTGGTCAAGCCCCTCGACGGCAACCAGGGCAAGGGCGTGAGCGTCAATCTGTTCAGCAAGGAGCAGGTTATCGCCGGTTATGAATTCGCGCGCAGCTTCCGCAAGAACATCATGGTCGAACGCTACCTGCCCGGCCACGACTTCCGCATGCTGGTCGTCGGCGACAAGCTGGTTGCCGCCGCCCGCCGCGAACCGCCCTACGTCATCGGCGACGGCGAAAAGACCATCAAGCAACTGGTCGATATCGTCAATCTCGATCCGCAGCGCGGTGACGGCCACGCCACCTCACTGACCAAGATCCGCCTGGATGAAATCGCCCTCGGCATTCTCGCCAAGCAGGACATGACGCTGGACACGGTACCGGCGCGTGGCGTGCGCGTGATCCTGCGCAACAACGCCAATCTCTCGACCGGCGGCACCGCCACCGACGTCACCGATGATGTGCACCCGGAAGTCGCGGCACGCGCCGTCGAAGCCGCGCGCATGATCGGCCTCGATGTCTGCGGCATCGACGCACTTGCCGAAACCCTGCAACGTCCGATGGAAGAGCAGAATGGCGGCGTGGTCGAAGTGAACGCCGCTCCCGGCCTGCGCATGCACCTCAGCCCCTCCTTCGGCAAGGGCCGCGATGTGGGCAAGGCGATCATTGATGCGATGTTCGCCGATGGCGGCAATGGCCGCATTCCGGTCGTCGCCGTCACCGGCACCAACGGCAAGACCACCACGGTGCGCCTCACCGCGCACATGCTGATCACCAGCGGCCTGCGCACCGGCATGACCAATACCGACGGCATCTACGTGCAGGGCAAACGCATCGACACCGGCGACTGCAGCGGACCGCGCAGCGCCCGCAATGTGCTGATGCACCCCGACGTGGACGCAGCAGTCTTCGAGACCGCACGCGGCGGCATGCTGCGCGAGGGCCTCGGCTTCGACCGCTGCGACGTCGCCATCGTCACCAATATCGGCATGGGCGATCACCTCGGCCTCAACTACATCAACACCGTCGAGGATCTCGCCAAGGTCAAGCAGATCATCGTGCGCAACGTTTCACCGACCGGCATGGCCGTGCTCAACGGCGCCGACCCGCACACGGTGCGCATGGGCGCAGCCTGCCCGGGCGCGATCACCTACTTCGCTGCCGAGCTGAATGCCGTGATGGCCGAGCACATGGTCCAGGGCGGCCGTGTGATCTATCGCGACGGCGACGCCATCGTTGCGCGTGAAGACAAGTTCGAGCTGCGCCTGCCGCTGGCGCAGATGCCGCTGACACTGAACGGCAGCATCCCCTTCCAGGTCGACAACGCCATGGCCGCCATCGGCGCCGCCTGGGCGCTGGGCCTCAACTGGGATCGCGTGATAGAGGCGCTCAGCACCTTCAGCACCGACAGCGCAACTGCGCCCGGCCGCTTCAACCTCTTCAACTACAAGGGCGCCACCATCGTCGCCGACTACGGCCACAACCCGGACGCCATCGCGGCGCTGGCGCAGGCGCTGGCAGTCATGCCGGCGAAGAAGCGCTCCATCGTGATCAGCGGTGCCGGCGACCGGCGCGACGAGGACATCATGATGCAGGGCAGGATCGTCGGCCAGCACTTCGACGAGGTCATGCTCTACGAAGACGCCTGCCAGCGCGGCCGCGCCGATGGCGAAGTGATCTCGCTGTTCCGCAAGGGCCTGCAGGACGCGCCGCGCGCCAGCCACATCGAGGAAATCCGCGGCGAGTTCGTCGCCATCGACCGCGCCCTGGAACGGCTCAACGCCGGCGACCTCTGTCTGATCCTCGTGGACCAGGTGGAAGAGGCGCTGGAGCATATCGCCCAGCGCGTGGACGCCGCAGGCTAAGCCCCGCCCTGCCCCTCAGTCTCACCCCAAAGCGCGCCGCTTATCCGGCGCGCTTTTTCATTTCCTCTTCACGCAGTGCACGCCGCAGGATCTTGCCCACATTACTCTTGGGCAGTTCGTCGCGGAACTCGATCTGGTGTGGAATCTTGTAGGGCGTCAGGTTCTCGTGGCAGTGCGCAATCAGGGCCTCCTGCGTGACTGAATCATCCTTGCGCACCACAAACAGCTTGACCGCCTCGCCGGTGCGCGCATCAGGCACGCTGATCGCAGCTGCCTCCAGCACGCCCGGCACCTCGCCGACCACCGCCTCGACCTCGCTCGGATAGACGTTGAAACCGGAGACCAGGATCATTTCCTTCTTGCGGTCAACGATGCGCACGAAGCCGTGCGCATCCATGATGCCGATATCGCCGGTACACAAAAAGCCGTCCTCGCCCAGCACCTTGGCCGTCTCGTCCGGCCGCTGCCAATAACCGGGCATCACCTGCGGCCCGCGTATGCAGATCTCGCCGGGGCTGCCGATGGGACAGACCAGGCCGGCATCATCGCGAATCAGGATCTCGGTGGACGGCAGCGGCTGACCGATGGAGCCGGTGAATTCGCGCTGGCCGATCGGATTGATGCTGACTGCGGGAGACGTCTCGGTCAGGCCGTAGGCCTCGACCAGTGGCTTGCCGGT
>JAIEOJ010000033.1 GCA_019750575.1 Rhodocyclaceae bacterium | reverse complement strand
CCCGACCCAGGCCTTTGCCTGCATGACATTGGCGATGATGTTGCGGTGGGTCAGCATGGCCCCCTTGGCCACGCCGGTGGTGCCGCCCGTGTATTGCAGAAAGGCAATGTCTTCGCCACGACAGAGGACTTCGGGGAGCGGATGCCGGGCACCCGCCGCCAGGGCCTCGGACAGCCTGACGGTACCGGGCAGATGGTAGGCCGGCACCAGCTTCTTCACATGACGCACGACGAAATTGAGCAGCGCGCCCTTGAGTGCGGGCAGCATGTCGCCCATGCGCACCAGGACCACATGGCGGACGGACACGCGCTCGCGTATCGCCGCCAGCACATGCGCGAAATTTTCGAGGATGACGATGACCTCGGCGCCGGAGTCCTTGAGCTGGTGCTCGAGCTCATGCGCGGTGTACAGGGGATTGCAATTGACCACCGTACAGTTGGCGCGCAGGGTGCCGAAGAGGCAGACCGGATAGGCGAGCAGATTGGGCATCATCAGCGCCACGCGCGCGCCCTGCGGCAGCTTCAGCTCGCCATGCAGAAAGGCCGCGAAGTGAGCGGAGAGCCGGTCAATATCGGCGTGGCTCAGCGTCTTGCCGAAGCTGCAGTAAGCGGGCCTCGCGCCATGACGCTGCGTGATGTCGGCCAGCATGGCCGGCAGGGAAGGATAGGTATCGGGATCGATCTCCGCCGGCACACCCGGCGGGTAATGCTGCAACCAGATTTTTTCCATGCATGTGGTGCCGCATGTCATCGGCGTGGGTGGCGAACCGGCCCCGGCAGCGGGGGCCGGGTACTCTCAATGTGCGGCAGTCTGCGGTATGTCGTGGATATAGGCCTTGAGCATGGCGTTTTCCTGATCCTGCTCCGTGAGCACCGCCTTGGCGATGTCATGGAAGGAAATCACGCCCGCCAGACTGCCGTTGTCTACGACTGGCAGGTAGCGTACATGAGTTTCCAGCATCAGACGACGCAACTCGTCGACATCCATGCCCAGGGTCGCGGTTGGCGGATTGGCGGCCATGACATCGGCCACCTTGCCCCAGCCCCAGTCGCTGCCGTGAGCGCGGATGGCACGCAGCACCTCCCGGAAGGTCAGCATGCCGACCAGACGGCCGGACTGTATGCAGACCAGGGAGCCGACATCATGCTCGGCCATGGCCACCACGCCTTCGCGCAGACTCTGTTCGGGGTCGACGCTGAAGATCACCGAACCTTTGAGTGCGAGTATCTCCCTAACTTTCATCGTATGCCCTCCTGTTTTCATCCCGCCGGAACGCAGCGGACGTTTTCATCCTAGACCACTGCACACACGAATAAAAGGCGCTTATAAAACAAAAAGCCCCGCATATGCGGGGCTTTTCTGACCGGGCGGGGTCGATCAGCGCTCGAGATGCTCGAGCTTGCCCTTGACCTTGCACCACTCGTCGGCGTCCGGGGCGGGATCCTTGCGCTCGATGATGACCGGCCATTCCTTGGCCAGTTCGGCGTTGAGGGCGATGAAGTTTTCCATGCCGGCCGGGACATCGTCCTCGGCATAAATGGCCTCGGCAGGGCATTCGGCCACGCACAGGGTGCAGTCGATGCACTCCTCGGGGTCGATCACGAGGAAGTTGGGGCCTTCATGGAAGCAGTCCACCGGGCACACATCAACGCAATCCGTGTATTTGCACTTGATGCAGTTGTCGGTTACAACATAGGTCACGTCAGAATCTCCGTTAATTCAGCGGGCTGGACGGGGTTGTCAGTTTGCTTTTCAGGACTTGAAACCGGCCCGGTAAGGCTCAATTGTAATATGCCGCGTTGCAAAAGGCGCGCGCATCCACTTGCAGTTCATTTTTTGTTAGCATGCGTCAAGCGGAGCCGCCCTCAAACAGCAGCGCGTACCGCATGCCGCCCGCCGCGCAGCAGTCACGGCAGTCCGGGCGGCCCATTTTCCCGATACGAGACCCAACATGAGCGAACTTATTCACCACGTCACCGATGCCACCTTCAAGAACGAAGTCCTCGACGCCAGCACCCCCGTGCTCGTCGACTACTGGGCCGAGTGGTGCGGACCGTGCAAGATGATCGCCCCCATCCTCGACGAAGTCGCCAAGGAATACGCCGGCAAGCTGAAGATCGCCAAGCTCAACATCGACGACAACGCCAAGACGCCGGGCGAGTTCGGCATCCGCGGCATTCCGACCCTGATGCTGTTCAAGGGCGGCGACATTGCCGCCACCAAGGTGGGCGCCCTGTCCAAGTCGCAACTCACCGCTTTCATTGACAGCAATCTGTAATCCCGCTACATTCAGCGCCTGAAGCCATAACAGCGGCTTCAGGCAGTACCGACAGCCTGCCGGCAGACCGGCGCTGTTCCCGGGCCTCCCGCCGCAATAAAAACAAAGCCGGCAGCCCGCATCGCAAGCCCCCTCCCCCTGCAGCAACACCTTCCCGCCTCGCGCGCATATCGCCCTCAGGTCGCCCTACATGTATCTCTCTGAGCTCAAATCCCAACACGTCAGCCAGTTGCTTGAAATGGCTGCCAACCTGCAGATCGAAGGCGCCAACCGCCTGCGCAAGCAGGAACTGCTGTTCGCCATCCTGCGCATGCACGCCAAGAAGGGCGAGGCGATCTTCGGTGACGGCACCCTGGAAATCCTGCCGGACGGCTTCGGTTTCCTGCGCTCCCCCGAGTCATCGTACCTGGCCACCACCGACGACATCTACGTCAGCCCTTCGCAGATCCGCCGCTTCAATCTGCACACCGGCGACACCGTCATCGGCGAGATCCGCGCCCCCAAGGACGGCGAACGCTACTTTGCGCTGGTCAAGCTCGACAGCATCAACGGCGAGCCGCCCGAGAACGCCAAGGGCAAGATTCTCTTCGAGAATCTCACCCCGCTGCACCCGAATCAGGTGCTCAAGCTGGAGCGCGATATCCGCGCCGAGGAAAACACCACCTCGCGCATCATCGACATCGTCGCCCCCATCGGCAAGGGCCAGCGCGCCCTGCTGGTAGCCCCGCCCAAGTCCGGCAAGACCGTGATGCTGCAGCACATTGCGCATGCCATCACCAGCAACCACCCGGATGTTCATCTGATCGTGCTGCTCATCGACGAGCGCCCGGAAGAAGTGACCGAAATGCAGCGCACGGTGCGCGGCGAAGTGATTGCCTCGACCTTCGACGAACCGGCCACCCGCCACGTGCAGGTTGCCGAAATGGTGATCGAGAAGGCCAAGCGCCTGACCGAGCACAAGAAGGACGTGGTCATCCTGCTCGACTCCATCACCCGCCTCGCCCGCGCCTACAACACCGTGCAGCCGGCCTCCGGCAAGGTGCTGACCGGCGGCGTGGACGCCAACGCCCTGCAGAAGCCCAAGCGCTTCTTCGGCGCCGCCCGCAATATCGAGGAAGGCGGCTCGCTGACCATCATCGCCACCGCCCTGATCGACACCGGCTCGCGCATGGACGAAGTGATCTATGAAGAGTTCAAGGGCACCGGCAACATGGAAATCCATCTGGATCGCCGCATGGCCGAGAAGCGCGTGTACCCTGCCATCAACGTGAACCGCTCGGGTACCCGCCGCGAGGAACTGCTGCTGGAACCGGCCATCCTGCAGAAGATGTGGATCCTGCGCAAGCTGCTCTACAACATGGACGATCTGGAAGCGATGGAATTCCTGCTCGACAAGATCAAGGCGACCAAGAACAACGGCGAGTTCTTCGACGCCATGCGCGGCGGCCGCTAAATCGCGGGCTGCGCATGCGCAGCTTGCAAATTACTGAATTTTCCCGGATAATCGCGCGTTTTCCAGGCTGGTCACAACCGCCAGCCGTCAGAACCCAAAGGACAGATCATGAAAGAAGGCATCCACCCGAACTACGTCGAAATCGACGTGACCTGCAGCTGCGGCAACGCATTCAAGACCAAGTCGACCAGCGCCAAGGCCCTGAACATCGAAGTCTGCTCCAACTGCCACCCGTTCTACACCGGCAAGCAGAAGATCGTGGATACCGCCGGCCGCGTCGAGCGCTTCCGCCAGAAGTACGGCCAGAAGTCCGCTTAAGCCGGACCGCATGCTTGTGCATGCGCGCAAAAAGGCAGCTTCGGCTGCCTTTTTTCTTTCCAGCGTCCTGAACACAGCCACGGCATAGTAAGCCCACCCCAGCCGCCCATCACCCGATGCACTACAGCCAGCCCTCCCACCCGGTCAGTCTTCGCCTGCTCTGCCTCCTGTGCGCGGTCTATCTGCTCACCGGCCTGCTCGACCACGACCTCTGGAAATACGAGGATGCCGTGCATCTTGGCGTCGCCTGGGACATGGCCCGCAACAACCACTGGCTGCAGCCGCAGCTGGCGGGTGAAGCCTGGCGCGAAGCACCACTTTACTACTGGCTGGCCGCCGCCCTGGGCAAGCTGCTGGGCGGCCTGCTCGACTTTCACAATGCAGCGCGCCTTGCCACCGCCCTCTTCGGTGCCATCGTTCTGTATGCCATCGGCCGCGCCGCCGGCCTCATCCTCGCCGGCGAACGCGCGGGCAGCACTGGCCGCGCGCGCTTCGATGCCGCGGCGCCCCTGATCCTGATCAGCGCACCCGGGCTGCTGCTGCCCATGCACGACGCCCAACCCATGATCGCCGTCCTGGCCGGCCATGCGCTCGCCTACTGGGGGCTGGCGCAACTGCCGCATCAGCGCAGCGGCGGCCTGATTCTTGGTGCAGGCCTGGTGCTGGCCGCGCTCGCCGGCGGCCTCGATGCCCTGCTGCCGCTGCTGCCGCTCATCCTGCTGCCGCTGTTCCACCCCGCCTGGCGTACGCGCACGGCGCTGGCCGCGCTGCTGGCTGCGCTTGCCGTTGGCGCTGCACTGATTGCTGCCGCAGTGTTGCGGCTGGGCGTGCCCGGCCTGAGTCCCTTTGCCCCGCAGGCCGGACGCGACCATCTTGATCTGCTGGCCTGGTATGCCTGGCCGGCCCTGCCGATTGCCCTGTGGTCGGTCTGGCTGCACCGGCGCCAGCCCGGGCTGATCGCCCTCTCGCTGCTCGGCAGCATCGGCGCCATGGTCTGGTTCCTGCTGTGCAGCGAAGCACGCAACCTGCCCGCCCTGCCGCTCCTGCTGCCCCTGGCCCTGCTCGCCGCAGCCGGCGCCGGCCGCCTGCGGCGCGGTGCGGCGAATGCCATCGACTGGTTCGGCATGATGACCTTCTCGCTGCTCGGCCTCTTCCTGTGGCTGGCCGAGGCAGCCTTGCTGACCGGTACACCGCCCAAGCTGCACAAGAACATCACGCGCCTGATTCCCGGCTACGACAACGAGCTCTCGGTCACGGCCTGGATTTTCGCCGCCGCAATTTCCATCCTCTGGCTGCTGATCATCTTCGGCAGCAAACGTTCGCCCTGGCGCGGCACCACCCACTGGGCCTGCGGCATGATCCTGATCTGGTGCCTGTTCGCCGCACTGTGGATTCCCGCCGTCGATTACGGCAAGAGCTATGCGCCGATGAGCCGACAGATCGCCACACGAATCGAAGGCAAGTCCTGCGTTGCCAGCAAGCATTTGGGTGAGGCACAGCGTGCCGCGCTGCACTACCACGCCGGCCTGATCACGCGTCGCGGCGCCAGCGGCGCTGCCTGCGACTGGCTGCTGGTGCAGGGTCAGCCGAGGCGCGCACCGGTGGTGGATGCGGAGTGGAGCAAAGTCTGGGAAGGCGGCCGGCCCAGTGATCGCGAAGAGCGCTACTACCTCTACCGGCGCTGAAGCACCGCCGGCCCTGCAGCTCGCAGACCAGGCAACAGCCATGAAAAAGCCCGACCGCAGTCGGGCTTTTTCATGGGCGCGAATCCGCCGCTATCAGAGCTTGAGGAAATGCTCGCGGTAGTACTTGAGCTCGTCGATGGACTCATGCACGTCGGCCAGCGCCTCGTGCTTACCGTGCTTGGTCAGGCCCTTTGCCAGTTCCGGCTTCCAGCGCTTGACCAGCTCCTTCAAGGTGGACACGTCAAGATTGCGATAGTGGAAATACTCTTCCAGCTTGGGCATGTAGCGCACCATGAAACGGCGATCCTGGCCGATCGAGTTGCCGCACATGGGCGAGGTGCGCGCCGGCACATGCTGCTTGATGAATTCCAGGCACTGCGCCTCGACATCAGCCTCGCTCAAAGCTGACGCTTTGACTTTGTCGATCAGGCCGGAACGGCCGTGCGTACCCTTGTTCCAGTCGTCCATGCCGTCCAGCACTTCATCGCTCTGATGCACCACCCACACCGGGCCCTCGGCCACGGTTTCAAGCTGGGAGTTGGTAATGACCACCGCGAGTTCGATGATCCTGTCCTTTTCCGGATCGAGACCCGTCATTTCCATGTCCAGCCAGATGAGGGCGTTTTGATCTTGTGCCATAATTTTCAGGTGGTCTAAAGCAAAGGCCGCATTTTCTCACAGCCCGCCTTTTGCATCACTTCCCGATGACCCCCAGCGCATTTGCCTCCCTGTTCCTGATTTTCCTCACGCTCAGCCTGACCTTGCGCCTGTGGCTGGCCATCCGCCAGATCCGCCATGTCGCAGCACATCGCAGCGCCGTGCCGGCCGAGTTCGCCGAGAAGATTTCGCTGGAGGAACACCAGAAGGCCGCCGACTACAGCATTGCCAAGACACGCCTGGGCATCAACAGCACGATTGCCGAAACCGCCCTGCTGCTGGGCCTCACCCTCGCCGGCGGCCTGCATGTGCTGTACAACTTCTGGGCCGGCATCTTCGCCAACGGCGGCTGGCTGCACAGCCTGGCGCTCTTCGCCAGCATCGCCGTCGCCAGCTTTCTCGTCGATCTGCCTTTCTCGCTGTACCGCACCTTCCGCATCGAAGCCGCCTTCGGCTTCAACAAGCTCACGCCCAGGCTGTGGCTGGCCGACCTGGTGAAGGGCACGCTGCTCGGCGCTGCCATCGGCGCACCCATCCTGCTCGTCGTGCTCTGGCTGATGGGCGCCATGGGCAGCGACTGGTGGTTCCATGTCTGGCTGTTCTGGATGGGCTTCAACCTGCTCGTGCTGCTGCTCTACCCGACCGTGATCGCCCCCATCTTCAACAAGTTCTCGCCGCTCGAGGACGACAGCCTCAAGGCGCGCATCGAAGGCCTGCTCAAGCGCTGCGGCTTCACCTCGGCCGGCCTCTTCATCATGGACGGCTCGAAGCGCTCCTCGCACGGCAACGCCTACTTCACTGGCTTCGGCGCCGCCAAGCGCATCGTCTTCTTCGACACCCTGATCGAACGCCTCTCGCCACCCGAGGTGGAAGCGGTGCTCGCACATGAGCTCGGCCACTACAAGCACGGTCATATCAGGAAGCGCATCGCCCTGCTCGCAGTCATGAGCCTCGCCTTCCTGTGGCTGCTCGGTCAGCTGATCGATGCGCCCTGGTTCTACGCCGGCCTCGGCATGCCCTACCAGGGCACGGCGGTCGCCCTGATCCTGTTCTCACTGGCCCTGCCCGTATTCACCTTCCCGCTCGGCCCGCTCAGCTCGGCCCTGTCACGCAAGCATGAATATGAAGCCGATGCCTATGCCGCGAGCCAGACCCAGGCCGGCGACCTGGTCACCGCGCTGGTCAAGCTCTACCGCGACAATGCCGCCACCCTGACGCCGGACCCGCTGCATTCGCTCTACTACGACTCGCACCCGCCGGCCTCGGCGCGTATCGCGCAATTGATCCAGATGAAGCAAGGAGCCCACGCATGAGCGATCTCGGCACACAGAAATGCAAGCCTTGCGAAGGCGGGGTGGTTCCACTCAGTGACGCCGCTGCACGCGAACTGCTGGCGCAGCTGGACGGCTGGAAAATCGAGAACGGACTGCTGCAGAAAGCATTCAATTTCAGGAACTACCACGAGACCATGGCCTTTGTTAACGCCACTGCCTGGATCTCGCACCGCGAGGACCACCACCCCGACCTCGCCGTCGGCTACAACACATGCGTGGTGAGCTACATCACCCATGCCATCGGCGGCCTCTCCCACAACGACTTCATCTGCGCGGCAAAAATCGACGCATTGCTCTTTGAGTAACGCGGCTTTGAAGAAGACGACCGAGGGACTGATCATTGCCGCATTCGGGCGGCACTACGAGGTTGAACTCCCGGACGGGCAGTTGATCACGGGCTTCCCGCGCGGCAAGAAGAGTCCGTATGCCTGCGGCGACCGCGTTGCACTGGAAATCGCCAGCGCCGATCAGGCGCAGATCACCAAGCACCTGCCGCGCACCTCCCTGCTTTATCGCAGCGACGAATACCGCGAAAAGCTGATTGCGGCCAACGCCACGCAAATCGTGCTGGTGGTCGCCACAGAACCCTCCTTCACCGACGAACTGCTGGCGCGCACCCTGGTCGCCGCCGAAGTCGAAGGCCTGCGCACCCTGATCGTGCTCAACAAGTGCGATCTGGACGCGCAACTCGAACATGCGCGCGAGCGGCTCTCCGTCCTCGCGAAGCTCGGCTATCGCGTCATCGAACTGTCGGCGCGCAATGACGCCAGCGCCCTGTTTACCTGCCTTGCCGGCGAAACCAGCGTGCTCGTGGGGCAAAGCGGCATGGGCAAGTCCACCCTGACCAATGCGCTGATTCCGGAAGCGCAGGCAGCGACGCGCGAGATTTCCGAAGCGCTGGACTCGGGCAAGCACACCACCACGCATGCGCGCCTGTACGAGCTGCCGCAGGACAAGGCGCCGGGCGGCAAGCTGATCGACTGCCCGGGCCTGCAGGAATTCGGGCTTTCGCATCTCAGCTTCGGCCAGATCGAGGAAGGCTTTGTGGACTTCCGCCCGCACAGCGGCAACTGCCGCTTCCGCGACTGCCGCCACCAGAACGAACCCGACTGCGCGATCAAGGCCGCGGTAGCGAGCGGCGCCATCAACCCGCGGCGCTACGAACAGTTCCAGCGTATCGTCGGTGCCAGCTTCTAAGCCGGAAATTTCTGACAAACCGTTCGGGCTGAGCCCGTCGAAGCCCCGCTGTACAGTGTCCTTGTTGAGCTTTGCCCTTTGTGCGGCTTCGACAAGCTCAGCCCGAACGGTATGCGGAGCTTTGCCCAAAAGAAAAAAGCCCTCTGACGAGGGCTTTTTTCTGTACCGAAGTGCTGCTTACTTCTTCAGCGAGTCGCGGATCTCGCGCAGCAGGACGATGTCCTCGGGCGTCACCGGCGGGGCTTCCGGCGCCGGCGGGGCCTCGCGCTTCAGGCGGTTGATCTGCTTGATCATCATGAAGATGATGAAGGCGAGGATCAGGAAGTTGAAGGCGATGGTGAGGAAGTTGCCATAGGCGATCACCGGCACGCCGGCCTTCTTGACCTCGGCCAGCACCATGGGCACGCCGGGCGGGATGTCCTGCAGGGCGAAGAAGTAGTTGCTGAAGTCCAGCCCGCCGATGAAGCGGCCGACGATGGGCATGATCAGGTCATCCACCACCGAGCTGACAATCTTGCCGAAGGCACCGCCGATGATCACGCCGACGGCGAGATCGATGACATTGCCCTTGACGGCAAACTCCTTGAATTCGGAAACGATGCTCATGCGTCCTCCTGTGGGTCGATTAACAGTTGCATGTTACGCCGCCGCAAACACCGATACAGCCCGGCTCATGCCGTAAAATGCCCGTCTGTTCAGGAAATCAAGCCCATGTCCTTCATCAAAGCCTTCGTCAGCAAACATATCCAGGCTGCGGCCGCCGCCCGCCCCACCGACAAGGAAGCCGTCGCCCTCTTCTTCTACGGCGCCGCGCCCGGCCTTGCCGAGATCACCGCGCTGGCGGGCGATGCCGCGATCAGCACCGAAACCGTGGAGAGCAAGACGCGCATCACCCTCACCTGGCCGGATGTGAGCACGGTCATCACCATCGACTCGGCCTGGGACAAGGCCACGCAGATGGAAGGCATGCGCGGCTGGACCGAGCGCTTCCCGGCCAAGGTCAGGGCGCTGGACGAGGTCAAGGCCCTGATCGCTTCCTTCGACCGCGTCACCGCCTGCTACGGCACCGTCACCCAGCCGGGGCTGGATGCCGGCAACAAGGTCATGGACCTGTTCCGCGCCCTGCTCGGTACGCCGGACCAGCAGGCTGGCGGTTTCTTCTTTTCGCGCAACTCCTTCTACGCCCATGACGGCCTGCGCATCACCGGCTTCAACGAAGATCCGGACTGGCTGGGCGTCCCGCCCATCGCAGAAAATCAGGCCTGAATCGAGTTCAGCGGCAGCGCGGTGCGATCCACCACGCGCCGCATCACGAAACTGGAATGCACGCCGGACACGCCGGGGATGCGCGTCAGCCGGTTGAGCAGCAGTTCCTGATAGGCATCCATGTCGCGCACCACCACCTTGAGCTGGTAATCGGCGGACTGCCCCGTGATGAGCAGGCATTCCAGCACGTCCGGAATGGTGGCCACGGTTTCCTCGAAATGGCGGAAACGCTCCGGCGTATGCTGGTCCATGGAAATATGCACCAGCGCCATCAAGGACAGGCCGAGGCGCTTGGCGTCGACCAGGGCGCGATAGCCGATGATGTAGCCGCCCTCTTCCAGCGCGCGCACGCGGCGCAGGCAGGGTGCAGGCGACAGGCCGATGCGCTCGGCCAGGTCCTGATTGCTGATGCGGCCTTCAAGCTGAAGAATGTCGAGAATCTGCCTGTCGTACTTGTCCATAAGCCCGCCTTGAAATTTAATTTCAAACAAATGAAATAATAAGAAATTAAATTTCTAAAGTCAAGCAAATCAAGGCAATAACGCAAGCACATTTCGCGGCAGAACGGCTAAGATTCATCCATCAGAAAAGCCCTCCCTCCGGAGCACATCATGTTGAAGAACCCGCACGGCAAGTACCTGCCTTTCAAGCCGATCAACCTGCCCGACCGCCAGTGGCCAAACAAGGTCATCACCAAGCCACCGGTGTGGATGAGCACCGACCTGCGCGACGGCAACCAGGCCCTCTTCGAGCCCATGGACGGCGAGAAGAAGATGCGCATGTTCAAGCTGCTGTGCCAGATCGGCCTCAAGGAAATCGAAGC
>JAIEOJ010000082.1 GCA_019750575.1 Rhodocyclaceae bacterium | reverse complement strand
CGCCTGTTACGTTTCCTGAAAATTGCCCGCGTTGCCAGCCGCTACGGCCTCGACCAGATGATTCTGGAGCATGAGCCGTCGGGCTACCTGATGCGCGTGGCCAATGCCGTCCAGTTCTGGCGTGATTTATCCACGCCGCGCGCGGTGCGGCTGCGCATGGCGCTGGAGGATCTTGGGCCCATCTTCGTCAAGTTCGGCCAGGTGCTGTCCACCCGTCGTGATCTCTTGCCGCAGGACATCGCCGACGAACTGGCCCTGCTGCAGGACCGCGTACCGCCGATTCTGGCCGAACAGGCGCTGGCCTGTGTTGAAGCCGCCTATGGCAAACCGGTCAATGAAGTATTTACGACCTTCGAGCGCGAGCCGGTGGCCTCGGCCTCGGTTGCCCAGGTGCACTTCGCTACCTTGCCTGACGGCAAGGAAGTTGCAGTCAAGATCCTGCGTCCGGGCATCGGCGCCATCATCGATCACGACATTGCGCTGCTGCAGATCGCTGCCGGCCTGCTCGAAAAGCTCTGGTCGGACGGCAAGCGCCTCAAGCCGCGCGAAGTGGTGGCCGAGTTCGACAAATATCTGCACGACGAGCTGGACCTGATGCGCGAGGCCTCGAGCTGCTCGCAGCTGCGCCGTAACTTCACCGACTCCCGGCTGCTGCTGGTGCCGGAAGTGCACTGGGACTGGTGCACCCAGACCGTCATGGTGATGGACCGCATGCACGGCATCCCCATTTCGCAGATCGACGCGCTGCGTGATGCCGGCGTGGATGTGCCGGCCCTGGCGCGCGCCGGTGTGGAAATATTCTTCACCCAGGTTTTCCGCGACGGTTTCTTCCATGCCGACATGCATCCCGGCAATATCTTCGTTGCCATCGATGCCGAGCACCGGGGCAAGTACATCGCCCTCGACTTCGGCATCATGGGCACGCTGACCGATACCGACAAGAACTACCTGGCACAGAATTTCCTCGCCTTCTTCCAGCGTGATTACAAGCGCGTCGCCGAAGCCCACATCGAATCCGGCTGGGCCCCCAAGGACACGCGCGTCGATGAATTCGAGGCGGCCATCCGCGCCGTCTGCGAACCCATCTTCGATCGGCCGCTCAAGGAAATCTCCTTCGGGCGCGTGCTGCTGCGCCTGTTCCAGACCTCGCGCCGCTTCAATGTCGAAATCCAGCCGCAACTCGTGCTGCTGCAGAAGACCCTGCTCAATATCGAAGGCCTGGGCCGTCAGCTCGATCCCGAACTGGATCTGTGGAAGACCGCCAAACCCTTCCTCGAGCGCTGGATGAACGAGCAGCTCGGCTGGCGCGGCTTCATCAGGAACATGCAGAAGGAAGCGCCACGCTGGGCCGGGCTGGTCCCCGAACTGCCGCGCCTCGTGCATCAGGCGCTGAATCGCGACGACAGCGAACTGCGCCTGCGTATCGCCGAGCTGGAGGCGGCGCAGCGGCGTGGCAATGTCTTGCTGGGGACGGCCCTGGCCGCCCTCGTGCTGGTATTCCTCATCACGCGTTTCTGATCCCGCTTCCCGACCACAGGATGATCTACCGTGCATAGTTCGCTGCTCTGGTTTGTTGCCCTCTACCTGATGATCTCGGTCGGCATCGGCCTCTACGCCGCGACGCGTGTGCATACCGCCAAGGACTTTGCCGTCGCCGGCCGCCACCTGCCGCTGCCGGTGGTCACCGCCACCGTGTTCGCCACCTGGTTCGGCGCGGAGGCGGTGTTCGGCGTCTCGTCTACCTTCGTCAAGGAAGGCCTGGGCGGCGTGGTCGCCGACCCCTTCGGCGCCAGCCTGTGCCTGATCATTGCGGGCGTCATCTTCGGCACCAAGCTCTACAAGCTGAATGTCCTGACCCTGGGCGACTTCTTCCGCATGCGTTACAACCGCACGGTGGAAGTGCTGACCACGCTGTGCATCTGCGCCGCCTATCTGGGCTGGGTGGCGGCGCAGATCAAGGCGCTGGGCCTGATCTTTTCGGTGCTGACGGACGGCGCCATGTCGGAAGCGGCGGGCATGATCCTCGGCACCGTCATCGTGCTCACCTACACCACGCTCGGCGGCATGCTCTCGGTGGCCGTGCTCGACTTCGTGCAGATGGGCCTGATCATGGGCGGCATGCTCTTCATCGCCAGTACGGTCAGCGAAAATACCGGCGGCGTGATGCCGGTGATCGAGCACGCACGCGCGGCCGGCAAATTCGAGTTCTTTCCCGAGCCCTCCGTGCGCGAATGGCTGGCTTTCCTCGGCATGGCCATGACCATGATGCTGGGATCGATTCCGCAGCAGGACGTGTTCCAGCGCATCACCTCGGCGAAGACGGCGAAGATCGCCATCTGGGGCTCCATCCTGGGCGGCAGCATCTACTTCTGCTTCTGCTTCGTGCCCATGTTCATCGCCTATTCGGCCACGCTGATTGATCCGGTCGGTTTCGGCGCCATGATCGAAACCGATCATCAGCGCGTGCTGCCCCTGCTGGTGCTGCAGCACACGCCGCTGGCGGCCCAGGTCGTGTTCTTCGGTGCGGTGCTCGCCGCCATCATGAGCTGTTCCTCAGCCACGCTGCTGGCGCCTTCGGTCGCGTTTTCCGAGAACATCCTGCGTGGCCTGTTTCCGCGCATGACCGATCACCGTTTCCTGTGGATGATGCGCATCACCATCGTCTGCTTCGCCATGATCGTGCTGGCCTTTGCGCTCAACAGCGAATCGACCATCTTCGGCATGGTCGAGAACGCCTACAAGGTGACGCTGGCGGGCGCCTTCGTGCCGCTGATCATGGGCATCTACTGGCAGCGCGCCACCACGCAGGGTGCGCTGGCCGCCATCTTCGGCGGCGTGCTGTCCTGGCTGCTGGTCGAGGCGCTGCTCGGCGAGGCCAGCCTGGTACCGCCGCAACTGATCGGTCTGCTCGTGTCCTTCGTCGGCATGATTGCGGGCTCGTATCTGCCGCAATGGGTAGGTCGCCCCACGCCGCTGGCTGATCCGCATGCGGCGCTGCACGGTCATGCCGCTGCGCAAACCCATCACACGGGTTCGCAGTAAGTCATGCACCCGGGCCGCTCCAGCGCACTCGCCCGCATCCTTGCCGTCGCCTACACCGTGCTGGTGGTGTATGCGAGCCTGCATCCCTTCTCGGGCTGGCGCGATTCCGGCCTGTCGCTGTTCGCCTTCCTGAATGCCGGCTGGCCGCGCTATTACACCGGCTTCGACCTCCTCGTGAATGTGCTCGCCTATGTGCCGCTCGGCTTCTTCTGGATGCCCGTCGCCACTGCGCATGCCGGCCGCTCGATCGGCACCGTCTTCGTCTGCATTGCCCTGGCCCTGCTCAGCGGCACGCTGGAAACCCTGCAGAACTTCCTGCCCAGTCGCGTCCCTTCCAATGTCGATCTCGCCTGCAACAGCCTCGGTGCGCTGCTCGGCGCGCTGGCCGCACAGCGCTGGGGCAGCATGCTGCTGTCGGAAAGCCGGCTGCTGCGCTGGCGCCATCGCCATCTCGCCCACGAGCCTGTCGGTGACTACGGTCTCACGCTGCTCGGCATCTGGCTGCTGGTGCAACTGAGCCCGGAGAACCTCCTGTTCGGCAGCGGTAACCTGCGCGTACTGCTGGAACTGCCGGGCGCGCTGCCCTTCGATGCCGAGCGCTTCAGCCGTCACGAAAGCTGGATCGCCGCGCTGGGCACGCTGACCATCGCCCTGATGAGCAGCCTGGTACTGCGCCGGCCGCGCTACTGGCATGTCTTGTTGCTGCTGGCGCTGGCCATCCTGATCCGTTCCTTTGCTGCTGCACTGCTGATCGAACCTGCGCGCTTTGCGCACTGGATGACCGCCGGCAATCTGGCCGGCATGGGCGTCGGTCTGGTGCTGGCCTGGCCTCTGCTGCGCCTGAATGAAAGCCTGCGGCGCGTGCTTGCCGGTGCCTTCGTCATGGCGACGACGGCACTGGTCAATATCGCGCCCGACAATCCCTATCTGCTGCAGGCGACCCAGGTCTGGCACCAGGGGCACTTCCTGAATTTCAATGGATTGACGCGCGTGGGGTCCTCCTTCTGGCCTTTCTTTGCGATGGCTTTCCTGATGTGGCGTACAGGTCGCGAGCGCCGTTACGGCCACTGGGAGCACTGACCCGTCTGTTATCATCCGCGGGTGAATGCAAGCGCGAACACCAACCCCTACGCCCACATCGATTCGCTCGACACGCTGCGCGACGCGTTGCGCAAGTTCGTCGCCGCGCGCGACTGGCAGCAGTTCCATGCGCCCAAGAATCTGGTCATGGCGCTGAGCGTCGAGACCGCCGAGCTGGTCGAGATCTTCCAGTGGCTGACGCCGGAACAGAGCCGCCATCTCAGCCCCGAGCAGATGTCGGCGGCGCAGGACGAGATTGCCGACGTGCTGGTCTACCTGATCGAGACGGCGGATGCGCTGGGCATAGACCCGCTCGCCGCCGTGCGCCAGAAGCTTGTGAAGAACGCAAAAAAATATCCCGCGCCAGGAGAGCCGCAATGAGCGACAGCAGCCATTTCAGTCACCACGTTTTTTTCTGCACCAACCAGCGCGCCAACGGCGAAGCCTGTTGCGCTGATCACGGTGCCAACGATCTGCGTGCCTATGCCAAGGACAAGGTCAAGGCCCTGAAGCTTGCGGGTGAGGGCAAGGTGCGCATCAACAGCGCCGGCTGCCTCGACCGTTGTGATCAGGGCCCGGTCATGGTCGTGTATCCGGAAGCGGTCTGGTACACCTTCGTCGACAAGGAAGACATCGACGAGATCATCGAGTCCCATCTCGTGAACGGCAAGCCGGTCGAGCGCCTCAAGCTCTGATTCCCGCTCTTGTCGGGCTTGACGAGGCTCGCCGGGGTTAGTCGTCTTCGGCCCAGCGCTCGATGAGTCCGCGCAGCACGGGCAGTGCTTCCTTGAACTCCAGCCGGTGCACGCGGGCGTGGATCCCGGCGAAGTCGCGTGCGGGCAGCTTGCCGGCGAGCAGATCACGTATCCGGTCAGCGGTCTCGAGCGCCTGCATGCGATGTGTTTCCAGCAGGGGCAGCAGCTCCTGCAGGAGCTGGCGGACTTGGTGGTTTTCTTCAGGCGTCAGCACGCGAGCGTCGGGCTCCGTTGCCGTGCGTCCGTGCTCGCCCAGCAGGCTGTTCAAACCCGTTCCGAGCGTGCGCAAATGATCACGCAGACGGTCCAGTTCCTCTTGGGGCCGGGCTGTGGCCGATGCAGCAAGCCGGTTTTCCGCAGCCAGGCATTCTGCCGCGATACCGAGCAGACCGAGATTCGCCGACTCGCCGCGGATCTGGTGCAGGCGTTCAGCCAGCGTTGCGTTGTCGGCTGCCTCGGCAAGCTGGGCGGATAAGGCCTCGGTGCGTGCGCAGAAGTTGCGTAGCAGATCAAGATACAGCGTCACCCTGCCGCCCACACGTTGCAGCGCGGTGGCGGCATCCAGCGCCTCATGCTGAAGAATGGCGGCAGGCAGTACGCCATCCCCTGCGCCGGATAACAGCAGGCCTACCTCTGTCGCAGGTATCCACTTTGCCAGTGTCGCCAGCAGGTGTTCCGGCTCGAGCGGCTTGCCGACAAAGTCGTTCATGCCCGCATCCAGGCAGGCCTGGCGGTCGCTGGCATGGACGGCTGCGGTCATGGCGATCAGCGGCAGGGCGGCGAAGCGGGGCTCGGCGCGGATGCGGCGCGCCGCCTCGAGGCCATCGACTTCCGGCATGTGCATGTCCAGCATGACTGCATCGAATTCCCTGTGCTTCAGGGAGTCGAGCACCTGCTGGCCATTTTCCACCAGCGTGACCTGCAAGCCCGCTGTTTCAAGGAAAGCCTGTGCCACCTTGCGGTTGAGCTGGTTATCGTCCGCCACCAGGATGCGGGCGCCGCGCAGATTGACGCGCTGTAGTGCCGGACTTTTTATCTTGAGCAAGACATTGAAGAGCTCGGTGGCGGCAAGGTGTCCATACAGTATTGCGTCTATCGGGAGCTTGAGGGCCGTGAGCGCTTCGACTTCCGCGGCGCTTGCCGGCAGAAGGACGATGTGCGGCATGGCGGGCAGGCGTCCAGTGCCGACCCGGGCGGTCACTTCACTGAGCAGCGCTGGCGCCGTGGACGCACAGAGCGCACCGGCGAGCAGCACGAGGTCGATCGGATGGCCGCTGTATTCGGCCGCGTGCAGTGTCTGCAATGCCTCGGTCAGCGTCTTGACCCGATAGGGATTCACGTCCCACTTTGTGAGCTGCAGCCTGAGCTGCTCTGCCGTCGGGCTTTCGTCCTCAAGCAGCAGGAGGTGATGCAGGCCGGCCTGCTGCAATGCTTCCTTCCGCTCCCAGTTGTTCCTGACGGACTGGAGCGTCAGGCTGAAGCTGAAGGTCGAGCCGACACCCGGCTGGCTCTCGACTTCCAGATGACCGCCCATCATTTCGATCAGGGCCTTGCTGATGCTGAGTCCGAGGCCCGTGCCGCCGAAACGGCGGGTGATCGAATTGTCCGCCTGGCTGAAAGGGGTGAAGATGCGCGAGCGTTGTTCCTCGCTCATGCCGATGCCGGTATCACGCACACTGAAGCGGAATGTGCTGCCCGTGACGGTCGTGCCGAGATGTTCGACCTTGAGGTGAACTTCGCCGGCATCCGTGAACTTGATTGCATTGCCGACCAGATTGGCGAGTACCTGCCCCAGGCGCAGCGGATCGCCGCGCATCGGTCCGGGCAGGCTGGTGGGCATGTCGAGGATCAGTTTCAGCCCTTTCTGTTCCGCCTGCAGGCCAAACAGGGCCACCGTGTTGGCCAGAACCGTCTCGACAGCCATTTCCTTGTCTTCCAGCGCCAGCCCGCCGGCTTCGACCTTGGCGTGATCGAGGATGCTGTTGAGGATGGAAAGCAGTGCGCGCGAGGCCTCGAGTGCCTTGCTCAGATAGTCGCGCTGCTGTGACTGCAGCTGCCCCTGCAGCACCACCTGCATCATGCCGAGGATGGCATTCATCGGCGTGCGGATTTCATGGCTCATATTGGCCAGGAATTCGCTCTTGGCCTGTGTCGCCCGCTCGGCCGCATAGCGGGCCGACTCGAGTTCGGCCTCGTGGCGTTTCTGCTGCGTCAGGTCGATGGCCAGGCCGACGAAGCCAAGCAGCTGGCGCTGTTCGTCGAACATGCCGGCCACTGACAGCAGTACCGTTTTGCGCCATCCGATCTTGGTGATGTAGGTCCACTCATTGGTATCGACCTGGCCTCTGCGCGCCTTGGCCACGAAGGATTCAAAACCGGGGGTGATGGGGGTGCCGAGTTCGCTGCTGAGGTGGGCCGCCCGCGCCACCACCTCCTCCGGATCATGAAACAGGGCCGGCGTTTGCTTGCCGATCATCTCATCCGCAGCGTAGCCGAGCAGGCGTTCGGCGCTGGGGTTGAAGAGGGTGATAAGGCCGTCGTCCGGCGTGGTGGCGATGATGGCGATGCCGGCATTGTTGAGAATGGCCTTGTGCATGGCGCTCAGCGTACTCAGCGCCTGTTCCCGTTCGCGCCGCTGCGAGATATCGCGCGTGATCTTCGAATACCCGAGCAGCTTGCCGGTCTCGTCATACAGCGGCGCAACCGTCACCGAGGCCCAGTAGCGGCTGCCATCCTTGCGAACGCGCCAGCCTTCCTCCTCGTCCTTTCCATTGGCAACGGCACGCGCCAAAGTGGCCTCAAACAGGGCCGGCTGGCGTTCTGTCTGCGGATGGAAAACAGAGAAGTGTTGCCCGATGATCTCCTCGGCCGTGTAGCCATTCATGCGCTCGGCCGCGCTGTTCCAGTTCGTGACTCGGCCATCCACGTCGAGCTGCAGGATGGCGTATTCGCGCACGCCCTCGATCAGCGTGCGGTAGCGTTCATTGCTCCGGTAGAGGGCAGCGGCACTCTCGTGCTGTATGCGCCGTGCGCTGGCGCGCAGGGCCGCAGCGATGAACAGCGCGAGCAGGAGGCTGATGAAGGCGATGGTGGCGCCGAGCTGCCACGGCGAGGTCAGGTTGAGCGCCGCGAAGAAGGCCGGCGTGGCCTGGACCTCGACGATCCACTCGCGCCCGCCCAACTGGATCGGAATCTCCTGCTTGAGGCCGGAAAAATCGGCGCGATAGCCCGTTGAGCCAAAGAAGTTGCGCAGTGATTCGCTTGTCGCCGGATCATGCAGGGCAAGGGCGAACTGTCCCTCGCGATAGTCAAAGTCGGCCAGCACCTCGTCGATCTGAATCGGGGCGTAGACCCAGCCGAAGCAGGCCCGAGTGCGCGCCGCTTCGGTATCCAGCGGCATGCCGTTGTGATAGACGGGCAGCAGGATGAGAAAACCGTTGCGGGCATCGCCGGGTGTCTGGATGAGACTAATGGGTTCGGTGATGGCCACCTCGCCGCTCTGCATGGCACGCAGCGCGGCGGTGCGCCGGTTGATTTCCGAGGCCACATCCAGCCCGACGGCCGGCATACTGCGTTCCACCGGCTCGATGTACTGGATGACGAAATGTTCGCCCTGATGGGGCTGGAACTCCTTGATCTGGAAGTCCGGCCAATGCTCGGCCCGGGCAGCCCTGACGAAGTCGGCCGCTTGCGCTTCCGGTACGCGCCGGATGAAGCCGAAACCGCGGGCGCCCGGAAACTCGCGATCAATGTCGCGCGACTGGGCATAGCGGCGAAAGATTTCACGACTGATTCTGTCGTCACCCGCGCCGATGATGGCGCCACGCGCGCCACGCAAGCCGTATTCGTAGCTGCCAATGCGGCGCTGGATCTGGTTGGCGGCCCGTTGCGCCATGTAGGCAAAGGTTTCCTCGGCATGCACCGCATTGTCGGCATGGGTGCGCAGGCCGCTGATGGCGCCGATCAATAGCCCGCTCGCCAGAATGAGCAAGGGCACAAGATGGAAACGTAGGCTCATGCGGTCCTGATCAAGTGTGGGCAGCGGCAGTCAGGCGTCAGCCAGCGACGCGATTGCGCCCCTGTTGCTTGGCTTCGTAGAGGCGGATATCGGCGTCCCTGACGAGATCTTCCGTGCTGTTTTCTGCATCGGGCACCATGCTGTGGATGCCGATGCTCAAGGTCACCACGGCCGCCGTCGGCGACGCCTGATGTTCGATCTCGAGTGCCTGCACGGCGCGGCGTACGTCCTCGGCCTTGTTGCGCGCGCCGTCGAGATCGCATTCCGGCATCAGGCAGACAAACTCCTCGCCACCAAAGCGCGCCACGATGTCGTGGGAACGATTGAACTGTGCACGAATGGCCGCGGCCACACTCTGCAGGCAGGCATCGCCGATCTGGTGCCCGTAGTGGTCGTTGTAAAGCTTGAAGTGATCGATATCAATCATGAGCAGGGCAAGCGGCACTTGGCTGCGCCGGCAGCGGCCCCATTCAGCATGCAGCCCCTCTTCCAGGCGCCGCCGGTTGTGCAGGCCGGTGAGCGGGTCGATGAAGGCCAGGGAGCGCAGCAGGTCGGTCTGCTGCTTGAGCCGGACATGGGTGCGGACACGGGCCTTCACCACCTCGGCGTTGTAGGGCTTGGCAATGAAGTCCACGGCGCCGGCGCGCAGGCAACGGGTTTCCTCGCTATCCTTGGTCTGGGCGGTGATGAATATGATGGGTGTTTCGCACCGCATTTCAGATTCCTTGAGCCGCTGGCAGACATCGAAGCCGGAGAGTCCGGGCATCTGGATGTCGAGCAGGATCAGGTCCGGATCCAGTTCTTCGCACAGGCGCAGCGCGTCATCGCCGTTGGTGGCCATGATGATTTCGTAGTCATCGGCGAGAATGGCATAGAGCAGCTGGATATTGACCGGCTGATCATCGACCACCAGCAGGGTGGCGCGTTGCCGCGGCAGCGACTGGGTATTGAATTCGGCGGGAGGAATGTAGGTAGGGATCACGCAGCGCTCCGTTACGTAACGGTAGCACGGTTGGCTGTTGCCGGGCGCATCCATCGCGCATCGGCGCACGCGGATGTGTCAAAGGGCACTGATGCCGATAAAATCGCGGTCTGACCCCTGACTTGAGCGTCCGCTCGATTTCACTGCAAATTCCTATGGCAACTGAACACATCCTGCTCGGCGGACAGGCCGGCAATCTTGAAGTCTTTGTCGATACGCCGGAAGGCACGCCGACCGGCATCGCCGTCATCGGCCATCCGCATCCGCTCAAGGGCGGCAATGCCGAGCACAAGGTCGTCAGCACGCTGGCACGCACCTTCCGCGATCTCGGTTGCGTGGCCCTGCGCCCCAGCTTCCGCGGCGTCGGCGGCAGCCAGGGCGAACACGATCACGGCAATGGCGAGACCAATGATCTGATCTCGGTCTATGCCTATGCGTATCACACCTATGGCAATCTGCCGCTGTACCTGGCCGGCTTCTCCTTCGGCGCCTTCGTGGCGACCAAGGTGGCCACGGCCCTGGCCGGTGGCGACACGCCGGCGAAGCGTCTGTTCCTCGTCGGCAGCGTCGCCGGCTATCTGGAAGGCACCTCCAGCTACTACGGCGAGAAGGTGCCGGCGGACACCGTGATCATCCACGGCGAGCTCGACGACACCGTACCGCTCAAGAACGTGCTCGACTGGGCTGCGCCCATGGACCTGCCGGTGACGGTGGTGCCCGGTGCCGGCCATTTCTTCGACCGCAAGCTGCACATCGTCCGCAACATCATCACCCAGGCCTGGAAGCCCTGAGGGCAATGGTCATGGATTCTCCGCTGCGGGTCGATGAGCTGAGGAAGCGTTTCGGCGACACCGAAGTCGTCGCCGGGATTTCCTTCGAACTCAAGCGCGGCGAATGTTTCGGCGTGCTCGGCCCCAACGGCGCCGGCAAGACCACCACACTGCGCTGCTGCCTCGGCCTGACCGG
>JAIEOJ010000038.1 GCA_019750575.1 Rhodocyclaceae bacterium | reverse complement strand
TGATGGAAGCCGCGCTCGAAGCCGGCGCCGACGACGTGACGACCAATGAAGACGGTTCCATCGAAGTCATCAGCGGCTTTACCGAGTTCCTCTCGGTCAAGGAAGCGCTGGAAAAGGCCGGCTTCAAGGCCGAGCTCGCCGAAGTGACCATGCGGCCGCAAACCGAAGTCAGCCTGAGCGGCGACGATGCCGCCAGGATGCAGAAACTGCTCGACGCGCTCGAGGATCTGGACGACGTGCAGGACGTCTACACGTCCGCCTCGATCGAAGAGTAATCCTGAGTGACCGTCACGCGCATCCTCGGCATAGACCCCGGCCTGCGCGTGACCGGGTTTGGTGTAATTGAAGCCCGCGGCAGCAAACTCAGCTATGTTGCCAGCGGTGTCATCAAGACGCCGGGCGACGAGAACCTGCCGGAGCGCATCAAGGTCATTCTCGACGGCATTGCCGAGGTGGTCGCCACCTACGCGCCGGATCAGGCGGCGGTCGAGAAGGTCTTCGTCAACGTCAATCCGCAATCCACGCTCCTGCTCGGCCAGGCGCGCGGCGCCGCCATCAGCGCGCTGGTGCTGGCCAATCTGCCAGTGTCTGAATACACCGCATTGCAAGTAAAACAAGCCGTGGTCGGCCACGGCAAGGCCGCCAAGGAGCAGGTGCAGGCCATGATCGTGCGCCTGCTGTCGCTGCCCGGCGAGCCGTCTGCCGATGCTGCCGATGCGTTGGCCTGCGCCATCGCGCATGCGCATGGCGGGCAGGGTCTGGGCAATATCGCCACTGCCGGCTTGCGCGTGCGCGGCGGGCGGCTGATCGAGAGCAAGAAAAATGCTTGAACCACAGAGACACAGAGACACAGAGGCACAGAGAAAGATAAAACCAGTTCTCTTGTTTTTCCTCTGTGTCTCTGTGCCTCTGTGGTGAAGGTTTTGAAAGGGAAGTTATCTTGATCGGACGCATCAGCGGCATCCTAGCCGAAAAGAATCCGCCGCAAATCCTCGTCGATGTCGGCGGCGTCGGCTATGAGATCGACGTGCCGATGAGCAGCTTCTACAACCTGCCCAACATCGGCGACAAGGTCACGCTCTTGACCGAGTTCATCGTGCGCGAGGATGCGCAACTGCTGTTCGGCTTTCTCACCCACGACGAGCGCATCACCTTCCGCCAGTTGCTCAAGGTTTCCGGCGTTGGCGCGCGCACGGCACTGGCGGTCCTGTCCGGCATGTCCGTCGCCGACCTCGCCCATGCCGTGGCCATGCAGGAAGTCGGTCGCTTGACCAAGGTGCCGGGCATCGGCAAGAAGACGGCGGAGCGCCTGCTGCTTGAACTCAAGGACAAGTTGCCGAAGGCGCCGGGTGTGGCCGCTGGCGGTTCTGCGCCCGTGTATGTTCCGAATGTGAGCGGCGATATCCTCAACGCACTGATGGCCCTGGGCTACAACGAACGCGAAGCGCTCGGTGCGATGAAGGGCCTGCCCGATGATGTAACAGTTAGTGACGGCATCCGTCAGGCGCTGAAGCTGCTGGGCAAGGGCTGATAAACTCACCGACTATGTCTATTCAAACGGATCAGTTCAGCGAGCGCGTCATCTCGGCGGCGCCTGCGTCTTCGCAAGAGGAGGCTCTCGAGCGCGCCCTGCGGCCGAAGAAACTGGCCGAATACGTCGGCCAGCAGAAGGTGCGCGGTCAGCTCGAAATCTTCATCGAGGCGGCCAGGAAGCGCAAGGAGTCGCTCGACCACGTGCTGCTGTTCGGCCCGCCCGGCCTCGGCAAGACCACGCTGGCGCACATCATCGCCCACGAGATGGGGGTCAATCTGCGCCAGACTTCCGGCCCGGTGCTGGAGCGCGCCGGCGATCTCGCCGCCATCCTGACGAATCTCGAACCGCATGACGTGCTCTTCATCGACGAGATCCATCGTCTTTCGCCCGTGGTCGAGGAAATCCTTTACCCGGCGCTCGAAGACTTCCAGATCGACATCATGATCGGCGAAGGCCCCTCGGCCCGTTCGGTCAAGCTCGATCTGCCGCCCTTCACGCTGGTGGGCGCAACGACGCGCGCCGGCATGCTGACCAATCCGCTGCGCGATCGCTTCGGCATCGTGTCGCGCCTGGAGTTCTATACGCCGGATGAGCTGGCGCTGATCGTCAGCCGCTCGGCGGGCCTGCTGAATTGCGCCATCGCCGACGAAGGCGCGACCGAGATCGCCAAGCGCTCGCGCGGCACGCCGCGCATCGCCAATCGCCTGCTGCGCCGCGTGCGCGACTTCGCCGAGGTTAAGTCCGACGGCAGGGTGACCCAGGCCGTGGCCGACGCTGCCCTGGCCATGCTCGATGTCGATCATCTCGGCCTCGACCTCATGGACCGCAAGCTGCTGTCCGCCGTGCTCGAGAAGTTCGGCGGCGGCCCGGTCGGGGTGGACAACCTCGCCGCCGCCATTGGCGAAGCGCGCGACACCATTGAGGACGTGCTCGAGCCCTATCTGATCCAGCAGGGCTATCTGCAGCGCACGCCGCGCGGACGCATTGCCACGCCCTCGATCTGGCGCCACTTCGGCCTGGCGGCGCCGCACGATCCGAATGGCGAGCTGTGGAAGGACCCGGTTTGAGCGAGTTCTGCCTGCCGGTCCGCGTCTACTATGAGGACACTGATGCCGCTGGCGTGGTGTATTACGCCAATTACCTGCGCTTTATCGAAAGAGCGCGCACCGACTGGTTGCGTACACTGGGCGTGGATCAGCGCACGCTGATGGAAAACGGCGGTATTGCCTTTGCGGTGCGTTCGCTCGAGGCCGACTATCTGAAGCCGGCGCGTCTCGATGATGAACTCATCGTGCACAGCACGCTCGAAGCAGTGGGCCGCGCGCAGGTGGTGTTTCGGCAGAATGTGATGCGCGGCGAGGAGCTGCTGTTCTCGGCGCGTGTGCGTGTGGTCAGTTTCGACCCGCTGACGGCGAAGGCCGCCGCGATACCCAGGGCGATTCAGGAAAAATTCAAGGTACTGGAGAAGATTGCTTCATGAACGTTACACAGGATCTGTCCATTCTCGAACTGGTCATGCATGCCAGCCTCGTGGTCAAGCTGGTCATGCTGCTGTTGCTGGCTGTTTCCTTCATGTCCTGGTACTGGATCTTCCGCAAGGGCTTCGCCATCCGCGACTGCCGCAAGCGCACCAATGATTTCGAGCGCGACTTCTGGAGTGGTGGCGATCTAAACGGCCTCTACCAGAGCGCGGTCAACAATCGCCACGAAGCCGGCGCCATGGAGCGCATCTTCGAGGCCGGCTACCGCGAATTCACCAAGCTGCGTACGCAACGCACGCTGGATGCCGCGACCACCATCGATGGTGCCCGCCGCGCCATGCGCGCCACCTACCAGCGCGAGATCGACGATCTTGAAGCCCATCTGGCCTTTCTGGCTTCGGTCGGTTCGGTGTCGCCCTACGTCGGCCTGTTCGGTACCGTGTGGGGCATCATGCATGCTTTCCGTGGCCTCTCTTCCATGGCAACCGCTACGCTTGCCGCAGTGGCGCCGGGCATTGCCGAGGCGCTGGTGGCAACCGCCATCGGCCTTTTCGCCGCGATTCCGGCCGTGGTTGCCTACAACCGCTTCGCGCATGACGTGGATCGCATCTCGGTGCGCTTCGAAAGCTTCATGGAAGAATTCTCGAACATCCTGCAGCGCCAGATGAAGTAAGGCAGGTGAGCCTGTATGCCGAGAAATAAACGTCAGCTCATGAACCAGATCAACGTCGTGCCGTATATCGACGTGATGCTGGTTCTGCTCATCATCTTCATGGTGACTGCCCCCATGATCCAGCCGGGCAGCGTGGATCTGCCCAGCGTCGGCAAGTCCTCGCAGCCGCCGGTGGCGCCCCTGGAAATCACGGTCAAGGCCGACGGTACGCTGACCCTGCGTGACCGCGCCGCGAACTCGGGCGAGGACGAATTGAGCAAGGCCGAACTGGCGCAGCGGGTGCGCGCCGCGCAGAAGAAGAATCCGGAGCAGGCGGTCCTGATCGCCGGTGACCGCAACGTCAAGTACGACGCCGTGCTGGGTGTCATGGACGAGCTCCAGCGCCAGCAGGTCGCGAAGATAGGCTTGCTGGTGCAGCCGGGCAAGCAATAGGCGGCGGAATGGTAGAGGCTCGGGATCTGTATGTACCTGTCGCCAGGCCGGGCCAGCGGGCCGCGGCGGTGCTGGCGGTGGCCGTGCATGTGCTGCTGGCGCTGTTCCTGATCTATGGCATCCGCTGGCAGAGCAGTCTGCCTGATGCGGTCGAGGTCGAGCTGGTGCGTTCCGTATCGAGCCCGGCGCCGCAGAAAAGCCCCGAGCCTGTCAAGGAGCCGGTGCCGGAACGAGTCAAGCCGCAGCCGCCGAAACCGGAACCCAAGCCGGAACCGCTCAAGCCGCCGCCCAAGCCCGACATCGCGGTCAAGGACAAGGAAAAGCCCAAACCCAAACCGGAGCCCAAGCCCGTCTATGATCCGATCCAGGATGCCCTGAAGAAGGAAATGGAGCAGTCGCGCCGTCAGCAGATGAGCAATGCGGCCAGCCAGGAGCTGGCGCAGCTGCAGTCCTCCAGTCCGCGCAGCAGCAAGAGCAAGGCTGACTACCAGGGCAAGATCGCCGCCAAGATACGCGGCAACCTGATGGTGCCGCCCGGTGTGAGCGGGAACCCGGAAGCGGAGTTCCGGGTCAATCAGTTGCCGACGGGCGAGGTGGTCGAAGTCAGGCTGAAGCGCTCATCCGGCCACAAGGCTCTCGACGAAGCGATCGAGCGGGCCATTTACAAATCCAGCCCCTTGCCCAAGCCCGAGCGCCCGGAGGACTTTGCGCGGGAGCTGGAGCTTAAATTCAGGCCGCTTGATCCTGCGGCGGGTTATTGACCTGTTGCTTGCGATATCGCACCGTATAATTCCCGGATGAACAAAGTTATGCGAACTTCATTACGCTCCCTGCTGCTGTCGGCGACCCTGATTGCCGGTGCCGCACAGGCCCAGCTTTCGGTCGAAATCATCGGCGCCGGCGCCAACCGCATTCCGGTTGCGGTGGCCGATTTTCCCGGCGAACGCATCATCTCCCAGGCACTGACCTCGGTCATTCGCAATGACCTGGATCGCAGCGGCCTGTTCCGCATGATCGACGCCAATGGCCAGTCCATTCCGGAAAACGCCGGCATCGCCTGGGGCGATTGGCGCAGCCGTGGCGCGGACGCGCTGGCTGTCGGCCAGGTCATTCCGACCACCGATGGTCGCTATGAAACCCGTTTCCGCCTGCATGACATCCAGAAGCAGGCGCAGCTCGGCAGCGGTGCCCTGCTGCATACGTCCTCGCAACTGCGCTCCACCGGTCATCGCATCGCCGACTTCATCTACGAAAAGCTGACCGGCGAGCCCGGTGTGTTTTCGACGCGCATCGCCTACGTGGTTAAGAGCGTGGGACGCTTCGAGCTGCAGATCGCCGATGCCGACGGCGGCAATGCGCAGACCGCCTTCGCCTCGTCCGAGCCCATCATCTCGCCGACCTGGGCGCCAGACGGCAACCGCATCGCCTATGTGTCCTTCCAGACCAAGAAGCCGGTCGTGTATGTGCATGACCTGGCTGCCGGCCGCCGCCATGTTGCCGCCAACTTCAAGGGCTCGAATTCGGCGCCGGCCTGGTCGCCGGACGGTCGCCGCCTTGCCGTGGTGCTGACCAAGGACGGCAGCTCGCAGCTCTACGTCGTCAATGCCGACGGCAGCGGCGTGACCCGCCTCGCCAGCTCCGCCGGCATCGACACCGAACCGCACTTCTCGCCCGACGGCAGCTACATCTACTTCACCTCGGATCGTGGCGGCAGCCCGCAGATCTATCGCATTCCGTCCAGCGGCGGCGATGCGCAGCGGGTCACCTTCGAAGGCAACTACAACACCTCGCCGCGCCTCTCGCCGGACGGCAAGAGCATGGCCTATATCGCCCGCAACAGCGGCCGCTTCCAGCTCGCCGTGATGGACCTTGCCAGCAAGCAAACACAAATTCTTACAGAGTCGGCCAAGGACGAATCCCCGAGTTTTGCGCCGAATGGGCGCATGATTCTGTATGCCACCGAAATCGGCGGTCGCGGCGTGCTTGCGGCCGTCTCCAGCGACGGTCGCGTCAAGCTGCGCCTGCCTTCGGCGGCCGGCGATGTACGCGAGCCGGCCTGGGGCCCTTTTGCCAAGTAGTCTTCGTTTCGTCACTTTCTTACGTTGGAGTTTCATCATGCGTCGCCTTTTCGCCATCCTCAGCCTGACCCTGCTGGCCGCCTGCTCCTCGCAGCCGCCTGCCCCCGAGCAGAATGCCTCCGGTGTTGAAGACCGTACCGGCCGCGATGTTGTCAATCCGGTGGATACCGCCGGCATGTATAACCCGGCACGCCTCAAGGATCCGAAGAGCGTGCTGTCCAAGCGCGAAATCTTCTTCGATCTCGACAGCTATGCCATTCGTGCCGAGTTCAAGCCGCTGCTGGAACAGCACGCCAAGTTCCTGCAGGCCAATGCCAAGTACAAGATGCTGATCCAGGGTAACGCCGACGAACGCGGCAGCCGCGAGTACAACCTCGCGCTGGGCCAGAAGCGTGCCGAGGCCGTGAAGAAGGCGCTGCAGCTGCTGGGCGCCAACGAAGCCCAGGTCGAGGCCGTCAGCCTCGGCAAGGAAAAGCCACGTTGCATGGACTCGACCGAAGAGTGCTGGGCGCAGAATCGCCGCGCCGACATTCTCTACACCGGCGAGTTCTAAGCCATGCCGGGCCGTTTCCACCTGAAGGCCGTTGCGGCGGCTTGCCTCTTCGCGCTGGCCTTGCCGGCGCGCGCCGGCTTGTTTGATGATGCCGAAGCGCGTGCACGCATCGAAAAGCTGCGTACTGATGTCAGTGCGATGCAGCAGACAGTGGATACGGCCAGCAAGAACCAGCTCGACTTTGCCAATCAGGTTGAGGCCATCAAGGCCGAGCTGGCAAAGTTGCGCGGTCAACTGGAAGTGCTTGCCAACGATGTGGACACGACGCAGAAGCGGCAGAAGGACTTCTACGTTGATCTGGATACACGCCTGCGCAAGCTGGAGCCCGTCAGCGCCGCCCCGGCCGATGCGGGCCTGCCCAGCGGTGAGGCGACCGGATCCAAGACCGCGCTGGATGAAAATGCTGCTGCGCGTGATTACGAGCTGGCACTCGGTTTCGTCAAGGCCGGTCGCTATCGCGACGCGGTGACGGCGTTTGCCGCATTCAATCGCAACCATGCGGGCAGCACGCGTCAGCCGAGCGCCCATTTCTGGCAGGCGTCCAGCCATTTCCAGCTGCGTGAATTTACCAAGGCGGCCGACCAGTATGCGCGCGTGGTCGCCAGCTGGCCGAATGATCCCAAGGCGCCCGATGCCATGCTCGGACAGGCCAATGCCCAGTTCGAAGCGGGCGACGCCAAGGCTGCAAACAAGACGCTGGAAGCCCTGGTGCAGCAATACCCCAAGAGCTCTGCGGCCCAGACGGGCCAGCAGCGCCTCAAGAAAAAATAGCAGGCTCTCCGGCGCCAACCAGGCGGTACATCATGGCCGAAGCACGGCTGCGCATCAGCGAAATCTTTCACTCCATCCAGGGCGAGTCATCACGCGTCGGCCTGCCGACGGTTTTTGTCCGCCTCACGGGCTGTCCCCTGCGCTGTGTCTGGTGCGATACCGAGTACGCCTTCTCCGGCGGCGAGATGCAGTCGCTCGACGAGGTGCTCGCCCAGGTGGCCGCGTTCAAGTGCAACACGGTCTGCGTTACCGGCGGTGAGCCCTTGGCCCAGAAGGCCTGTATCGACCTGCTGCGCGCACTCTGCGACGCCGGCTATTCAGTCTCGCTCGAAACCAGCGGTGCGCTCGATATCGGCGAGGTTGATCCGCGCGTCGCCCGCATCATGGACATCAAGGCACCGGACTCCGGCGAGGCCGAAAAGAATCGCTGGGAGAATATTCCCTTGTTGAACGGACATGACGAAGTGAAGTTCGTGCTGGCTTCGGAAGCCGATTATGCATGGGCGTCGGACGTCGTGAAGCGTGAGCGCCTGGCTGATCGATGTGCCGTGCTGTTCTCTCCCGTGCAGGGGCAGCTCTCCCCGGCGATGCTGGCCGAGTGGGTGGTACGCGATCAGTTGCCGGTGCGTTTCCAGCTGCAGTTGCACAAGGTGCTGTGGGGCAGTGAACGTGCCCGCTGAAAACGATTTTTCTCCTGCCGTCGTTCTGCTCTCCGGCGGTCTGGATTCCGCAACCGTACTGGCGATTGCGCGCTCGCAGGGCTTCGTCTGCCACTGCCTTTCCTTTGATTACGGACAGCGCCATCGCGCCGAGCTGCTTGCCGCCGACCGGGTGGCCAAGGCGCTGGGCGCCGCATCGCATCGCACGCTCAAGCTGGACCTCGGCCAGCTGGGCGGTTCCGCCCTGACTGACACTTCGATTGCCGTGCCTACCGGTGGCGTACAGCCCGGCATTCCTGTGACCTATGTGCCGGCACGCAACACCATCATGCTGTCGCTGGCGATGGCATGGGCGGAAATTCTCGGCGCACAGGATATTTTTGTGGGTGTGAATGCAGTCGATTATTCGGGTTACCCGGATTGTCGTCCTGAATACATTGCCGCCTTCGAAAGCATGGCGAATCTCGCCACCAAGGCGGGCGTGGAGGGCAGCAATTTGCGTATTCATGCGCCACTGATTGATCTGTCCAAGGCGGAAATCATTGCCGAGGGAACACGCCTGGACGTGCCCTACGACATGACGGTGTCCTGCTATCAGGCAGATGAAGAAGGCCGCGCCTGCGGCGTTTGCGACTCGTGCCGCCTGCGCCACGAAGGATTTCTCGCTGCGCATGTTGCCGATCCGACGCCGTATCGCACGAATTGAGGCGCGCAAAAACTGCGCGATCAAAAATCACGTCGCAACATGCGTTTTTGTTTGACACGCACGAATCGCATCCCCTATAATTTCGCGCTTTCCTGCTCGGCGGGTCGTTAGCTCAGTCGGTAGAGCAGCGGACTTTTAATCCGTTGGTCGCGTGTTCGAGTCACGCACGACCCACCACCGACTGAAAAAAGTTGTTATAATGGCGGTCTTCGCAGCAAGGCAGTAAAAGTTTGGGTTGTTAGCTCAGTTGGTAGAGCAGCGGACTCTTAATCCGTAGGTCGAAAGTTCGAATCTTTCACAACCCACCAGAATTCCGAAAGCCTGACCTGTTCCGGTCAGGCTTTTTTGTTGTACCGGGTTTCGGTTGTTCGGCTTGTTTGTGTTTTTTGTGTTGTTTGTGGCGCTGTCATTGACAAAGTGCTCGAAATCACAAATAATCCGAGGTTCAGCTGGAGGGATTCCCGAGCGGTCAAAGGGATCAGACTGTAAATCTGACGGCTCTGCCTTCGAAGGTTCGAATCCTTCTCCCTCCACCAGCAGTTTTGCAGTAAGGAGTGTGGCGAGATTTCTCGCCAGTAGGTGAGGGCGGGTGTAGCTCAATGGTAGAGCTGAAGCCTTCCAAGCTTAAGACGAGGGTTCGATTCCCTTCACCCGCTCCAGCAGTTGTTGTACCTCAGTGCCCTTGTAGCTCAGTGGTAGAGCACTCCCTTGGTAAGGGAGAGGCCACGTGTTCAATCCACGTCAAGGGCACCACAGAATTCGTTTGTTTCTTTAATTGTTCTTTGATCAATTGACCGGTTGGAGTGATTTGACATGGCAAAAGGTAAATTTGAGCGTACCAAGCCGCACGTAAACGTGGGCACGATTGGTCACGTTGACCACGGCAAGACGACGCTGACGGCAGCGATTGCGACCGTGCTGTCGAAGAAGTTCGGTGGTGAGGCGAAGGCCTACGACCAGATCGACGCAGCGCCGGAAGAAAAGGCCCGCGGTATCACCATCAACACCGCCCACGTCGAATACGAAACCGCCGCCCGTCACTACGCCCACGTTGACTGCCCGGGCCACGCTGACTACGTCAAGAACATGATTACCGGTGCTGCCCAGATGGACGGCGCCATCCTGGTGTGTTCCGCCGCTGACGGCCCCATGCCGCAGACCCGCGAGCACATCCTGCTGGCCCGTCAGGTCGGTGTGCCGTACATCATCGTCTTCCTGAACAAGTGCGACATGGTTGACGACGCCGAGCTGCTCGAGCTCGTCGAAATGGAAGTTCGCGAACTGCTGTCCAAGTACGAATTCCCGGGCGACGACGTGCCGATCATCAAGGGTTCGGCACTCAAGGCCCTCGAAGGCGACCAGTCGGAAATCGGCGAAGCTGCCATCATGCGTCTGGCCGAAGCGCTGGACACCTACATCCCGACCCCGGAACGCGCCGTTGATGGCACCTTCCTGCTGCCGATCGAAGACGTCTTCTCGATCTCCGGTCGCGGCACCGTGGTGACCGGTCGCGTCGAACGCGGCATCGTCAAGGTTGGCGAAGAGCTCGAAATCATCGGCATCGTCCCCACCGTCAAGACCACCTGTACCGGTGTCGAAATGTTCCGCAAGCTGCTCGACCAAGGTCAGGCAGGCGACAACGTCGGCGTGCTGCTGCGCGGCACCAAGCGTGAAGACGTGCAACGCGGTCAAGTTCTGGCCAAGCCGGGCTCGATCACCCCGCACACCCACTTCACCGGCGAAATCTACGTGCTGTCGAAGGACGAAGGCGGTCGTCACACCCCGTTCTTCGCCAACTACCGCCCGCAGTTCTACTTCCGCACCACCGACGTGACCGGTGCAATCTCCCTGCCGGAAGGCACCGAGATGGTCATGCCGGGCGACAACGTGTCGATCACCGTCAAGCTGATCTGCCCGATCGCCATGGAAGAAGGTCTGCG
>JAIEOJ010000084.1 GCA_019750575.1 Rhodocyclaceae bacterium | reverse complement strand
GGTGCTGCAAACGCGTGGAACAACTTCAAGAAACCCTGCCAGTCTCTTCGATTGCTGCAGCGCATCACTGCGCGAGCGGAAAAGCCGGGTTGCTGGAATACATCACGCGTCATGCCGGATCGGTAACCGTTCAAAAGTCCAGCTATGGCTGAGTAATCGAAGCGGCTTTCAATTCGGCAACATTACGGGTGGCGCCACCAGCTCCACTTCGGGTCGCTGGGCACGTCACCATCGGAATGGCTGACCGGCTGGTATTATATGGCACATGAGTGGTTTAGGCAAAGACGCAGTGACTTGGCTTGAAGTCGGGGAAGACTCCGCCGGCCAGAGAGTCGACAATTACCTCCTGAAAATGTGCAAGGGTGTGCCGAACAGTCACATCTACCGCATTTTGCGTAGTGGCGAGGTGCGGGTTAACAAGGGACGGGTCAAGGCGGATTACCGCCTGCAGCTGGGCGACCAGGTGCGGGTGCCGCCGATGCGCGTGTCCGCCCGTGCTGCCGGCGGGGAGGGCAAGCCGGCCGCGCCGGCACGCGATTTCCCGGTGGTGTTCGAGGATGAGGCGGTGCTGGTCATCGACAAGCCGGCCGGGGTGGCGGTGCATGGCGGCAGCGGTGTCAGCTTCGGCGTCATCGAGCAGTTGCGGCGGGCGCGGCCGGAAGCCAGGTTTCTGGAGCTGGCGCATCGTCTGGACCGCGAAACCTCGGGTTTGCTCATCATCGGCAAGAAGCGCTCGGCACTCGTGCGCCTGCAGGACGACTTCCGCGAAGGGGTGATGGGCAAGCGCTATTTCGCCCTGGTCAAGGGGCGCTGGCTCAACCAGACCCAGCATATCCGCCAGCCGCTCTACAAATACCTGATCGAAAACGGCAAGCGGCGCGTGCGTGTCGATCCTGAAGGCAAGGCGGCGCACAGTATTGTCAGGCTGGTGAAGCGCTGGCAGACCGGGCAGGGTTATTTCAGCCTGGTCGAGGTTGAACTGAAAACCGGCCGTACCCACCAGATCCGTGTACATCTCACCAATGCGGGTTTTCCCCTGCTGGGCGATGACAAATATGGTGACTTTGCCCTCAACAAGGAATTGCAGCGCCTGGGTCTCAAGCGCATGTTCCTGCATGCGGCCCGGCTGGAGATGACGCATCCCGTGAGCGGGGAGGGGGTGGTGCTGGAAGCGCCGCTGCCGCCCGAGCTCAACGAGTTCCTGCGCCGCCTCGATATTCATGACAGGAAGGATTATGGCGCGGCAGTTTGATCTGATCGTCTTCGACTGGGACGGTACGCTGATGGATTCGGCGGCGGCCATCGTGCATGCGCTGCAGGCGGCGGCAGTGGATATCGGGGTCGAGCCGCCAAGCGAGGCGCGGGCTCGTCACATCATCGGGCTGGGCTTGTACGAAGCCTTGCAGCACGCCATGCCCAATTTGACGCCCGCACACTATGCAGCGCTCTCCGAACGCTATCGCTATCACTACCTGGCACGTGACCATGAGCTGGTGCTGTTTGATGGCGCCAGCGCCCTGATCGACAGTCTGGCGGCGCAGGGCTACATGCTGGCCGTGGCCACAGGCAAGACGCGCAAGGGCCTCGACCGCGCCTTTGCGCACAGCGGCCTGGGCGCGCTTTTCCATGACTCGCGTTGTGCCGACGAGTGCCATTCCAAGCCGCATCCGCAGATGCTCTTCGAACTCATGGATGCGTTTGCTGCCGCGCCGGAGCGCACGCTGATGATAGGCGACACCACGCATGATCTGCTGATGGCGAAGAATGCCGGCACCGCCAGTCTGGCCGTCAGCTATGGCGCACATCCGCGCGCCGAGCTGGTCGCGGTGGCCAGTGAAGGCTGTGTGGATGACGTGGCCGCGCTGTCATCCTGGCTGCGGGCGGCGTAACACGACAGGCCGTGTGCGCATTCGCGGCTATACTGGGCCCGCTGCAGGTGCAGTCTCCGGCGGCTAAATCCTTGATTTCAAGCAATCCACATCATGTCTGACGATACGCAAAACACGCAGGGCTGGGAGCGCAAGGTGCTCGAAAAAATTGCACTGGAGGGGCTCAGGGAGCAACGCGCACAGCGGCGCTGGGGCATTTTCTTCAAGCTGCTCGGTTTTGCCTATGCCGGCGTGCTGATCTGGAGCGTGCTGGGCCCGGGCAGTGGCGATGCCATGGACGGTGAACGCCATACCGCGCTGATCCAGATGAGCGGTGTGATCCAGGCCAAAGGCGAGGCAGATGCGGATGCCGTGGTCGGTGCCTTGCAGAGCGCCTTCGATGACGAGAAAACCGCGGGTGTCATTCTGCGCATCAACAGTCCGGGCGGCAGTCCGGTGCAGTCCGGCATCATTTACGACGAGATTCGTCGCTTGCGCGCCAAGCATCCGGAGACTCAGCTGCATGTGGTGGTTGAGGACATCTGCGCCTCCGGCGGCTATTACGTCGCGGCGGCGGCGGACAATATTTTTGTCGACAAGGCCAGTATCGTCGGCTCGATCGGTGTGCTGATGGATGGTTTCGGTTTCACCGACGCCATGCAGAAGGTCGGTGTCGAGCGCCGGCTGCTGACGGCAGGCGAGAACAAGGGCTTCATGGATCCTTTCTCGCCCATGGATGCACGGCAGAAGGGGCACGCGCAGGAGATGCTGAGCGAAATCCACGGCCAGTTCATCGATGCGGTGCGCAAGGGGCGCGGCAAGCGCCTCAAGGAAACGCCGGACATGTTCTCGGGCCTGGTCTGGTCGGGTGCGAAGAGCGTTCAGCTCGGCCTGGCCGACGGTTTCGGTACGGTCGAGAGCGTGGCGCGCGATATCGTCAAGGTCGAGAATATTCGCGATTACACGGCCAAGCAGAACTTTGCCGAACGCATCGCCAAGCGCTTTGGTGCCGACATGGCCGAAAGTGCGGTGCGCGCGCTCGGTCGCACCGAGCTGCGCTGATCAGGCCAGCAGCAGGAACACGGTAGGGCGCTTGTCCAGCACTGGCGCCCCGGTCTTGCGCCAGGTCGCGATGCTGTCGGTGCGTATGGTCTCGCTGTCCAGCGTGAGGTCGCTGGCGATGCACAGCCGTGTCATCGGCTGACAGGTCTTCAGCAGGGCCTGGAAAAGCGCGCCATTGCGATACGGCGTCTCGATGAAGAGCTGGGTCTGCCTGAGGCGGGCCGAGTCCTTTTCCAGTATCTGGATGGCCTTGCTGCGCTCGGGGTCGCGTGCCGGCAGATAGCCGTGGAAAGCAAAGCGTTGTCCGTCCAGGCCGGAGGCCATCAGGGAGAGCAGGAGGGCCGACGGGCCGACCAGGGGTTTGACCGGGATGCGGGCGTGGTGCGCGGCCCGTACGAGGAGGGCACCGGGATCGGCGACGGCCGGGCAACCGGCCTCCGACATCAGGCCGATGTCCTGTCCGGCGATTGCCGGAGCGAGCAGGGTTGCCAGTGCGGTCTCGTCGAGTTGCTGCGGCAGCTCCTTGATGTCCAAGTCGCGCAGCGGGGTCGGGTGGCCGAGTGCCTTGAGGCTGGCGCGTGCGGTCTTGGCGTTCTCGGCGACGAAATGCTGCAGGCGGCAGGCGCTTTCCTGGGTTGCTGCCGGCAGCCAGTGCTCCCAGCTCGTCGGGTCGTCACCGGGGCTGCTGAGTCCGACCGGGAGCAGGTAAAGTGTGCCGAAATTTGATGAACTCACGGCAAGTCCGCGCCTTCTGCTCTCAACATGCGGGAAAGCTCGATCAAGGGGAGGCCGACAAGGGCGTTCGGGTCATCGCCGCGCATATATTCGAGCAGGGCAATTCCCAGTCCCTCGGATTTGGCGCTGCCGGCGCAGCCGAGCGCGTCCTCCTTGTCCAGGTAGCGTTCGATTTCCTGGTCCGTCAGTGCGCGGAAGCGGACTTCGGTCGGGACGCCCTTGAGTTGAAATTTGCCGGTGCGGGTGTTCAGCAAACATAAACCGGTATGGAAAATCACCGTATTTCCACGCATGGCCCGCAGCTGGCTTATGGCATTCTCCCGCCTCCCCGGTTTGCCGAAGCGCTGGCTACCCATATAGGCCACCTGGTCGCTACCGATGATCAGGCTGTCCGGGTGCTGTGCCGCGACAGCGCGGGCCTTGAGTTCGGACAGGCGCTCGGCCGTTCTGGCGGGGCTTTCGCCGGCAAGCGGGGTTTCGTCGGCGTCCGGGGCGACGGCGGTAAAGGGAATTTGCAGCCGGGCCAGCAGTTCACGGCGAAATTGGGAAGTCGAGGCAAGGATAAGAGGCAGCACGGCAGGATTCGGGTGGATGTGGTTCATTTGACTGGATAAGTCTTTGGATGATATCATCGCGTGTTTCCGTATTGCCGCTTTGGCATAGGGCACGTTGTGAGCAGATCGCTGGTCGGGTTGGTCATTGATACGCTGGAGTTTGCCCGCGAGGGTCGTTCAGTGTCCGGCAGCGTGCCGGTGTCGGCGCTGCCGCGCCTGCTGGATGTGGTCGGTACGGCGGATGCCCTGCTGGAGTGCGAGCTCCACGGCCGTCGCGAGAATGGTCGCAACTGGCTGAGTCTGCAAATACGGGGCGAGTTTGATCTGATCTGCCAGCGTTGTCTGGGGCCCATGCCCTTTGTGCTGGAGACGGATGCCGAATTGCAGGTAATTGCACCGGGCGAAGCCTGGCCGGATGAAGCGCTGGAAGATGGCGCGCTCAGGCTGGGTGCCGATGCAATTGCTGCCGAAACGGCTCAGGCCGTGACGGATTTGATTGAAGAAGAGGTGTTGCTGGCCCTGCCGGTAGCGCCCAAACATGAAGAGGGCTGCGAGCCGCCGGCGCGCAGCGATGACAAACGTGCAGCATCGCCTTTCGCGGTGCTGGCAAAGCTGAAGAAGCATTAACTAGGAGTAGTAACATGGCCGTTCAACAGAACAAGAAGTCCCCGTCGAAGCGTGGCATGCATCGTTCCCACGACTTTCTGACCAACCCGCCGCTGGCTGTCGAAGCCACCACCGGCGAGGCTCACCTGCGTCACCACATCAGCCCGAACGGTTACTACCGCGGCAAGAAGGTCCTCAAGACCAAGGGCGAGTAATCTTTCGTCATTGGCAGGAAAGGCGCGCATTGCGCGCTTTTTTTTACCGCCGCCCCAAGGCTGTTGCCCCGTTCGCAAGTCCGGTGGCCTTGAGCCCGGATACGTGGTCGAGCGTGGGGCCTTTCCTTCTTTTGCCTGAAAACATTCCCTGATGGCAGTTACGCTTGCGATCGACTGCATGGGCGGTGACCACGGTCCTTCCGTGACCGTGCCTGCGGCGCTGGAGTTCCTGGCGCTGGATGCCACTGCCCGTGTCATTCTGGTCGGACTTGAAGAGTCGATCAACCCTCATCTGAAAGGTCATGCCGCTTTCGGCGAGCGCCTGCGCGTGCATCACGCCAGTGAGGTCGTCGGCATGGATGAAGATGTTGCGTCGGCCATGCGCAACAAGAAAGACTCGTCCATGCGGGTCGTCGCCGATCTGGTCAAGGACGGCACGGCCGCTGCGGCCATTTCCGCCGGCAATACCGGCGCACTGATGGCGATCTCGCGCTTCGTGCTCAAGACCCTGCCGGGCATAGACCGGCCGGCGATCGCGACCATCCTGCCCAATGCCCGTGGCAAGACCTACATGCTGGACCTCGGCGCCAATGTCGATTGCAAGGCGGAGCATCTGCTGCAGTTCGGCATCATGGGCGCGATGCTGGTCAGCGCGCTCGAGCACAAGGAAAACCCCAGTGTCGGCCTTCTCAATATCGGCGAGGAAGACATCAAGGGCAACGAAGTGGTCAAGCAGGCCGCTGGCCTGCTGCGCGGCAGCAACCTCAATTTCTACGGCAATGTCGAAGGCAATGACATCTACAAGGGCACGACCGACGTCGTGGTCTGTGATGGCTTCGTCGGCAATGTCTCGCTCAAGACCTCCGAAGGCCTGGCCCAGATGATCATCGGCGGCCTGCGCGAAGAGTTCAAGCGCAATATCTTCACCAAGCTGGCCGCCCTGGTGGCGATGCCGGTCTTGAACGCATTCAAGGGGCGTTTCGATCATCGCCGCTACAATGGCGCCAGCCTGTTGGGCCTGCGCGGCATCGTCTTCAAGAGCCACGGCTCTGCCGATGTCTTTGCCTTCCGCTGTGCGCTGGAGCGCGCGGCCGAGGCAGCGCGCCACAGCCTGCCGGATCGAATCGCAGAGAAAATCAAGGACTACACCGCTACTCATCCGGCCCCAGAGGCCGAAGGAATCCCCGCATGAGCGATACGCGCATCTACTCCCGCATCATCGGCACCGGCAGCTATCTGCCGGGCAACCCGGTCACCAACCATGACCTGGTGGCGCGCGGGATTGAAACTTCCGACGAATGGATCGTCGAACGCACCGGCATCAGTGCCCGCCACTACGCGCCCGAAGGCGTGTTCAGCAGCGATCTGGCGCTGGAAGCCAGCAAGCGCGCGCTTGAGGCGGCCAACTGCACGGTGGCTGACATCGACCTCATCGTCGTTGCCACCTCCACGCCCGACATGGTGTTCCCCAGCACCGCTGCCTTGCTGCAGAACAAGCTGGGCATGAAGAACGGTGCCCCGGCACTGGACGTGCAGGCCGTCTGCAGCGGCTTTGTTTACGCACTGACGCTGGCTGACAAGTTCATCCGCTCCGGCTCCAACAAGAAAGTCCTCGTCGTCGGCGCCGAAGTGTTTTCGCGCGTGGTCGACTGGAACGACCGCACCACCTGCGTGCTCTTCGGCGACGGTGCCGGCGCCGTGGTGCTGGAGGCCAGCAGCGAGCCCGGCATCCTCGCCTCGGCCCTGCATGCCGACGGCAGCTACAACGATATTCTCAACGCCCCCGGCCAGGTCGCCAGCGGTCAGGTCTGCGGTACGCCCTTCGTCAAGATGGACGGTCAGGCCGTGTTCAAGTTCGCTGTCAAGGTGCTGTCCGAAGTCGCCGGTGAGGCGCTCGAAGCCGCCGGCATGACGCAGGACAAGATCGACTGGCTGGTGCCACACCAGGCCAATGTCCGCATCATCCAGTCCACCGCGCGCAAGTTGGGCCTGGACATGGACAAGGTGATTCTCACCGTCGGCCAGCATGGCAACACTTCCGGTGCCTCGATTCCGCTGGCCCTCGACGTCGGTGTGCGCAGCGGCCGCATCAAGCGTGGCCAGAATGTCATGCTTGAAGGCGTGGGCGGTGGCTTCACCTGGGGCGCCGTGCTCCTGCGCTACTGATCCGCTTCCTATCAATTTCCGAACCCTCTTTCATTAGAACGCTCATGAAATTTGCGCTTGTGTTCCCGGGCCAGGGCTCCCAATCCATCGGCATGATGGCCGCCTATGGCGACAGCCCGATCATCCGCAAGACCTTCGACGAGGCCTCCAACGCGCTCGGTCGTGATCTGTGGCAACTTGCCACCGACGGCCCGGCCGAAGCGCTGGCGCAAACCGTCAATACCCAGCCGCTGATGCTGACCGCAGCCATTGCCGCCTATCGCCTGTGGCAGGAAAAGGGCGGTCCTGCGCCAGCCATGGTGGCCGGCCACAGTCTGGGTGAGTATTCCGCGCTGGTCGCTGCCGGCGTGATTGCCTTTACCGATGCCGTGCCGCTGGTCGAGTTTCGCGCTCAGGCCATGCAGGGCGCAGTGGCTGCCGGCGTTGGTGGCATGGCTGCCGTGCTCGGCCTCGATGCAGAGACGGTGAAAGCTGCGTGTGCCGCCGCCAGTACCGGCGGTGAAGTTGTGCAGGCCGTCAATTTCAACGAGCCCAAGCAGACCGTGATTGCCGGCCATACCGCTGCCGTGCAGCGTGCCGCCGATGCGTGCAAGGAAGCTGGTGCGAAGCGGGCCGTCATTCTGGCCGTGTCCGCACCTTTCCATTCGACGCTGCTGCAGCCGGCGGCCGACAAGCTTCGCGCCAAGCTGGAAACCGTCACCTTCAACGCGCCGCAGATTCCGCTGATCAACAACGTCGATGTCGCGATCGAAACCGATCCCGCGCGCATCAAGGATGCGCTGGTTCGCCAGGCTGCGTCTGCAGTGCGCTGGGTCGAAACCATGCAGGCCATGGCAACGCACGGCGTCACCGCCGTTTATGAATGTGGTCCGGGCAAGGTGCTGGCCGGCCTCACCAAGCGTTGCGTCGATACGCTCGGCGGCGGCGCGATGGCCGATCTCGCAGGTGTTGAAGCTGCTGTTGCAGCGGTGAAGGAGTAAGACATGGCAAATCTGTCCGGACAAATCGCCCTCGTCACCGGCGCTTCGCGCGGCATCGGCCGCGCCATCGCTCTTGAACTGGGTGCACAGGGTGCGACCGTGATCGGTACCGCCACTTCGGAAGCCGGCGCCGCCGATATCCAGAAGGGTTTCGACGAGGCCGGCGTGACCGGCTGGGGCGCAGTCCTCAACGTGACCGATGCCGCTGCGGCCGAAGCCTTCATTGCAGAAGCGGAAAAGAAATACGGCGCGATCGGCATTCTCGTGAACAACGCCGGCATCACGCGCGACAATCTCGCCATGCGCATGAAGGACGAGGAGTGGGACGACGTGATCGATACCAACCTCAAGGCTGTCTTCCGCATGAGCAAGCTGGTCATGCGCGGCATGATGAAGGCCCGCACCGGCCGCATCATCAACATCACCTCGGTGGTTGGCGAAGCCGGCAATCCGGGCCAGGCCAACTACGCTGCCGCCAAGGCCGGCGTGGCCGGCATGAGCCGCGCACTGGCACAGGAGCTGGGCAGCCGCGGCGTGACCGTGAACTGCGTGGCCCCCGGTTTCATTGATACCGACATGACGCGCAGCCTCGCCGATGCGCAGAAGGAAGCGCTGCAGCAGAAGATTCCGCTGGGCCGTCTCGGCTCGGCACAGGAAATCGCCGCTACCGTTGCCTTCCTGGCCAGCCCCGGTGCGTCCTACATTACCGGCGAAACGATCAATGTAAATGGCGGCATGTACATGGCCTGATCCGCGTTTGCGGGCAAGCTTCAGCGCCGGTCACACAAACCGTTTCTGTTAAAATAGAAAAGTTTTCTAACACACCCCGTTTTGGGAAGGAGTTACAGATGGACAACCTCGAACAACGCGTCAAGAAGATCGTTGCTGAACAACTCGGCGTGAACGAAGCCGACATCAAGAACGAGTCCTCGTTCGTGGATGACCTGGGCGCCGATTCGCTCGACACCGTTGAACTGGTGATGGCCCTGGAAGAAGAATTCGAATGCGAGATCCCGGACGAAGAAGCCGAAAAGATCACCAGCGTTCAGCAAGCAATCGACTACGTCACCAAGAACCTGAAGTAAGTCGCGGTTCAGCAATTTTCCTGGAGTAGACCTTGTCACGTCGCAGAGTCGTCGTGACCGGCTTGGGTATCATCTCGCCGGTCGGCAACACCGTTACGGAAGCCTGGAACAACATCATTGCCGGCAAGAGCGGCATTGGTCGGATTACCCGCTTCGATGCATCCGCTTTTGCTTCCCAGATCGCTGGTGAGGTCAAGGATTTCGATGTAGGCCAGTACCTTTCACCGAAGGAAGCACGCCGTATGGATATCTTTATCCATTACGGTCTGGCTGCAGGTATACAGGCAATCAAGGACTCCGGGATCGAAGTCAATGAGGCCAATGCGCATCGCATTGGCGTCAATATCGGTTCCGGCATCGGCGGTCTGCCGATGATCGAGGAAACCCAGGTCGATTACACGGCCGGTGGTCCGCGCAAGATTTCGCCTTTCTTCATTCCCGGCACGATCATCAACATGATCTCCGGCAATCTCTCCATCATGCACGGCCTCAAGGGCCCGAACATTTCGGTGGTGACGGCCTGCACGACGGGCCTGCACGCCATCGGCCTGTCCGCCCGCATGATCGAGTACGGCGATGCCGACATGATGGTCTGCGGCGGCGCCGAATCAACGGTGACGCCGCTGGCGATCGGCGGTTTTGCCTCGGCCAAGGCACTGTCCACGCGCAATGACGATCCGGCCACGGCCAGCCGTCCCTGGGATACGGGCCGTGACGGCTTTGTCCTGGGCGAAGGCGCCGGCGTGCTGGTGCTCGAAGAGTACGAGCATGCCAAGAAGCGCGGTGCGAAGATTTACGCCGAACTCGCCGGTTTCGGCATGAGCGGCGATGCCTATCACATGACCGCGCCGGATACCGATGGTCCCAAGCGTTCGATGCTGGCGGCCATGGCCAATGCCGGCATCAATCCGGATCAGGTCCAGTATCTGAATGCGCACGGCACCTCCACGCCGCTGGGTGACAAGAACGAGACCGATGCCATCAAGCTCGCCTTCGGCGATGCCGCAAAGGGCCTGGTCGTGAATTCGACCAAGTCCATGACCGGCCATCTGCTGGGTGGTGCGGGCGGTCTCGAATCGGCCTTCACGGTGCTGGCACTCCATCACCAGATTTCGCCGCCGACGATCAACATCTTCGAGCAGGATCCGGAGTGTGATCTCGACTACTGCGCCAACACGGCGCGCGAGATGAAGATCGAATACGCGCTGAAGAACAACTTCGGCTTCGGCGGCACCAACGGCACACTCGCCTTCAAGCGCTTCTGAGGCCGGCGCGATGCGGTTGCCGCTCAGGCTGCAACTGAAACCTTCGCGCAGCTACTTTGCATTTCTGGCCGGCGGCCACATCCTTGCGGGTGTGGCCGTTTGCTTTTTACCCGGCCC
>JAIEOJ010000239.1 GCA_019750575.1 Rhodocyclaceae bacterium | reverse complement strand
TGCCGCTGTCGCCGCTGCCAGCTCAATCCAATGCGGATGCGCCAGAACAGCATGATTGCGGCGTACAACAGAACGGCACCACTGACGGCCAGAATCACGAGTCCCACCAGCAGTGGCTTGCCGATATTCAAGACACTGTTGCCTATGCTTTGCCACCAGCGCAGGGGGGCAACGTCAACCGGTTCTGGTAGCGGCAAAGGCTGGATGTCGGCCAGATCGCGTTCTGTATCCAGTACTGCGCTACCGAGCCGGTGCGCAAAGACATAGATGGGCGCAAATGTGACCGGATTGGTGATGAGGGTACTGCCGATGGCAATGGGAACATTTGCACGCAGTACGATGGCGGCGCCTGCCGCCAGGGGAATCTGGGCAAGCGGTACCAGCAGTCCGAAGAATACGCCGACGCTGACACCCATGGCCACACTGCGCCGATTGATGTGCCACAGGCGCGGATTCAGCAGATAGGGCGCCAGCCAGCGTAGCCAGCGGCTGCTTTGTATCTGTTCGCGATGTGGAATGAAGCGTTCCAGCCAGCGGGGCATGATGCGGGTGAGCTTTGCGCGCGGTGATCGACACCGCGCCGGTCAGGATTGAGAGGCCTCAAGATACTAGCAGAAGCAAGGCCGCCGACCGGGCTGGTGGCTTCGTGTTTATTTGACGCGCTGTTTTTCCAGCTTGCGGGCCAGGGTGCGGCGGTGCATGCCCAAGCGCCGCGCGGTCTCGGAGATGTTGAAGCCGGTGGCGGCGAGGGTTTCGTGGATGCGCTCCCATTCCAGCGTCTTGATCGAGGTGGCGCGTGGCGTGACGTCGATGTCCGCATCGCCGCCGGCCTTGTTGAAGGCGGTTTCGATATCGTCGGTGTTGGAAGGCTTGACCAGATACTGGCAGGCGCCGAGCTTGATCGCCTCGACGGCGGTGGCGATGCTGGCATAACCGGTCAGCACGACGATCAGCATGTCCGGACTGTGCCGGTGCAGTGCCTCGACGCAGGCGAGGCCGGAGGCCTTGCCGGCGAGCTTGAGGTCGACCACGGCATAGGCGGGGGTGTGTTCGTTCAGCACTTCCTGCATGCTTTCGAGGCTGGTGGCATGCAGCACGGCATAACCGCGGCGTTCGAATGAGCGGCTCAGGGTGCGCTGAAAGGCCTCATCGTCCTCGACGATGAGCAGTTGGGGGGACGACAGCGCGGCAGGGGCTTCGGTACTCATGTTCAGGTGTTGTTGTTCAGTTTCAGTGCCTTGAGCGGCAGGCTCAGGGTGACGATGGCGCCTGTTTCTACATTGCGAGCGGCCACGGTGCCACCGAGGGTGCGGATGACATTGACCACGAGAAAGAGCCCGAGCCCGCTCCCCGGTCTGCCCTTGGAAGAGGCGTAGGGCTTGCCGATATTTTCCAGCATTTCCTCGGGAAAGCCGGGGCCGGCGTCGCTGATGACCAGCAGCAGATCGTCGAGATGGCGCATGACGCTGAGACGGACCCAGTGCGGCGAGGCTTCCAGCGCATTGTCGAGCACATTGCACAGGGTCTGCTTGAGTGCCTCGTCCGAGACGATGGGGATGTCCTCGCCAAACTCGTTGATGTATTCGAAGACACGCGGCGTGCGCGTTGCCTTCCAGTCATCCACCAGCTCATCAAGGAAGGTGCGGACGGTGGTTTCGCCCGGCGCTTCGCCGCGCGCCTCGCCGGCGGAAAGCAGGATGCCGGTGACGATGGATTTGCAGCGCTTGACCTGGCGCTGCATCTCTTCCATGTCTTCAGTGACACCGGGATCCGTTTTCAGTGCCGGCATGTGCTGCCAGTCGCCCAGGATGACGGCCATGGTCGACAGCGGTGTGCTGAGCTCGTGCGCAGCACCGGAGGCAAGCAGTCCCATGCGCACGATATGTTCCTCTTCAAGGGCGCGCTGGCGCAGCGCGGCAAGGCGCGCATCGCGTTCGCGCTGCTTGCGCGTAATGTGGGTGAGGAAGAGGCCGAGCAGGACGGCGTTGATGGCATAGCAGAGCAGCATGCCCTGCAGGTAGCGGTCGGGCAGTCCGTCCTGCAGCAGTGCCAGCGGATGGTAGATCACGGTGAGGGCGGCAAAGCAGGCGCTGCTGACGACAATCAGCGCCCACAGGGTGCCGGCTTCGAGGATGGCTGCGCCGAGCACGATCTGCAGCAGATAGAGGGCGCTGAAGGGGTTGGCGGCGCCGCCGCTGAAGTAGAGCAGGGCGGTCAGGGCGAAGACGTCGGTCAGCAGTGACAGAAACAGGTCCCGGTTGCTGACCTCGCGGTTTTCGCCATTGCGCCGCACCCGCCAGTGCCAGCTGCTGAAGAGGTTGAAGCCGATCAGCGCGGCAATGATGAGCAGCATCTGCCGCAGGGGCAGATGCATCATGAAGACAAGGTCGGAAAAGGCGATGGTGAGAAGCTGGCCGAAGACCGCCAGCCAGCGCAGTTGGATCAACTGCTGCATGTTCGCGTAGCGGCCCGAGCCCATGTCGGGCAGGAAGCGATCGGTGTTGGGCCTCATCCTGCTTAACAACGTGTTTTCTCCGTCGGGAATGCCGCTAAGCCTTGCGTGGGCGCATGAGGTAGCCGCCGCGAGGGACAGGCTGTCCTGTCGGTTCCTTGCGTCAGCGATCCGCATGTGTCGGGGTGCATGCCGGCTGCAGGGCCTTGTCCTTCATCCGTTCGCCATGCCTTGCCGGGAGGTCCGGCTGCGCATGGACGGTTTCAGGGCTGGTATTTTTTGCGCTCCTCGCGCAGGAGGTAGATCGTTGCGCCTGCAACCATCAGGGCAAGGGTATACCAGGTCAGGGCATAAACCAAATGATGGTTGTAGAAGCTGATGATGGTCAGACCTCCCACAGGTTCTCCGGCCGGCGCGGCGGGGTTGTAGTCGGCATCGATGAAGAAGGGCGCGACCTGTTCTTCCGGCAACTGGCGGATCCTGGCGATGGCTTCCACGTCGCGCGAGAACCAGCGTTCATTCTCGGGCTCGTTCTTGCGTGCACGGCTGCCGCCGGGTTCGCTGATGCGCAGCAGGCCGCTCAGTTCGTGTACGGCATCGTTATCGAGGTCCGGCCGATAGTCGTCCTTCTTCGCCACGAAGCCGCGGTTGATGATGATCAGGCTGCCATCTGCCTGCCGCATGGGCACGAGTGCCCAGAAGCCCGGGCCCAGATTGGTATTGGCCTGGACGAAGGTCACATCCTTGTGCAGGAAGCGGCCGGAAGTGCTGACATGCAGGTATTCGTGCGTGGCGGCAGTGATCTGCGGCCATTGTGCACGCTCAGGTACGGCAATGGCGGGTGCCTGCGAACGCGTTTCGGCGCGTTCGATCAGGGCCAGCTTCCAGACCCGCCGTTCAAGCTGCCAGTTGCCTAGCGCAATGAAGCCTACAAAGGCAATCACTGCCGTGAGGCAGAAGGCGATGATGAAGGCCGGCTTGCGGGGCGGTTTGACGCCTTCCTCAAGCGACAACGGCCCGCCGTTGGGCGAGCCGTTGTGCGCTGAGTTCTGTGATGAGGAACTCAAGGGGATGGCCTTTACATGCCGGTCATGCTGGCGGGCATGGGCATCATGTTCGCGTGCAGGTGGAACATGACCCACATCGAGCCGGCCATGGTGATCACGACCAGGACCAGGGTGAACAGCAGGGCCATCATGTTCCAGCCACCTTCCGCCTTCGGCGTCATGTGCAGGAAGTAGACCATGTGCACCACGATCTGCACGGCACCGATGCCGAGCAGGATGAGGGACAGGACGGTCTTGTCGTCGATGACCTTGCCCATGACCAGCCAGAACGGAATGGCGGTCAGGATGACGGAGAGGACGAAGCCGACGACATAGTCGTACAGGGTGCCATGGGGCACGTCATCATCGTGGTGATGATCGTCGTGGTGATGAGCGTGGTTGTCGTGGTTATGGCTGCTCATACGAGGGTTCCCATCAGATAGACAAAGGTGAATACGCCGATCCAGACGACGTCCAGGAAGTGCCAGAACAGCGACAGGCAGTTCACGCGGCGCTTGTTTTCGTAGGTCAGGCCGTGCTTCTTGAGCTGGAACATCAGGGTGACCAGCCAGATGATGCCGAAGCTCACGTGCAGGCCGTGGGTACCGACCAGGGCGAAGAAGGAAGTCAGGAACGCGCTGCGCTGCGGACCGGCACCTTCATGGATCAGGTGGTAGAACTCGTAGATTTCCAGGGCCAGGAAGGCAAGACCGAAGATGCCGGTGATGCCGAGCCAGAACAGCGTCTTGCCGAGCTGCTTCTTGTACATCGCCAGCATGGCAAAGCCGTAGGTGATGGACGAGAGCAGCAGGAAGGCGGTGTTGATCGCGACCAGCTTGAGGTCGAACAGGTCGGCGCCGGACGGGCCGGCCGCGTAGTTGCGACCGAGCACGCCGTAGGCGGCGAACAGCATGGCGAACAACAGGCAGTCACTCATCAGGTACAGCCAGAACCCGAGCATGGTTCCGTTGGCCGGATGGTGCTCCTCCTTGAGGTAGAAGCTTTCGCTGGTGCGGATGCCAGCGGCGTTGGCGGTGTGCGTATTAGACATGGCTAGCAAGCAGACGGGTACGTTCGTTTTCGGTGGCCACGACTTCCTCGGCCGGGATGTGGTAATCGCGGTCGTAGTTGAAGGTGTGGATGATGGCGGCGGCAATCAGGCCGACAAAGCCGATGATGGCGAGGGCCCACATGTGCCAGATCAGAGCAAAGCCGACCAGGGCGCTGATGGCGGCCAGGATGAAGCCGGCACCGGTGTTCTTCGGCATATGGACGGCGAGGAAGCCGGTCGTCGGACGCTGGTAGCCGTTCTTCTTCATGTCATGCCATGCATCGGTGTCGTGCACGACCGGCGTGAAGGCGAAGTTGTAGTCCGGCGGGGGCGACAAGGTCGACCATTCCAGCGTGCGGCCATCCCAGGGATCGCCGGTCACGTCGGCCAGTTCCTTGCGCTTCAGGAAGCTGACGGCGATCTGGATGAAGAAGCAGGCAATACCCGCGGCAACCAGCAGACCACCGACGGCAGCGATCTGGAACCAGATCTGCAGCGAAGGATCGTCGAAGTGGCTCATGCGGCGGGTGACGCCCATGAAGCCCAGCACGTACAGCGGCGTGAAGGCGGTCCAGAAGCCGACGAACCAGAACCAGAAGGAGGCCATGCCCCACTTGTAGTCCAATTTAAAGCCAAAGGCTTTCGGGAACCAGTAGTTGATCGCGGCGAAGGCGCCGAACACCACCCCGCCGATGATGACGTTGTGGAAGTGGGCGATCAGGAACAGGCTGTTGTGCAGCAGGAAGTCAGGTGCCGGAACGGCCAGCATTACGCCGGTCATGCCGCCGATCACGAAGGTGACCATGAAGCCCACGGTCCACACCATCGGCAACTCGAAGCGGATACGACCGTGGTACATGGTGAACAGCCAGTTGAACAGCTTGGCACCGGTCGGGATCGAGATGATCATCGTCGATATGCCGAAGAAGGAGTTCACGCTGGCACCCGCACCCATGGTGAAGAAGTGGTGCAGCCACACGATGTACGACAGGATCGTGATAACCGCGGTCGCGTACACCATCGAGGAGTAGCCGAACAGGCGCTTGCGGCAGAAGGTCGCCACGACTTCGGAGAAGATACCGAACACCGGCAGCACCAGGATGTAGACCTCGGGGTGGCCCCAGATCCAGATCAGGTTCACATACAGCATGGCGGAGCCGCCGAGATCGCTGGTGAAGAAGGCGGTGCCGAGGTAGCGGTCGAGCGACAGCATGGCCAGCACGGCGGTCAGGATCGGGAAGGCGGCAACGATCAGGATGTTGGTGCAGAGCGCGGTCCAGGTGAAGATCGGCATGCGCATCAGGGTCATGCCCGGCGCACGCATCTTGACGATGGTGACGATCAGGTTAACCCCGGACAGCAGCGTGCCGACCCCTGCAATCTGAAGGGCCCAGATGTAGTAATCCACCCCGGGATCCGGACTCTGCATGATGCCGGACAGCGGCGGATAGGCCAGCCAGCCGGTCTTGGCGAATTCGCCGATGAACAGCGACACCATGATCAGCGCTGCACCGGACGCGGTCATCCAGAAGCTGAAGTTGTTCAGGAAGGGGAAGGACACGTCGCGTGCACCGATCTGTAGCGGCACGATGTAGTTCATCAGGCCGGTCACGATGGGCATCGCGAAGAAGAAGATCATGATCACGCCGTGGGCGGTAAAGACCTGATCGTAGTGGTGCGGAGGCAGGTAACCCATATTGTCGCCGAAGGCGATGGCCTGCTGACCGCGCATCATGAGTGCGTCGGCGAAGCCGCGTAGGAACATGATGAGACCGAGGATCATGTACATGATGCCGATCTTCTTGTGGTCGATACTGGTGATCCAGTTGCGCCACAGCGGACCCCACAGCTTGAAGTAGGTCAGCGCGCCGACCAGGGCGATGCCGCCGAGGATGACCCCGATGAAGGTGAAGATCAGGATGGGCTCATGGAGCGGAATCGCCTCCAGGGTGAGCCGCCCGAGGATCGGGTGGTTTTCTATGGTTGCGTAGTTGGTAGCAGACATTTTTCTATCTGTTCAATGTTGGAAACTGGATTGCGGGCCTGGATCAGAGAACCTTGCTCTTCGCTTCGGCCTGGATTTCCGGCGCGCACAGCGTGCCGACGTAGGTCTTCTGCGAGGAGAGGTCAAGGCCCAGCTTGCGACCGATGGTGGCATTCGAGGCAAGGTTGTGCGTGCCGGTTTCACCCATGCCGCCCTTGCGGTCGATGGCGACCATGTCCTTGACGCACATGCGGTTGGATTCGACGCAGCGGTTCAGGACGGCCTCGAACAGGTTGGCGTCGACCTTGGCGAAGCGCTGTACCGGCTCACGCTCGGAGGGTTGCTCGAGCTTGAGGTAGGCCTCACGGGTCAGTTCGCCACCTTCCTTGCGGTTCTTTTCGACCCACTCGGCGAACTGGGCGTCGGACAGGCCGTGGAAGCGGAAGCGCATGTGCGAGAAGCCCGCACCGCTGTAGTTGCCGGAGAAGCCTTCGTAGTCGCCTTCCTTGTTGATGACGGCATTCAGCTTGGTCTGCATGGCCGGCATGGCGTAGATCTGGCCTGCCAGGGCGGGAATGAACAGCGAGTTCATCATGGTCGTCGAGGTGATGCGGAACTCGATCGGACGATCAACCGGCGCAGCCACTTCATTGACGAGGGCGATACCCTGTTCGGGGTAGATGAACAGCCACTTCCAGTCCATGGCCACGGCTTCGACCACCAGCGGCTTCACATCCATCGGCACATCACGGCCTTCGGAGATGCGCTCGAGCGGACGATACGGGTCAAGCTTGTGGGTGGAGACCCAGGTGATGGCACCCAGTGCGATGATGATGATCAGCGGCACGGACCAGATCACCAGTTCCAGAATGGTGGAATGGTGCCATTCGGGGCGGTAGGTCGCTTCAGTGTTGCTTGCGCGATACTTCCATGCGAACAGCAGTGTCAGCACGATGACCGGCACGATGACGATGAGCATCAGCCATACGGAGATGAGCATGATGTCGCTTTGCTGCTTGGCGATATCGCCCGAAGGGGAGATCAGCACCCAGTTGCAGCCGGATAGCAGAAAGGCCGAAATCAGGCCCAGGAAGATGGATTGCTTGAGTCGGGGCATGGCGAGCAAGTTAAACATTTAGGGAACTTTCCGAATCTAAGTCATTGGGCCGCTTTAGTGAATTAGACATTTTGTCCTAGTGCAGCCGCCCGACCGCTTGATTGCTTTGGGAAGGCGCGCATGCTAACTCATGAGGGAGGGCGCTTTGAACAAATCCGGAACGCTTTCCTATTCCGAATATTTATGGGAGTATAAGTACGCCTGTTCCGCATTTTAGACGCTGCAGGTGAAATGCAAACTGAAGTACCCATAAGACAGGAGGGAAACCATGGCTAGCATGACTCAAGAGTTTTCCAACCCGGACAGCATGGACGAAGCAATCTGGCGCGCGCCGGAAGCCGACTCCCATGTGACCCCAGGCGAAATTGCCGTCGGGGTGGTGATCGGGCGGACGGCGGAGTATTTTGACTTCTTCGTTTACGGCCTGGCATCGGTGCTGGTCTTTCCAACAGTATTCTTCCCGCACAAGGACACGGTCGAGGCGCTGTTGCTGAGCTTCGTGATCTTTTCGCTGGCCTTCCTCGCGCGGCCACTCGGCACGGTGCTGTTCATGCACCTGCAGCGGCGCTGGGGACGCAGCGGCAAGCTCGCCGTTGCCATGGTTCTGCTCGGTACGGCAACCGTCAGCATGGGCTTCCTGCCTGACTACGCCACCGCCGGTGGCACCGCCATCCTGCTGCTGGTGATCCTGCGCACCTTGCAGGGCATCGCCGTCGGCGGCTCCTGGGATGGACTGCCCTCGCTGCTCGCCATCAACGCGCCACCCAGCCGCCGTGGCTGGTACGCGATGCTGGGGCAGCTTGGCGCACCGGTCGGTTTTGTGCTGGCCGGCGGCCTGTTCCTCTACCTGAACGGCACGCTCTCCAAGACCGACTTTGTCGACTGGGGCTGGCGCTATCCCTTCTTCGTCGCCTTCTCGATCAACGTCGTCGCGCTGTTTGCGCGGTTGCGTCTGGTCGTCGCCGAAGACTTCAGCGCCATGCTGCAGAAGAGCGAGCTGGAGCCGACCAACGCGAAGGAGCTGATCAACGCCCAGAGCGGCAACATCCTGATCGGTGCCTTTTCCGGTCTGGCGACGTATGCCCTGTTCCATCTGGTGACGATCTTTCCCCTGTCCTGGGTGCCCTTGGGCATGGTGGAAACGGAAAGCGAGGTGCTGACGGTGCAGCTGGCGGGTGCTGTGCTGGCGATCATCGCCATCATCGTCTCCGGCTTCATCGCTGACCGCATCGGCCGGGCCCGGACGTTGGGTGGTGTTGCTCTGCTGATCGGTGTCTTCAGTCTCGCTATTCCCGGTCTGCTGAGCGGTGGGGCTGCTGCCCAGAACACCTTCATTCTGGTCGGCTTCATCCTGCTGGGCCTGTCCTACGGCCAGTCGCACGGGGTGGTATCCGGCAGCTTCCTGCGTCGCTACCGCTACACCGGCGCGGCCCTGACCGCCGACATCGGCTGGCTGCTCGGTGCCGGTTTTGCACCGCTGGTGGCCCTGGGCCTGGCAGTCAAGTTCGGTACTGCGGCTGTGGGTGCCTATGTGATGTCAGGTGTCATATGCACCCTGATCGCACTCTGGATGTACAACAAAAAGACCATCGGCAGTATCGAGAACTGACGGTCTGAGGCAATGAAAAAGGGCGATGCCGCTGGCATCGCCCTTTGTTTTTGTAAGACGCGCTTTTACTCGTACTTGACCGAGCAGCCGTAGGGCTTGGTGTTGTTGGCGGTAATCTTCTGGCCGGCGGCAAGTGCGCTCAAGGCGTTGGCGACATAGGGCTCGGCCTTGGCGATGTCGGCCTTGTCGGCAGTGGCAAGGCTGTCGATGCCGCCCTTGTAGACCAGCACACCCTTGGGATCGATGATGTACATGTGCGGCGTGGTCTTGGCTTCATAGAGCTTGCCGATCTTGCCTTCCGGATCGAGGATCACGTTGGCCGGCGTGGCACCGCGCGTGCTGTTGAGCCGGGCGGCGGTGGCGCCATCGACATGCCCCTGCTTGCCGGGTGCGGAAGAAATCACCTGCAGCCAGACGATGCCCTTGGCGGCGGCATCCTTTTGCAGACCCTGCATATTGCCCTCGTAGTGCTTGCGCACGAAGGGGCAGTCGTGATTGGTCCATTCCAGCACCACGGTCTTGCCCTTGAGGCTTTCCAGGCTGAGGCTCTTGCCGTCGGCGGTAGTGCCGGTGAACGCCGGCGCCGGCTGGTCGACGACCGCTGCGGCGGATGCAGTGAAGGGGGCAAGGGCGAGTGCGGCGCCGAGTACGGCGCAGTGACGCAGGGACATGGCGATCTCCTTGGGGTGACGAAACTATGGACGGGAAGCGATGTGCTCGAGCACGATTTCCGGGGTGAGCAACTGCGGCAGCACGACCGGCTTTGCATGCATGCCGGCCGGGTAATACACATACAGCGGTACGCCGTTACGGCCGAACTCGGCGAGCTTCTTGGTGATGGCGGCGTCCTGGTTGGTCCAGTCGCCCTTGAGATAGGTGATGCCCTGCTGACGGAATGCCGTCATGACACTGTCCTGACTCAGGGCGACGCGTTCGTTGGCGAGGCAGGTGATGCACCAGGCAGCGGTGAAATTGAGGAATACCGGCTTGCCCTCGGCGCGCAGCGCCTGCAGGTGCGCTTCGGAATACGTTTCCCAGTTGCCGGCATGGCCTGTGGCCGTCGCTTCGCTGCGCGTTGGCGTGGTTTGCAGATTCACATAGCCGACGACCCCGGTGCCGCTCACGAGCGCCGCTGCGACGAGCGTGGCCGCACGCCGCCGGATGCTCGCCAGATTGCGGGTGGTATCGAAGAGCCAGGCGGCGAGGGCGATGATCAGCATGCCGCCGCCGGCAAGCAGCAGGCTGTCGCTGCCGGCCTGCTGCACCAGCACCCAGACCAGCCA
>JAIEOJ010000314.1 GCA_019750575.1 Rhodocyclaceae bacterium | reverse complement strand
TTGACGACATCCTGCAGGCCGTAGGCCATCCACGCATTCGAGGGCAGGCCGTCGCGGCCGGCGCGGCCGGTTTCCTGGTAGTAGCCTTCGATATTCTTGGGCAGGTCGAGATGGGCGACGAAGCGCACGTCCGGCTTGTCGATCCCCATGCCGAAGGCAATCGTGGCGACCATGACGATGCCGTCCTCGCGCAGGAAGCGGTCCTGCGAATGCTGGCGCAGATCGGCGGACAGGCCGGCGTGATAAGGCAGGGCGGTAATGCCTTGCTGGGTCAGCCATTCGGCCGTGTCCTCGACCTTCTTGCGCGACTGGCAATAGACGATGCCCGCATCGCCTTCATGCTCGTCGCGGATGAAGGCCAGCAGCTGGCGGCGCGCATCGGCCTTCTCGACAATCTGGTAGCGGATGTTGGGGCGGTCGAAACTGCTGATGAAGATGCGCGCGCCGTCCAGCCCGAGCCGCGTGATGATGTCCGCACGGGTCAGGTCGTCTGCCGTGGCCGTGAGCGCGATGCGCGGGACCTGCGGATAGCGTTCGTGCAGAAGGCTCAGCGCGAGATAGTTCTCGCGGAAGTCGTGGCCCCACTGGCTGACGCAATGCGCCTCGTCGATGGCGAACAGCGAGAGCTTGCCCTGTTCGTTGAGCAGGTCGAGCAGACCGAGGAAGCGCGCCGTGGTAAGGCGTTCCGGTGCGACATAGAGCAGGGTGATGCGGTCGCTGCGCAGTTCCCGCTCGATCGCCAGCGTGGCGTCGAAATCCTGGGTGGAGTTGAGGAAGGCGGCCGCGACGCCGGCTTCCTCCAGTGCGCCTACCTGATCGTGCATCAGTGCGATCAGCGGGCTGACCACGATGGTCACACCCTTGCCTGCGCGCTGGCGCGCGATGGCCGGCACCTGGTAGCACAGGCTCTTGCCGCCGCCGGTGGGCATCAGCACCAGTGCATCGTTGCCGCCAATCACATGTGCAACGATCTCGGCCTGCGGCCCGCGAAAGGCCGGATAGCCGAATACTTCCTGCAGGATGGGCAGGGCGGCGCTGGTCGGAGAGGGAGCGGACATGAAGCGGTACGGCATGATTGCGGCGGGCCGCAATCATGCCATGCGCAGGGTGTGAACGCCAGCCGCTGCGCTTACTGCGCCACGGCCTTGCGTGCCTTGCGGGCGGTGCGCTCCATCGCCCACACGTAGAGCGTGGGCAGCACGAACAGGGTCAGCAGTGTGGCCGAGACAAGGCCGCCGATCACGACAACAGCGAGCGGCTTCTGGGTTTCCGAACCGATGGCGGTGGACAGTGCCATCGGCAGCAGGCCGAGCATGGCGAGCAGCGCCGTCATCAGCACCGTGCGCAGCCGGTTGATCGATCCCTGCAGGGCCGCCATGCGTGGCGGCATGCCCGAGCCCACCAGCTGATTGAAGTGACTGATCATCACCACCCCGTTCAGCACCGCCTGACCGAACAGGGCGATGAAGCCGATGGCGGCCGAGACGGAGAGGGGAATGTCGGTGAAGAAGAGTGCGAAGATGCCGCCGATCATGGCGAAGGGAATGTTCACGATGATCAGCGTGGCGCTGCTGAGCGAGCTGAAGGCATTCACCAGCAGCAGGAAGATCAGCAGGATGGACAGCGGCACCACCCAGGAGAGGCGCTGCATGGCGCGCACCTGGTTCTCGAACTCGCCCGACCAGCTGATGCGGTAGCCCTCCGGCGCCTTGATCTTGGCCGCGACGCGATCCTGCATGTCCGCGACCACGCTGCCCATGTCGCGATCCTTGATGAAGACGCCGATGGAGAGCACGCGGCTGCCGTTTTCGCGGGCGATGTTCATGGCGCCACTGGTCATCTCGAAGTCGGCCAGCTCGACCAGACGCACGAAGGCACCGTCCGGCGTGGTGATGGGGATGCGCTTGAGACGTTCCAGCTCGCGGTCGGCCTCGGCCAGCCGCAGGGTGACGGCGAAGCGGCGCTCGCCCTCCCAGATGTAGGTCGTGTCCTTGCCGGCCAGAGCCGTCTCGATCACTTCCTCGATACTGCCCACCGACAGCCCGTAGCGCGCGGCGCTGTGGCGATCGATGTTGATGCGGTACTGCGGCAGCTGGCCGTTGCGATCAATGAAGGCGCGGGTCACGCCTTCAACCGGCTTGACCTCCGCGAGAATGCCGTTGCCTATGGCCTGCAGCTGGTCGAGGTCGGCACCCGTGACCTTGATCACGATCTGGCCGTCGATCTGAGAAATGCTTTCGAGCACATTGTCGCGGATGGGCTGCGAGAAGGTCACATCGATGCCCGGCAGCTCCTCGACCGCACGTTCCATCTGCGCCAGGATTTCATGCTTGTGCACGCCTTTGCGCCATTCGCTCTCCGGCTTCAGTTCGACCAGTGCCTCGACCTGGCTGGCGATCTTGGGATCGGTGCCGTCCTCGGGACGTCCCAGTTTCGAGGTGATGGTTTTTACTTCCGGCACGGTCTGCACCGCCTGGCGCACGCGGCGGGCCATGGCCTGCGCCTCCGAAATCGAGGTCGAGGGCTGCAAGGCGACATTCAGCCAGATCGAACCTTCATTCAGCTCGGGCAGGAATTCGCTGCCCAGCAGCGGCACCACGGCAAAGCTCGCGCCGAGGGCGACCAGCGCGGTGGCAAACACCTTCCTGCTGTTGTCGAGCGCTTTCTGCAGCAGCGGCTCGTACCAGCGCTTCAGATTTTCCACCACCTTCACATCGCCGTGCGGCAGGTTCTTCTTGAGCAGCCAGTGCAGCAGTAGCGGCACCAGCGTCAGGGAAACGATCAGGGACGCCACCAGTGCCGAAGTCACCGACCAGGCCATGGGCGAGAAGATGCGGCCTTCGTGACGCTGCAGCGTGAAGATGGGAATGTGCGCCGAGATGATGATGATCATCGAGAACAGCGTGGGCCGGCCGACTTCCGCGGCCGCATCGATGATCTCGTGGATGCGGTTGCGCCCCTCCAGCTTGCCCTGGTAGGTGGACAGGCGGTGGAATACATTCTCGACCACGATCACGGCGCCATCGACGATGATGCCGAAATCCATCGCCCCGAGGCTGAGCAGATTGGCGGGAATGCCGGCGATGCTCAGGCCGATGAAGGTGCCGAGCAGCGACAGGGGAATCACCAGCGCCACGATGGCGGCCGCGCGGAAGTTGCCGAGAAAGATGAAAAGCACGAGACAGACCAGCATGGCGCCCTCGACCAGATTCGAGAACACCGTCTTCATGGTCTTGGAGATCAGCCATGAACGGTCATAGAAGGGCTCGACACTCACACCCGGCGGCAGCGAGGTGGAACGGATGTCATCCAGCTTGCCCTTGATCGCGTCCAGCACGACCGAGGCATTCTCGCCCTTGCGCATCAGCACCATGCCGTAGACGATGTCGTCGTTGTCATTCTGGCCGGCCACGCCCTGGCGCGGTACATTGCCGATCGCCACCCTGGCGACATCGCCGACCGTGATCGGCGTGCCGTTGCGCGCCGTGATGACAACGCTCTCGATGTCTTCCGGCCCTTTCAGGAGGCCGATGCCGCGGATCAGGTATTGCTGTGCCCCGTATTCGACATAGCCGCCACCGGAGTTGGCGTTGGACTGGCCGAGCGCCTCGGTGAGCTGGTTGATGGAAATCTTGACGTCGCGTAGACGCGCCAGGTCGGGTTGCACCTCGTAGGTCTTGATGCCGCCACCAAAGCTGACGACATCGGCCACTCCGGGCACGGTCTTCAACTGCCGTTCCATCACCCAGTTCTGCACAGTGCGCAGTTCCACCGGCGTCAGGTGGTCGCCGCGGAGGCGGTAGCGATAGACCTCGGAGATGGCCGAGGTCAGGGCGGCCAGCTCGGGTTTCACGCCATTGGGCAGATCGGCGGTCTGCAGCCGTTCCATGACCTGGGCGCGTGCAAAGTAATCGTTGGCCTTGTCATTGAAGGTGACGACCAGATAGGACAGGCCGAATTGCGTGTGCGAGAAGACGCGTACCGAATTCGGCAGGCCGGACAGGGCAACCTCGATCGGAATGGTGACCTGTTTTTCGACTTCCTCGGCGGCCCGCCCCGGATAGAGGGTGATGACCGTGACCTGGATGTCGGAGACATCCGGGAAGGCTTCGATAGGGAGGTTCTTGAAGGCGATGGCGCCGCCACCGATGAGCAGCAGCGCGCCAAGGACGACGAAGAGTGGCTTGAGCAGCGAGAAACGGACAATGCTGCGCAGCATCAGCGGATCGCCGACTTGCTGATGATCTGCTGCAGCAACAGGGCGCCTTCGGAAACCACCTTGTCACCCTCCTTGAGCCCTTCCCTCACGCGCATGCTGCCGAAGCCGCTGTCATCGGCGACAACGGTCTGGCGCCGGAAGCGCCCCGGCGACTCCTCGACAAAAACGTATTGCGTCTTGCCGAGCAGGATCACGGTGCTGGAAGGAATGAGGATGAAGCCGGCGCGACTGACCGTGATTTCCGCATTGGCAAACATCTCGGCCTTGAGGCGGCGGTCCGCATTCTCGATCACGGCGCGGGCGCGCATGCGACGCGTGTTGGGGTCGATGAAGTCGGCCACATGCGACACCGTGGCTTCGCGCACTTCGTCACTCAGCGCACTGATCTTCAGCCTGACCTTCATGCCGGGCTCGACCGAGCCGATGGCGGTTTCCGGCAGGTCGAGATTGACCCACAGGTGGCTTGGGTCCGAAATCACGAACAGCGGCGTGTCGCCGCCCTGCTCGGGGTGAACTTCCTGCCCCGGATTGGCGTTGCGTTCCACCAGCGTGCCGGCAATCGGCGCACGCAGGGCAAACTGCTGATCAACGTTGTTGTCGAGGCTGCCGTAGGCGCGGGCGCGCGCCGTGGTGCGCTTGCGTTCCGCGCCGGCGCGGGCGAATTCCGCCTCAGCCTGTTCCATGTCCTTGTCCGCGATCACGCCAGCCTTGTGCAGCTCGCGTGCGCGCTCCACCGATTTTGCCGCGACCCCGAAGTCGGCAGCGGCCTTGGCCGCTTCAGCCTGGGCCGCGCCAAAGTCCGGCGAGGTCAGGGTGGCCAGCGTATCGCCGGCCTTGACCTTGTCGCCGGGGCTGACGCCGAGCTTGACGATGCGCCCGCCCAGCGGCGCAAACACGCGCACGGTGCGCGTTTCATCCCAGATCAGCCGACCCGACAGTGGCAGCACTTCCTCGGTGACGGTGGCAGCGACGAGGGTGGTGAGGGCTTTCGTCTGCGTGCTGCCGGCAGGGAACACAACGTGCTCGCCTTCCACCTTCGGACGGTCATCCACCGCTTCGGGCGCCTTGCTGCAGGCGGCCAGGGCAAGGGCAGCAGCGCCCACACAGATCAGCATCTTCATTGGCGGGCGAGTTCCCATTCGGTGGCCGCCAACCAGGCGGCGCGTGCTTTGGCATGGTCGGCGCGGGCGGCGACGGCCTCAAGTTCGACAGCGCGCAATATGCGGCGCGCATCCAGCAGATCGTTCAGGTTGAGTGCGCCTTTGCGGTAGGCGAATTCGGTGGCTGCGCCCACTTCGCGCGCCTGCGGCAGGGTTTCGCTTTCGATGCGCTGCAGCTTTTCGGTGGCGGCAGCGAGGTCGGCGCGTGCGCGGCCGATCTCGACCGAGACACGCTGGCGGATGCGCTCGCCTTCTTCCTGTGCGGCGTAGTAATCGCTTTCGGCACGGGCCTTTTCGCCCTCGTAGCCGTAGCGCACGAAGAGGGGAACCGAAACGGTGAGGCCATAGGTGACGCCGGCTATCGTGGCCGGGTCGCGCTCCACCTGTGCGCCCAGGGTAATGTCGCGCGTGGTCAGGCTGCGTGCCAGTTCGCGGCGTCTTTCACTGGCCTGCATGCGTGAGTTGGCGGCGCGTACATCGGGGCGTTCATCGCGCCGCAGGTCCGTGCCTGCCATGTCCGCTGGCTGCAGCGGTGGCCAGATCAGGGCAGGTTCCAGCTGCCTTGTATCCGCTTCGCCAATCAGGAAGGCGACCTCGTTGCGTGTCTTGTCGTAGTCGGCGGTGGCTCCGCGCGCCTCGTTCTCGGCACGCAGCGCCTCGATGCGCAGACGGCCGGCCTCGACGCGGGATACATCGCCGAGGCGCAGGCGCAGATCGGTGGCAACCATGCCGCGCTTGTACAGCTCGGCGGTTTCCGAGAGCAGTCGTTTCTTTTCGGTGGCCGCCAGCCAGTCAAACCAGGCCTGGTGCAGCGCCAGCCGCTGCTGCCGGCGCGTATCGGCGTAGTCGGCCTCGGCGGCCTGAGCCAGCGCCTCGGCGCCGGTACGGCGCAGCTCACGCCGGTTGCCGCGCTCGAATTGCTGCTGGATCAGCACGGTCTGATCGAGACGCTTGTCGCCGAGTGAACCACGCCCGACCCCGCTCCTCGGGCTGTAGTCGGTGGCGCTGTAGGACAGCGTGGGATTGGGAGCCTGACCGGCAGTCGTAATATCCGCCGTGGCACCCTCCAGCGCACGGCGTGCGGCAAGGACAGCGTGATTGGATTGCAGCAGGCGTGTTTCGGCTTCAGCCAGCGTCAGCGGCGCAGCATGAGCCGAAGCAACAGAAAACAGCAGCGGAAGCAGGAGAAGTCGAAAACGGAACCGCACGCAGCAGTGACACCGGGACAATGAAGTAATGGCGCATTCTAGAGAGGCCAACTGTCAATAAGCTGTCACTACGCAGAGATACGCCGCGCCCTGATGCCTGTGTGCATCAGGCCACACGGCTGGCCAGCCGCAGTTCGGTCCGGCGCAGGTATTCAAGGAAATCCCAGCCGGAGAGCGGGGGCGAATAGAGGTAGCCCTGGCAGTAGTCGCAGCCGACGTTGAAGAGGAATTCGCGCTGGTCCGTGCTTTCCACGCCTTCCGCCACGACTTCCATGTCCATGAGATTGGCGATCGTGATGATGGCCTCGCACAGGGCGCGGTCGCTGCCGTCGGTGCTGATGTCGCGCACGAAACTGCGATCGATCTTGAGGAAGTCGATGGGGAATTTCTTCAGATAGGCGAGTGAGGAGTAGCCGGTGCCGAAATCGTCGATGGCGATGCGTATGCCGGCCTCGCGCAGGCGATCGAGCTTTTCCGAAACCGAGTGGCGATCCTGGATGATGGTGCTTTCGGTGATCTCGAGAATCATGTGCGCGGGATTGAAAGCGGATTCCGTGATCGCGGCAATCCAGCGTTCGGCGCAATCCCGGGCGGAGAACTCGCGTGGCGACTTGTTGATGCTGACGCTGACGGGCTCACCGCCCACCGTCGGCCAGTCGCGTGCCTGGCGGATGGCCTCGACCAGCACCCAGTCGCCGATCTCCGCAATCAGGCCGATTTCCTCGGCCACCGGAATGAACTCATCCGGGCTGATGAGGCCGCGCACCGGATGACACCAGCGCAGCAGCACCTCGGCCTTGGCCGGGCGCTCGTTCTCGAGGTCGATGATGGGCTGGAAGTAGAGCTCGAATTCATTATTCGGCAGCGCATTGCGCAGATCGTTGGCGAGCGCGTGACGCGCCTGCGCCGCCTCCTGCAGTTCGGCGGTAAACCACGAGTAGGCATTGCGGCCGATTTCCTTGGCCGCATACATGGCCTGATCGGCATTCTTGAGCAGGCCTTCGATGTCGCGCGCATCGTCGGGGTAGAGGGTGATGCCGATGCTGGCCGAGATGTACGCCTTTTCCTTGCCGAGCATGAAAGGCTGCGCCAGGTTGCTGAGCATTTGTGCGCACACCCGCTCGGCCACGTTCACACAGTCGCCGCCGTAGAGAATGACCGTGAATTCGTCGCCCCCCAGGCGCGCCACCGTGTCGCTGTCGCGCACGCAGGCGCGAATGCGCTGTGCGGCCTCGATCAGCAACGTGTCGCCGGCATCGTGGCCGAGCACGTCGTTGACCTGCTTGAAGTGGTCGAGATCGATGAAGAGCAGTGCCACCTGCTGCCGTGCCCGTGCCGCGCGGGTGATGTCCTGCACCAGCCGGTCGCGGAAGAGGCGGCGGTTGGGCAGATTGGTCAGTGCATCATTGTTGGCCTGCAGCCATACCGCCTGCTCGGTGTTCTTTTTCTCCGTGATGTCGGAAAACAGCGCCACGCGATAGCGCGCGCTGCCGTCGTCGTCGCGGATGATCGTCATGGTCAGCGATTCGGCGTAGATCTCGCCATTCTTGCGCCGGCTCCACACATCGCCCTGCCAGTGACCGGTTTTTTCCAGTGCCTCGTCGATGCGTTCCTGCAGGTCGGCCGGATTGCGCTCGGCCTTGAGGAAGCTCGCCGGGCGGCCGATGGCCTCGCGCGCCGGGTAGCCGGTGAGGGACTCGAAGGCCGGATTGACCGCAATCAGATGGTCATGCGCATCGGCAACGTAGATGGCCTCGGTGCTGGCCGAGTAGACCATGTTGGCCAGATGCAGCTGTTCCTCGGTGCGCTTGCGTTCGATTGCCACGCTGGCCAGATTGGCGGCATCCTGGATCAGGGCGAATTCCGCCGGTGTCGGCAGGGCCTGGCTGCGCTGGTAGATGGCAAAGGTGCCGAGCAGTTCGCGCTGCGACGAGAGCAGCGGCTCCGACCAGCACGACACCAGGCCTTCGCGGATGACACTGGCGCGCTGCTCGCTCCAGTCCGGGTGTTCCTGGATGTTCTCGATCGCTATCCGCTCGCAGCGATAGGCGGCCGTGCCGCTGCAGCAGACCCCATCGCGGATGGGCAGATTGAGCATGACCGCGTTGTATTCGGGCGAAAGACTGGGCGCCGCCTGCAGCAGCAGGCGGGTGCCGGTTTCATCGACGATGAACAGCGAGCAGATCAGGCTGGGATTCTGCTGCTCGACATAGAGGGCGATCTGCGCCAGCACTTCGGGCAGCGGTGCGGCTTCGGCCAGGGTTTCGAAAATGCGCTTGTGTGCCTGCTCGCCATTGCGTGCCGCCTGCAGGGCACGGTCCTGGCTTTCGAGGCGCGCCGCAGTCGCGTTCAGTGCACGCAGCAGCGCATCGAGTTCGCCGAGCTGGGTGCTGCCGGTGTCGAGCCGTCCGCCCAGCCGGTGCGGCATGCTTTTGACAAAGGCGGTGGCCGCCCGCATGGCGGCGATGGGGTGGCGCAGCATCGAGTAGAGGATGCCGATCTGACCGACCACGATCAGGGTGCATATGCAGACAAGGAAGAGCCCCACCGAGAGCCCGAGATGTCGGGCGCCGGGCGGCGCCTCGATGCGGAAGGGGAAATCGGTGGTGGCGACCAGCCAGATGCCGAGGCAGGCCGCCGCGAGCTGGATCAGCAGGATCAGCGCAAAGGCGCGTAAAAGAAAGCGCTGCCAGCCCCGCATCATGGGCGGGCCGGTCGTGACGGATGGACGGCTGCGGATTTCAACATCACCAACCCCCTCTAGCGGCCCTGAGCGAGGCAGGGCCGGATGGTGCACGTCCGCATTCTGCGGCGGACTGAGGTCGCCGACAGGCGGACGAACGGATTAACGATAGCGGGAGTCGGGCGGGCTTACAAGCATTGCGTGCAGTGTGAATGCCGGCGCGCACCACGAGCGTGGCTCAGACATACACATCGAGCTGAGGGGTGCGTTCGCGGGGGCTGGCATAGGCATCGACGCGGCTGTCGCGCGGGGCGGCTTCGGCCGCACGTTCCGCGCGCAGATCGCGGCGCCCCTGGTCTTCGAGCTGCTTGCCGGTGGCGGCAACACGATAGTCCTGCGGGCTCGGATCGACGGGGGCGAGCGCGGTGTCCTGGATGCGCTGGCCCTTGTCGATATTGGCTTCCGGCTCGCGCTCCGGCGAGGTGTCGATGCCGACTTCGCCGCCGACCGCGTAGCGCTTGCCGTCCGGGCCGTAGGTATATTGGTAGTTGGGTCCGCTGGTGATGAGCTCGCGCCCGACCGCGATGTGTGCCTGCTCGTGCGCGCGCACCGCCGCATCAATCCGCTTCAGTTCGGCAATGCGTCGCTGTTCCTGCGGGCTCAGCTCGGTTTCAGCGGCCTGCTTGTCGCGGCGGGCGGCTGTCTTGGCGTCATCCGATTCCGGCGTGCGCTGGCGGCTGCTGCCGACGGTGTTGTCTATGCTGTCGCGCACGGCCGCAAGCTGCCGCGTGTTGGCTGCGGAAAAGCCAACCGTGGCAAGCGGGCTTGCAAGCGAGACGGACAGGACGGACATGGGTAAATCCGGGCGAACGGGCTGCCTTAAGAATAGCCCAATCCGCGCCTGCCTGAAAAGCCGTGTTGCGGGGATAAGCGGCTGTTATCTCAGCCCTAATCCCCGCTTTGCAGGCGCCTAGAGCACCGGCGGCAGCTGGCTGGCGATGGCCTGCCGTTCCTTGCTGGCTTCGCCGAGCAGGGCGCAGCCCAGCAGGCTGCCGTCGGCCGCCTTGAAGAGCGCGCGCACGCCGCCTTCGATGGTTTCCTCGACCCAGGTGCCGGCGGCACCCATGGCGGGCGGGCTGACCACGGTCGGGCAGGCGGGCGTCTTCACCACCACCGGCATGGCCGGATAGCTGAGTGCGGTGGCTTCCCCGGCCAGCGTCTTGCCCAGGGCGCGCGCGGCATTCATGATGGGCAGCACGAAGGG
>JAIEOJ010000186.1 GCA_019750575.1 Rhodocyclaceae bacterium | reverse complement strand
CCTTAACCGTGCAACTAGATGCTCTTTACGCCCTGATCGCCAAGGATATGCAGGCGGTCGATGATGTCATCCGCAAAAGCCTGCATTCCGATGTGGTCCTGGTTCGCCAGGTGGCCGAATACATCGTGCAGAGCGGCGGCAAGCGTATGCGCCCGGCACTGGTCCTGCTGGTTGCCGGTGCCTTCGGTTATCAGGGGCGCAATCATCACGAGCTGGCGGCGGTGGTCGAGTTCATCCACACCGCGACTCTGCTGCATGACGATGTTGTCGACGAGTCCGCCCTGCGTCGCGGCCGCGATACGGCCAATGCACTGTTCGGCAATGCCGCCAGCGTGCTGGTCGGCGACTTCCTCTATTCGCGTGCCTTCCAGATGATGGTTAATGTCGGTGACATGCGTGTCATGCAAGTGCTGTCGGATGCCACCAACATCATCGCCGAGGGCGAAGTCCTGCAGCTCATGAACGTGCACGACGCCGATGTCGAGATCGAGGGCTATCTGCGCGTGATCCGCTACAAGACCGCCAAATTATTCGAGGCTGCCTCGCGTCTCGGCGCGATCCTCGGCAAGGCCGATGCCGAAACCGAAGCCGCCATGGCCGCCTACGGCATGCATCTGGGCACCGCCTTCCAGCTCGTCGACGACGTGCTCGACTACTCCGGTGATCAGGATGAAACCGGCAAGAGCCTGGGCGATGATCTGGCCGAAGGCAAGCCCACGCTGCCGCTGATACACGTGATTCAGCACGGCAGCCCCGAGCAGGCGGCGTGCGTGCGACATGCCATCGAAACCGGTGGTCGCGACGAATTCGCGGCCGTGATGGCGGCCGTGCATGCGACCGGCGCCCTGGAAGAAACCCGGCGTTATGCCGAAGCCGAGGCGGAGGCAGCGAAAAGGGCACTGGAACGTTTGCCCGCTTCTCAATACAAGGAATCTCTGATAGAATTATCGTCCTTTGCAGTTGCACGAAGGCACTAAACTGCCTGTCGTGCAGGGTTTCCGAGAGCTTCCCCGACGCTCTCTACCGATCGAGAATCAAGGAAATCAGCAAATCGGGGCGTAGCTCAGCCTGGTAGAGTACTGCGTTCGGGACGCAGGAGTCGGATGTTCGAATCATCTCGCCCCGACCAATTCAAGGCCCACGTAATCGTCTGGTTACGTGGGCTTTTTTATTTCCGCACATGCGGCGTTCCATGCCGTGCTGCGGCCGGCGCCCCCCCGGTCTGGTCGCGCCGTGGATCGTGCCTGCGCAGTCCGAGGTATCGGGCAGGGCGACTAGCGTGTACCATCCCATTCCCATGAAGTGGCTGATTCTTCTTGTCGTGGTCTGGGTGGCATGGCGCCTGCTGCGCTCCTTGCGTCGCGCCGAACCGCCGCCTGCGCGCTCGTCCTCGGGCGAGACCATGTGCGCCTGCGCGCATTGCGGTCTGAATGTGCCGGCCAGCGAAGCCTTGATCGAAAGCCCTTCCCTGAGTTATTGCTGCGAGGCACATCGCCGGCTCGGGCCGGTGTCGCGAGGACGGCAATGAGGCTGTCCCTGCTGGCAGCGTCCGGGCAGGGTCGGCAGGCCGAGTCTTTTCAGCGCTCGCTGCGCTATTTCAATCTCTACCGTCTTGTTGTCGCCGCCCTGTTCCTGTTCGCGGTGCTGGTCTACGACCTGGTGCCGGCGGTGGACGCGGCCTCGCCCGAGCGCTTCATGCGCATCTGCGCGGTTTACCTGCTGCTGGCGGCGGCCATTCTCTTCATTCCGCAACGCAGGGTGCTGGGCTTCAACTGGATACTGACCGCCGGCGTGATGGTGGACATCATCTGTTTTACCCTGATGATGCACCTGAGCGGCGGGGTCCGCAGCGGTTTTGCCTACATGCTGCTGGTGGCGCTGGCCGGCGCCGGCATTGTCGGCCAGGGGCGCATGACGCTGTTCCATGCCGCCATGGCCACGCTGGCGGTGCTGACCGAGCAGAGCTGGCGCGTCCTGACCGATATCGGCGAGGCGCTGGAGTTCTTCCAGGCCGGCGTCATGAGCCTGGGCTTCTTCGCCACGGCCATCACCGCCCGTCTTCTGGCCAGCCGCGTGATCGCCAACGAGGAACTGGCGCGCCGCCAGGGTGAGGAGCTCGCCGCCCAGCTGCATATCAACCAGCGCGTGATCCGTGACATGCAGGATGGCGTGCTGGTGGTGGACAAGGACGGCAATGTGCGTCAGCACAATCCGCAGGCCGCCGTGCTGTTCGGCGTGGCGGGGCAGGATCTGACGCGACTGGTGCAGTTTTCGAGTTCGCTGCAGGAGCGTTTTTCCATCTGGTACGGCGCTGCGCGCGAATGCAGCGAGCTGCTGCGCACCGCCGAGGGGCAGCGTCTCCTGCGCGTGCGCTTCCTGCCGCCGGGCGAGCGCGGCAATGCGCTGCTGTACATCGAGGACATGGCGCTGCTGCAGGCGCAGGCGCAGCAGATCAAGCTGGCCGCGCTGGGGCGGCTGGCCGCCAACATGGCGCACGAAATCCGCAATCCGCTCTCGTCCATCAGTCATGCCGCCGAGTTGCTGGCCGAAGAACATGGCGATGCCACCCATGCGCGCCTGACGCGCATCATCGGCGACAACACCCAGCGCCTCGACCGCATCGTCAATGAAGTGCTGGAGCTCGGGCGACGTGATCGCGCCGCGCCCGAGGTCATCCGCCTGAACGAATTTTGCGCCCTGCTGGTCGAGGAGCTGTCGCTCAATCACCCGGGCCTGCAGCAGGTCGTCGCCATGCAGCTGGAGCCGGATCTGCTGATCCGCTTCGATCGCGGCCATCTGCATCGCGTACTGTCCAACCTGCTCACCAATGCGCTGCGTTATTCAAGCGGCCAGCCCGGCGCCATCCGCCTGGTCGCGCAGCCGCTGCCCGGCGGGGCGCTCGAGCTGCATGTGATCGATGACGGTGCCGGCATCAGCGAAGCCTTGCGGGCCCAGATCTTCGAACCTTTCTTCACCACTCGCACCGGCGGCACCGGGCTGGGGCTGTATATTGCGCGTGAGCTGTGCGAGGCCAACGGCGCTTCCCTGGAACTCAGGGACAACGATCCGGGCGCGCACTTCTGCATCTACGCCCAGGGAATATCATGAACGTACGTCAGGAAGCCACCGAGAACGGACGCAGGCGCGTGCTGGTCGTCGACGATGAGGCCGATATCCGCGAGCTGCTCGATCTCACGCTGGCGCGCATGGGGCTGGACGCCGACTGCGCTGCCAGCCTCGCCGAGGCGCGCGAGCGGCTGGCAAGCGGCCGCTACCAGCTGTGCCTGACCGACATGCGCCTGCCGGACGGCGAGGGACTGGCCCTGGTGCGCGAGATCAGCCAGAACGGTGTCGATCTGCCGGTGGCCGTGATCACTGCCCACGGCAGCATGGAAAACGCGGTGGCGGCCTTGAAGGCCGGCGCCTTCGATTACCTGTCCAAGCCGGTATCGCTGGACCAGCTGCGCGCACTGGTGCGCGCCGCACTGGATCTGCCGCAACTGCCGCAGACGGTGTCGAAACCGAACGAGGCGCCACTGGTCGGCAGCTCTGCCGCTATGACCGAGGTGCGTGCCCTGATCGAACGTGTCGCGCGCAGCCAGGCACCCGTGTATCTGCACGGCGAGTCGGGCAGCGGCAAGGAACTGGCCGCGCGCATGATCCATCAGCAGGGCGCACGGCGCGAACACCCCTTCATTGCCGTGAACTGCGGCGCCATTCCCGAAAGCCTGATGGAGAGCGAGTTCTTCGGCTATCGCAAGGGCGCCTTCACCGGCGCCGACAGCGACCGGGACGGCTTCTTCCAGGTTGCCAACGGCGGCACCCTGTTTCTCGACGAGGTGGCCGATCTGCCCCTGTCCATGCAGGTCAAGCTCTTGCGCGCCATCCAGGAAAAGAAGGTGCGCAAGGTCGGCAGTTCGCAGGAGGAGCCGGTTGATGTGCGCATCCTGTGCGCCACCCACCAGAACCTGCGCGAGCGGGTGGAGGAGGGCAAGTTTCGTCAGGACCTGTTCTATCGCCTGAACGTGATCGAAGTGCGCATGCCCGCCCTGCGTGAGTGCCGCGAGGATATTCCCCTGCTCGCCGAACGCATCATGGAGCGCGTGGCGCGCCAGTGCGGGCAGGCGGTGCCGCGCCTGACGCCGGCGGCGCTGGTTGCCCTGCAGGCCTATCCCTTCCCCGGCAATGTGCGCGAACTGGAGAACATCATCGAGCGGGCGCTGGCCCTGCTCGGGCGTGATGTCATCGACGCGACCGACCTCAATCTGGCCCCGGTCAGCCGGGGCGCCGAGAGCGTGCCGGAGGCCGGCAGCGTCGTGCTGCAGGACTATCTCGACGAGGTCGAACGCAAGGTCATTGTCGAGGCCCTGCAGAAGACCGGTTTCAACCGCACCGCCGCCGCCAAGCTGCTGGGCGTGACCTTCCGCTCGCTGCGCTACCGCATGCAGCGGCTGGAAATCAGCGAGTAGGGCGGCGTGGACATCTGGTCTGTGGATGGCGCGGGCTGGCTGGAGGAGGGCCCCCCGGGATTTCGCCGCCTGCCTTCGCCGAACTTCGACCCCAGGCCGGAGGGGATGCCGGTCGAGCTGCTGGTGATCCACAACATCAGCCTGCCGCCGGACCAGTTCGGCGGGCCCGGTGTGGAACAGCTGTTCACCAACCGGCTGGACCCGACCGAGCATCCGTATTACGTCGAAATCCAGGGGATGCAGGTTTCCGCGCACTTTTTCATCCGCCGCGACGGCAGCCTGATCCAGTTCGTGTCCTGCCTCGACCGTGCCTGGCACGCCGGCCTGTCGCAGTGGCAGGGACGTCCGCGCTGCAACGACTTTTCCATCGGCATCGAGCTGGAAGGCTGCGACACGCAGCCTTTCGAGGATGCCCAGTATCTGACGCTGGAGCGCCTGTCCGAGGCGCTCTGCAAGGCCTATCCCCTGCGTGGCATGGTTGGGCACTCCGATATCGCCCCCGGTCGCAAGACCGATCCCGGCCCGTGCTTTGACTGGGCGCGCGTCAAGCCGCTGCCCCAGCCGCGCTAGCATCGGCACAAGGGCTGCGGCGCGGCTATCCGGCCGTCCTTGAAGCGTGATTTGCCGGGTGCTGCCCGCGCCAAAAACCGCCCATTTCCCCCTGCATGGCGATGCCCCAGCCGCGCAAAACCTGCCTGCGCTTTGCTGCATTGCATCGAAGCCACTGATTTATCTGCACATAAAAATATCTGAAAAATGTCCTTGCAGATTAAAAATCGACCCACTAGAATTAGTTGGTCTTGAGTGTTCAGACACTATATCTAGTAGGTTCTGGGGATTTCTCGGGGTTTTCTGTGGGTAAGGCTGTGGGCAAGTTGTGGACAAGATTTCAGTGTCCGTGGCGCCCGAATGGCAGCAAGCGCGCAGGGGCTTGATAAACCGGTTTTCCCCTTTTCCTGTCTTGTGCCGGCACAGCGCCGGCCGGTCTGGTGTTTGTCGCACAGGCTAATTTTTGCGGCGACCCGCTCAAGCGGCTCCGCCAGTTTCCGTTTCATCCAGGAGATATTTAATGCAGCTGGAAAACCAATCGCAATCACATGCACAGTCTGTCCCTCCCGGTTTTACCGCTGACCTGATCGATACCTCGGCGCAGTCCCTGCAGGCCGTGCCCGAGATCAAGGTCATCCGCCGCAACGGCGCAGTGGTCGGTTTCGAGCCGGCCAAGATCTCGATCGCCATGACCAAGGCCTTCCTGGCCGTGGCCGGTGGTCACGGGGCAGTCTCGGCACGCGTGCGTGATCTGGTTGTCCAGCTGACCGACAACGTGGTGTCCGCCCTGGTGCGTCGCCAGCCCAACGGCGGTACCTGTCATATCGAGGACATCCAGGACCAGGTCGAACTGGCCCTGATGCGCTCGGGCGAGCATGACGTCGCCCGTGCCTATGTGCTCTACCGCGAAAAGCGCAACCAGGAGCGCGCCCAGCAGAAGAAGGCCGCCGCCGAAGTTCAGCCGCTGAATGTAAATGACAACGGCGTGCTGCGTCCACTCGACATGAATGCGTTGAACGCGCTGCTCGAGTCGGCCTGTGCCGGCCTGGGCAATGAAGTGTCGCCGGGCGCCATTCTCGAGTCCACCCTCAAGAACCTCTACGACGGCGTGTCCATCGAAGAGGTCAGCAAGTCCGCCATCCTCGCCTCGCGCACCCTGATCGAGCACGAGCCGGCCTACAGCTACGTCACCGCGCGCCTGCTGCTCGATACCGTGCGCAAGGAAGTGCTGGGCGAGGCCGTGTCGCAGGCCGCCATGGCCACCCGTTACGCCGAGTACTTCCCGGAATTCATCCGCGTCGGCATCAAGCACGAGCTGCTCGACCCGCGCCTGGCCCAGTTCGATCTGGCCAAGCTCGGCGCCGCGCTGGACGCCAGCCGCGACCTGCAGTTCGGCTACCTCGGCCTGCAGACTCTCTACGACCGCTACTTCCTGCACGTCGACGAGCGCCGCATCGAGCTGCCGCAGGTCTTCTTCATGCGCGTCGCCATGGGCCTCGCCATCAATGAAATCGAGCGCGAAAAGCGCGCCATCGAGTTCTACAGCGTGCTGTCGACCTTCGACTTCATGTCGTCGACCCCGACCCTGTTCAACTCCGGCACCCTGCATTCGCAGCTGTCTTCCTGCTACCTGACCACGGTGTCCGACGATCTCGACGGCATCTACCAGGGCATCAAGGAAAACGCCATGCTGCAGAAGTTCGCCGGCGGCCTGGGCAACGACTGGACCCCGGTGCGCGCGCTGAACAGCCGCATCAAGGGCACCAACGGCAAGTCGCAGGGCGTGATCCCCTTCCTCAAGGTGGTGAACGACACCGCCGTGGCCGTGAACCAGGGCGGCAAGCGCAAGGGCGCCGTCTGCGCCTACCTGGAAACCTGGCACCTGGACATCGAGGAGTTCCTCGAACTGCGCAAGAACACTGGTGACGACCGTCGTCGTACCCACGACATGAACAGCGCCAACTGGATTCCCGATCTGTTCATGAAGCGCGTCATGGAAGGCGCCGACTGGACCCTGTTCTCGCCGTCCGACGCCCCGGACCTGCACGACAAGTACGGCAAGGAATTCGAGCAGGCCTACACCCGCTACGAAGAGAAGGCCGAGCGCGGCGAGATCAAGGTGTTCAAGAAGATCCCGGCCATGAGCCTGTGGCGCAAGATGCTGACCATGCTGTTCGAAACCGGTCACCCCTGGATCACCTTCAAGGACCCGTGCAACATCCGTTCGCCGCAGCAGCACGTCGGCGTGGTGCACAGCTCCAATCTCTGCACCGAGATCACGCTGAACACCTCGGACACCGAAATCGCCGTCTGCAACCTCGGCTCGGTCAATCTGCTCGCCCACCTCAAGGACGGCAAGCTGGATCACGATAAGCTCAAGCGCACGATCAAGATCGCCATGCGCATGCTCGACAACGTGGTAGACATCAACTACTACGCCGTCGATAAGGCCCGCAACTCCAATGTGCGTCACCGTCCGGTCGGCATGGGCATCATGTCCTTCCAGGACTGTCTGCACGAGCTGCGCATTCCCTACGCCTCGATGGAAGCCGTTGAGTTCGCCGACCGCTCCATGGAGGCCGTCTGCTACTACGCCTACTGGGCTTCGACCGACCTGGCCGAAGAGCGCGGTCGCTACTCCTCCTTCAAGGGCTCGCTGTGGGATCGCGGCATCCTGCCGCACGACAGCATCGACCTGCTGGCCCAGGAACGCGGCGGTTACCTGGACGTGGATCGCAGCAGCACCATGGACTGGGAAGCCCTGCGCGCCCGTATCGGTGAAGTCGGCATGCGCAATTCGAACTGCATCGCCATCGCCCCGACCGCGACCATTTCCAACATCGTCGGCGTGGCCGCGTGTATCGAGCCGGAATATCAGAACCTGTATGTGAAGTCCAACCTGTCGGGCGAGTTCACCATGGCCAACGAACACCTGGTCAAGGATCTCAAGAAGCTGGGCCTGTGGGACGAGGTGATGATTGCCGACCTCAAGTACTTCGATGGCTCCCTGGCCCGCATCGACCGCATCCCGCAAGAGCTGCGCGACCTGTACGCCACCGCCTTTGAAATCGAACCGAGCTGGCTGATCGAAGCCGCCTCGCGTCGCCAGAAGTGGATCGATCAGGCTCAGTCCCTGAATATCTACATGGCCGGCGCTTCGGGCCGCAAGCTGGACGAGACCTACAAATTCGCCTGGACCAAGGGCTTGAAGACCACTTACTACCTGCGCACCCTGGGGGCATCGTCGTCCGAGAAGTCCACCACCAAGGCCGGCGCACTGAACTCGGTCCCGTCGCAAGCGGCTGCTGAACCCGCCACCGACGCCAAGTTCTGCTCGATTGACAATCCGGACTGTGAAGCCTGCCAATAAGGCAGGCTCACAGACCGGATTGCGGTGGAGGCTAACTTGCGCAGCAAGTTAAGTAACGGCGGAGCCGGTGCGGCCGGAGCCATAACCCCCCAGCCTTGCCAGAGGCAAGGCTGGGGTTGCGGCGAAGGGGCCGAAGCCACAATCCGGGAGCGCGCAGCGCTTCTTGGTGACCAAAGGTTTTAGAGAACAATTCGACTATCCCGCCGTCAGAGACATATAGAGAGATAGGGAGACAAGTAATGCTGAGTTTTGAAGACACCCAACCCGGCCAACAAGCCACGCCCGGCCTGCAACCTGCCGCGCCTGCCTACGGGAGCAACATCATGGGTACCGAACCTGCCGCCGCTGCACCGGCTCCGGCCGCCGCCCATCGCCGCATCCGCGTCGAGGATAAGCGCATCATCAACAGCCCCACCGACGTGAACCAGCTGGTTCCGTTCAAGTACAAGTGGGCCTGGGAAAAGTACCTGGCCGGCTGTGCCAATCACTGGATGCCGCAGGAAATCAACATGAGCCGCGACATCGCCCAGTGGAAGGACCCCAACGGTCTGACCCCGGACGAGCGCCGCATCATCACCCGCAATCTGGGCTTCTTCGTTACCGCCGACAGCCTGGCGGCCAACAACATCGTGCTTGGCACCTACCGCCACATCACCGCGCCGGAATGCCGCCAGTACCTGCTGCGCCAGGCCTTCGAAGAAGCCATCCACACCCACGCCTACCAGTACATCGTGGAGTCGCTGGGTCTCGACGAGTCCGAGGTGTTCAACGCCTACATGGAAGTCGAGAGCATCCGTGACAAGGACGAGTTCCTGATCCCCTTCATCGATGTGGTCATGGACCAGAACTTCAAGACTGGCACGCCGGAGAACGACCAGAAGCTGCTGAAGTCGCTGATCGTCTTCGCCTGCCTGATGGAAGGCCTGTTCTTCTACGTCGGCTTCACCCAGATCCTGGCGCTGGGCCGCCAGAACAAGATGACGGGTGCCGCCGAGCAGTACCAGTACATCCTGCGCGACGAGTCCATGCACTGCAACTTCGGCATCGACCTGATCAACCAGATCAAGCTGGAGAACCCGCACCTGTGGACCGCCGCCTTCCGCGAGGAAATCAAGGCGCTGTTCCTGAAGGCGGTCGAGCTCGAATACCGCTATGCCGAGGACACCATGCCGCGCGGCGTGCTGGGTCTGAACGCGCCGATGTTCAAGGGTTACCTGCGCTTCATCGCCAACCGTCGCGCGCAGCAGATCGGCATCGATCAGCTGTTTGAGGGCGAGGAGAATCCCTTCCCGTGGATGAGCGAGATGATCGACCTGAAGAAGGAAAAGAACTTCTTCGAGACGCGTGTCACCGAGTACCAGACCGGCGGTGCGCTGAGCTGGGACTGACGCAAAGCCTCAGCCCGTCAGGGTCTCCGCAAGAGACGCCAGACATGAAAGCGCCCGGCACATGCCGGGCGTTTTTGTTTTGCGCCTGGCAGCGCGGCGCACGTCATCGTGGCAATGACAACTTTCGCGTGCAGTTGACGACGACACATTTATGCAACACATCGCGCGTCATCGCGATGGGCCGTGTGCGTAAACGTTTGCGCTGCCGGATGTTCGTCGATAGGGTTGCGCCTATGAACACGGCGAATGATTTTGTTTGCCGCGTCGCTTGCGGTGAATGCGGTATCCGGATGATCGTGCGCAGTGCGCACCTCTCGACGGAAATTCCTCGCAAGGAAGGTGCAGGGCTGGTTGCGTGACCCTGCGATCGACCATCGCTTCAATCCGAAATGATGGGCGGAAAAACGCAAGGAATTCATTGCTTTGTTTTAGATTCACGTGATGAATAATCCATGCTGTAGCAAACTGGGTTGCAGTAGTTAGATCCTTCCCTGTTACTTTTTTTGTTTAAGGAGATTCATGATGGTCGTAGCCAAAAAGAAGCCCGCTGCCAAGAAGCCGGCGGCAAAGAAGGTAGCAGCAAAGAAGCCCGCTGCCGCCAAGAAGCCTGCAGCTGCCAAGAAGCCGGTTGCTGCAAAGAAGCCCGCCGCCGCCAAGAAGCCGGCAGTGAAGAAGGTTGCTGCGAAGAAGCCGGTCGCCGCCAAGAAGCCCGCTGCCAAGAAGCCGGCAGTGAAGAAGGTTGC
>JAIEOJ010000050.1 GCA_019750575.1 Rhodocyclaceae bacterium | reverse complement strand
AAAATGGCGCGCAACAGGGGCCTAGCGTGAATCACGGCGGTTCATGCTGTTGCGCAGCCAGTCGGCCAGATTGGGCGTCGCCATCCGGGTGCCGGGCGGCAGCGGCTGGCGCGGCATCTCGGCCAGGGTGTTGATGCTGCTGGGCGTGACACCCAGCACCAGCCAGGTCTGGCCGAGCTCGACAATCACGATGCGCTCGCGCCCGCCGATGGGCGTGGCACCGACCACGCGCGCGATGTTGGCATTGGCGCCGGGGTTGCCGGTCAGCTTCTTGAGGAACCAGACGCCGGCGAAGAGCAGGCCCAGGACCAGGGCCAGGCCGAACAGCATCTGCAGGAAACTGCCGCCCAGCGAGGCGGACGGCGCCGGTGCGGCGGCGGTCTGGGCGATGGCGCTTTGCAGGCAAAGCAGCAGGGTGGGGAGGGCAAGTAAGGGGCGTGTGCGCATGGTGATCAGGGTCAGGCCGTATGTTGCGCAGAATACGGCGGCACCCTGTCTGTCGATGCCCCGAAGACGGGGGAATTAGGGCGGGAGTTCAGCGGCAAATATTGCCTACCCCCTGGCCCCCTTCCCGGCGGTCCCACGGGGATTCCCTTCGGTCAAGGGGGTAATTTCTGTTCGCGGGCTGTGCCCGCTCCCGAATATTGGGGTGCTTCGTAGTACTGGCTAGTGCGTGTGTTCGCTTCGCGAACGAGCCGCTTTTACCTCCGGCATAACGTCCGCTGCGCGGGCATTAGCCTCTACTGAAACTTCGTTTTGCTTGGGGCGGCCCGGCGCAAAAGCTATTCAGTACGGACTTTCTCCGTGGAACGAAGAAAATTGGTGGGGTGCAAAAAACAAAACGCGCCGAAAGGCGCGTCATGCTAGTAGCGGGGTACGGGGCGAAGGCCCGCGGCATTACTGGAGACTCGCAAACTGAACCGCTTCAGCGATTCAGCTTACGAATTCTCTCCTGCGGCGTGATGATGTCGGTCAGGCGGATACCGAACTTGTCGTTCACGACCACGACCTCGCCCTGGGCGATCAGGGTGCCGTTGACCAGTACGTCCATGGGTTCACCGGCCAGGCCGTCGAGTTCGACCACCGAGCCGTGGGCCAGCTGCAGCAGGTTGCGTATGGAAATCTTGGTGCGGCCCAGCTCCACCGTCAGGGCGACGGGGATGTCCAGGATCATGTCGAAGTCCTGCATGGTGCCGCTGCCGGCGGCTGGGGCGCCGAACTGCTCGAACACGGCAGCCTGTGCCTGCGGGGCCGCGTCGGCGACCGCTTCGCTCTCGGCCTGCTCGCCCATGGCGGCAGCCCAGTCATCCATGGAGACTTCTTCTTCTGTGTTTTCGGTTTCGTCGCTCATTGCGGGCTCCGGCTAATTTATTCCGTCGCTTGCTCAGGGGCAAGAAAGCGGTCTATCTTGAGTGCGTATTGGCCATCATGCACGCCGTAACGGCAGGCCAGCACGGGGACACCATCAATCTGGGCCTCGACGAACTCATCCACGTGCATCGGGATGATGTCGCCCACCTTCATGTTCACGATGTCGCGCAGCGTCACCTGGGTCTTGGCCAGCGGAGCGACCATCTCGACCTCGGCCAGCTTGAGCTGGCGGTGCAGCAGATTGGTCCAGCGCTTGTCCGAGGCGGCCTGTTCGCTGTGCATGCTGCTGTTGAGCGTGTCGCGCAGCGGCTCGATCATCGAGTAGGGCAGGCAGATATGCAGGTCGGCGGTATTGCCCGACAGCTCGACCGTGAAGTTCGCGGACAGCACGATTTCCGACGGCGTGGCGATATTCGCGAACTGGGTGTTCATTTCCGAGCGCATGTACTCGAACTTGAGTTCATGCACCGGCTTCCATGCCTTCTCGTATTCGTTGAACACGACGCCGAGCAGTCCCTGGATGATGCGCTGCTCGGTCGGCGTGAAGTCGCGACCTTCGACCCGGGTGTGGAAACGCCCGTCGCCGCCGAACATGTTGTCGACGACGAGGAAGACCAGATTGGGGTCCAGCACGACCAGGCCGGTACCGCGCAGCGGCTTGACCTGGACCAGGTTCAGGTTGGTGGGCACGACCAGGTTGCGGATGAACTCGCTGTACTTCTGGACCTTGATCGGGCCGACCGAGATTTCCGTGCTGCGGTGAATGTAGTTGAACAGGCCGATGCGCAGGTAGCGGGCGAAGCGCTCATTGATGAGCTCCATCGTGGGCATGCGCCCGCGCACGATGCGCTCCTGCCGTCCCAGGTCGTAGCTGCGAACGCCGCCTTCCGCGATGGCTTCCGCGGGTGCCTCGTCAGCTTCGCCGGTGACGCCCTTGAGCAGGGCATCGACCTCTTCCTGGGACAGAAAGTCGGACATGGTTTCCTATTGCACGATGAACGACGTGAATAGTACGGCCTGCACCGGATCGTCCGGCTCGGCAACATCACTGATTTCCTCTGCCTCTTCCTGCTTTTTCTTCTTGTTCTTGGGCGGTGGGCTGAGGATGGCATTGATGGTGACGCGCAATTCGTTGGCGAGCTTCTGCACGCCGGCCGGATTGTTCACGTCGCCCGGCTGCTTGGCGGCGATCACGAGCAGCGCCTTGTGGCGGATTTCCGGCGTGTAGACCTTGACCTCCTCGGCCACTTGCGGATCGAGCACGCGCAGTTCCGGTACGGCCTGGAGGTAGGAGTCGCCTCCCTCGTTCTGCAGGCGCACGGTGAAGGCGTCAAGCTTGACGAAGACCGGCGGTCCCTTCTTCTCGGCCTTGCCCTTCTTGGCCGGCTTTTCCGTTTCGACGGCGTCTTCGCCGTCCTCGAGATCCTCGTCCGCCGGCTTCTTCATCAGCATGAAGGCGGCCGCGCCGCCCAGAACAAGGACGAGCACGCCTATCCCGATGAACAGGAAAAGCTTGCCCTTCTTCTTGGGCGGTGCCGCGTCGGCGGATTTTGCGTCGCTCATCTTCTATTGCTCCCGGATAGACTCATTCGTGTCCATTAACGGCACGAATATCCCATACCTTGAGGCTGCACGGGCATTTTGGCCGGGATTCAGGCAAATACATCCAGCATATTGTTGCTGTGGCGGGTCCAGGCGCCGGCTGTGGCTTCCTGGCTGCCAGCCGCGGCGGCAGCGGCATGGCGCTGGCCGCCCGATTCATTGCCGGCCGATTGTCCGGAGGACTCCGAGCCGACGTCAGCCTGGCCCAGGGTGATGCCATTGCTGGCCAGTGCCTCGCGCAGGCGATCCATGGCAGCTTCAAGCGCGGTGCGCACTTCCGGATTGGCCGAGACGAACAGCGCGCTGGCCTGGTCGCCGTTGATGTTCAGGCTGACCTCGATGCGGCCGAGTTGCGGCGGCGTCAGCACCAGCTCGGCATGGCTTTCGTTGTTGCGGCTCATGAACTGCACGCGATCACTGAACTCGGCCTGCCACTGCGGCGTGCCCAGCGTGGATTGCAGACGGACCGGCTCGCTGCCGCGGCTGGTGCTCTGGGTGGCACCGGACTGCACCTGGGCATCCAGGCGCTGCTGCACGCCCTGCAGGGTGGCATCGAAGCTTTCCTGCTTGCTGCCCGGTTTGTTGCCGTTCGTCAGGGCTTCCGTTGCCACGGCAAGATTTGCCGTGGTCGCTGCCGTTTTGCCGTCCTTCAGCAGTTCGGGCGGCAATTCCGCGACTTCCTTGCCGGCATCGTCAGCCTTCACCTGCTTGGGATCGACTTGCGGTCCGGACTGCGCTGCCTGGGTTTGCGGCACGATCAGGGTTTCCGGTAGCAGGCTTTCGCCGGCCTCGGGCGTGTCGCTGTTACGCGGCTGCGCGCTCTGTCCCTGCATGGCCTGCAGCCAGGGCAGCAGTTGTTGCAGGGCGTCCTGTGCATACTCGCCGGTGGCCAGCGCCATGGCGGAAGGGCTTGTCGTGTCAGGGTTTTCAGCCTTTTCGGCGGCAGCCTGTCCACCTTGTGCCGGCGCGGCGGCAGTGTCGGCCGGCTTGTCCTGGCCTTCCTTGCTGTCCTGCACTTTCTGCTTGAGCACCGAGGCAAACGGGGTGTCGACCTCGTCGGCAGCATTGCCGGCGTTGTTGGACGGGCTGGCCGGCTTGCTCTGCGCAAGGGCGGGATTGGCGGGTAGGGACAGTGCACTCATGGCGGCATCCTGACGGGTGATGCCGGGGTGGAATGCAAGCACTGTGCCATCTTCTTGGCGCCCTGCCCGGAAGGGCCGGACGGCCCGCGCCGGCGCGGACAAACCGCACCAGCCGGGGCAGGGCGCTGCGCTCAAGGTCCGGGCGGCCTTGCCGCGAATCTCAGTCGCCCCCGCCCTCGGGGTGGGGCGCCGTGGAAGGGTTGTACTTCCGCGCGGAATGTTCGTCGCTCAACTTCTGCTCGGCCTTCATCTGGCCGTATTGCTGGCGTTGCTCATGGCGCTGGGCCAGGGTGTCGAAGGCCTTGACCTTGCCGCGCTTGTCCAGCCAGTCGTCCTGACCGACCTTGGTCTGGCGCTGCGAGAGCTTCAGCATTTCGCGGGCCTGGGCAATTGCCTCGTCGAGGCGGTCGAGAAAACTGCGGTAGTTCTGCCACTCCTCGGGGCGCAGGCCGTTCCGGGCTGCCTCGATGAAGCGATTGTTGTATTCGTCGCGGTAGTTGCCGAGCAGTTCCAGCCGTTCGGCGGCGGCGCGCTCGCCGGCCACCAGCAGCCCCAGCTTCTTGGCCGATTCGTCCATGCGCAGGTTGGACAGATCGAGCAGGGTCTGCAGGGGGAATTTTTCAGCCATGGTCAGGGTGATGCGTGGTGCGGATACCCGATTTTAGGTCAGGTCTGCGCGAACAGCTCGGCAAGTTGCGCCAGGCTGGCGGCATAGGGTGCCTGTTCGTCGATGCGCTGCTGCAGGAAGGCCTCGATGCGCGGATACAGCGCAATCGCGCGGTCGAGCTGGGGGTCGGCGCCCGGCGCATAGGCGCCGACCGCGATCAGGTCGCGCGCGCGCTGGTAGCGCGAGTAGAGCTGCTTGAAGATGCGCACCAGATCAAGCTGCTCGGGGCCGATCAGGTTGGTCATGGCGCGCGAGATCGATTGTTCGATGTCGATGGCCGGATAGTGGCCGGCATCGGCGAGGTGCCGGCTCAGCACGATATGGCCGTCGAGGATGGCGCGCGCCGAGTCGGCGATCGGGTCCTGCTGGTCGTCGCCTTCGGCCAGCACCGTGTAGAAGGCGGTGATCGAGCCGCCGCCACTGGCGCCGTTGCCGGCGCGCTCGACCAGCTGCGGCAGGCGCGCGAACACGCTGGGCGGGTAGCCGCGCGTGACCGGCGGCTCGCCCACGGCCAGTGAAATCTCGCGCTGGGCCATGGCATAGCGCGTCAGCGAATCCATGATCAGCAGCACCTGCTTGCCCTGGTCGCGGAAGTGCTCGGCAATCGTGGTGGCATAGGCGGCCCCTTGCAGGCGCAGCAGCGGGCTGACATCGGCGGGTGCGGCGACGACGACGGAGCGGCGCCGGCCTTCCTCGCCGAGATTCTGTTCGATGAACTCCTTCACTTCGCGCCCGCGTTCGCCGATCAGGCCGACCACGATCACGTCCGCCGCGGTGTAGCGCGCCATCATGCCGAGCAGCACGCTCTTGCCGACGCCGGAGCCGGCGAAGAGGCCAAGGCGCTGGCCACGGCCGACGGTGAGCAGGGCGTTGATGGCGCGTATGCCGACGTCCAGGCTCTGGTTGATGGGGGCGCGCATCAGCGGGTTGAAGGGGCGGCTCATCAGCGGCCGTGCCTGCAGGTTTTCCAGCGGGCCGAGGTCGTCGAGCGGACGCCCGCGCGCATCCACGACGCGGCCGAGCAGGCAGTCGCCCACCGGCAGGTGCTTGGTGCGGTCCTGCACGCGCCGGTTCGGCGGCGCACTCTGGTGCAGGGCCGGCGGTACCGGCGGCGTATCCACCGGCGTGACCTGGGCACCGGGCGCGAGGCCGTAAACATCCTCGCTCGGCATCATGAACAGCTTGTCGCCGTTGAAGCCCACCACTTCGGCCTCGACCGAGCTGCCGCCGGGGGTGGCGATGCGGCAGGCGGAGCCGAGTGCCAGCTTGAGGCCGGCGGCTTCCATGACCAGACCGTTGATGCGGGTGAGACGGCCGGCGGCCGCGTAGGGCTGGCTGCGCGCCACAACCTGACGGCAGTGGGCGAGATAGGTCCGGTAGGCGGCCGGCTTCATGCGTCCTCGGCCGGATTGTCGGGCGGGCTGAGTTGCAGGGTGCCGCCGAGGCCGGCGACGACGCGTTGCCAGCGGTGTTCGAGGGTGGCATCGACGCGGGTGTTGCCCGACTCGATCTGGCAGTCGCCGCGCGTGAGGGCAGGGTCATCCTGGATGCGATGGCCGGCGTGGGCGAGCTGGTCACCGATATGCAGGCGTACCAGGGCGGCATCGTCCGGATGCAGATACACCATCGCGTGCTGGTGCGGCAGTTGCAGCAGCGCTTCCCTGACCACGGCGAGAATCGCCTGGGGTTGCAGGCGCACGGTTTCGCGCACGACCTGGCGAGCGACTTCCAGACTCAGGGCCAGCAACTCCTCGGCGACTTCGTCTTCCATGCCGGTGATGGCCTCATCCAGCTTTTCCACCAGGGCGGAAAACTTCTGCGCTTCGGCGAGGGCGGCCTGCTGGCCTTCATTGAAGCCGACACGGTAGCCTTCCTCGCGTGCCTGGCTGTAGATGGACTCGACCTCTTCGGCGGTCGGCAGCTTGACCGCCGGTTCCGGCGGAGGCTCGACCGCTGCAGGGGGCGGGGGAGGCGGTGGCGGTTCGGCCGCAGGCTTGGGCTTGGGCGGATCGAAACTCGCCATTTCCCAGCGCTCCCAGGCGCTCATCTCCTCCGGACGTTTTGGAGTCTCGCTCATACCCGCGCTGATGGCGCCACCTTAGATGAATTGATCGTCGCCGCCGCCGCCGCCGAGCTGGATCTGGCCTTCGTCGGCCAGGCGACGGGCGATCTTGAGGATTTCCTTCTGCTCGTTCTCGACTTCGGAAAGGCGTACCGGACCCTTGGCTTCGAGGTCCTCGCGCAGCATTTCGGCGGCGCGCTGCGACATGTTCTTGAAAACCTTCTCGCGCATTTCCGGCGAGGCGCCCTTGAGGGCGATGATGAGCGAGTCGGATTGCACTTCGCGCAGCAGCAGCTGGATGCCGCGGTCGTCGATATCGAGCAGATTCTCGAACACGAACATCTCGTCGAGGATCTTCTGCGCGAGCTCCGGATCGTATTCGCGCACATTGTCGAGAATCGCGGTTTCCGCCGCCTGGCCGACGAAGTTGAGGATTTCGGCGGCGTGGCGGATGCCGCCCATGGCCGACTTCTTCAGGTTGGTGGAGGCGCCGGCCAGCAGGCGCGCCATCGCGTCGTTGAGTTCGCGCAGGGCGGCCGGCTGCACGCCGTCCAGCGTGGCGATGCGCAGCAGCACGTCGTTCTTCAGGCGTTCGCTGAAGTGCTTCATGATCTCGCCGGCATGGTCGAACTCGAGGTGGACCAGGATGGTGGCGATGATCTGCGGGTGTTCGTTGCGGATCAGGTCGGCCACGGTGGGGGCGTCCATCCACTTGAGGCCTTCGATGCCGGCGGTATCGCCGCCGTGCATGATGCGCGAGATCAGGTTGGCGGCGCGGTCGTCACCGAGCGCCTTGGTCAGCATGGCCTTGATCAGGTTCTCGTCGACGGCGACGGGGCCCCCGGTGCCGGCGTACTCGTGAAAGTCGTCCAGCACGGTCTCGACTTTCTCGCGCGGCACCGACTTGATCGCCGCCATGGCGTGACCGAGCTTCTGGACCTCCTTGGGGCCCAGACTCTTGAGCACTTCCGCTGCCTCGTCCTCACCGAGGGACAGCAGCAGGATCGCGCTCTTTTCCAGACCTTCATCGGGGTTCGCTGCCACCCATCCACTCCTTGACCATGCTGGCGACCAAGCGGGGATCCTGCTTGGTGATTTCCTTGGCTGTAGCGAGCTTGCGCTCGAACGCCGCCTGCGGATCCTCGCCGCCACCGCCGAGCACGATCATGCCGTCGTCGGTCATGACGGTCTCGGGCTTCTTCGTTTCAGCCAGGCGGTCCAGGGTCGGGCGGAGCAGGCGGCTCCACAGCAGCCAGGCGACCAGCGCGATGGCCAGATACTTGAAGACTTCCTTGCCGATGGAGATGGCTTCCGGATCCTTCCACAGCGGGGTGTCCGGGATATCCGCCTTTTCCGGCGCGGAGAAGCTGGCGTTGGCCACATTGAGGGTATCGCCGCGCTGCTGGTTGAAGCCCATGGCCTCGCGCGACAGGTCGGTGATCTGCTTCAGTTCGGCGGGGCTGAGCGGGATGGCCTTGCCCTTGTCATCGACCTTGTTGTTCACCACGACGGCCACCGACAGACGGCGGATCTCGCCCGGCACGATGCGGGTGTGGCGTACGGTCTTGTCGACCTCGTAGTTGATGGTGGCGTTCTTGGTGAAGGGGCGGGCTTCGCCGCCCGCGCCGCCTGCACCACCACCGGCCACGTTGGGCGTGGTGATGGGCGCGGTGGCGGGCGCCGGCGGCTGGTTGGTGAGTGCGCCGGGCACGCCCTGTGCGCCGGGCACGGTGGAGCCGGTTTCCGAGGTCTGCTGGCTGCGGATGGCGCCATCAGGGGTCGGGTTCGGACGGTAGGTTTCGGCCACCTGCTCGCTTTGCGAGAAGTCGATGTCGGCAGCAACGCGCGCCTTGACGTTGCGGCTGCCGACCACGGTGCCGACGATTTCCTCAATGCGCTTGATGTAGCTGGCTTCCAGTTCCTTGACGTACTTGAGCTGGGAGGGATTGAGGCCGGCTTCCTGGAGCGGGTCCTTCTTCTGCGAGATCAGGTTGCCGTCCTGGTCAATGACACTGACATTGGCCGGATTGAGCTGCGGCACGCTGGAGGAGACCAGGTGCACGATGCCTGCGACCTGGCTGGCTTCCAGCACGCGCCCCGGATGCAGGGCCACCAGCACCGAAGCCGAGGGCTTCTGTTCGTCGCGCAGGAAGGCGGTCTGCTTGGGAATGGCGAGGTGCACGCGCGCGCCGCGGACGGTGGCGATGGACTGCACCGAGCGCGACAGCTCGCCTTCGAGGCCGCGCTGGTAGTTGATCTGCTCGGCAAACTGGCTGATGCCCAGCTTCTGGTTTTCCATCAGCTCGAAGCCGACCAGCCCGCCCTTGGGCAGGCCCTGCGAGGCCAGCTTGAGGCGCGTGTCATGGACGACGCTGCCCGGCACCAGGATGGCGGTGCCGTTCTCGTTGAACTTGTAGGGAATGTTCTGCGCCTGCAGCACGGTGACGATCTCGCCGCCATCGCGTTCGGACAGGTTGGCGAACAGCACGGAATAATTGGGTTCGCGCGTCCACAGGAAGGCCGCCGCGATCAGGGCAATCAGCAGCGCAGCACCGACCATCCCCATCAGCCGCTGACGGGGTTCGAGCTTGTTGAACGACTCAACGATGGGCGGGACATTCATCCCTGAAGTTGCCTGTTCTGCGCTGGCCATGAGATTCCGGAGGGGCAATTTTGCCGCTGAAGGATTGTCGGTTGCGGAAGCAAGAGGGGTTCCAGCAAGCAACGGCAAAAATTGCCGCCTATTTGAAGGCTTGCACGGCCGGTGTTTCCTTGTCCGAGGGGGGCGATTCTGCCATCATCGCCGCAACTTACGTGAGCCTGATGAAAACGACCCTACAACCCTCTGGCGACGCTGCTGCCGATCCCCAGGCCGAAGCCCTGCGCCTGGCGGAAGCCTTTCGCATTTTCAACCAGGCTTCCGAAGAGCTGTCGACCGCCTATACCGCCCTGCAGTCGCAGGTGGCTGAGCTCACGGCCGAGCTGGCGGCGGCCAATGGCGCCCTGCGCCAGCAGTATCTGGAAAAAGTCGCCCTGACGGAAAGGCTGGCCCTGCTGCTGGATGCGCTGCCGGCCGGGGTCATCCTCATCGGCCATGACAATGTCGTGGTGCAGACCAATCCGGCGGCGGAGACCATCCTCGGCCAGCCCCTGCAGGGCGTGCTCTGGCCCGAGTTCGAGCGTGCCCATCTGCTGGCGACCGAGGTGCCGGGCGAGTTTCGCGTGGCGGCGCGCCAGGTGGCGATGACGGTCACGGCGCTGGATTCGAGTGGCGTGCGCATCGTCCTGCTGCATGATGTCAGCGAAACGCATGCGCTCAAGCAGCAGTCCGAGCGCAACCAGCGCCTCGCCGCCATGGGCGAGATGGCGGCCCAGCTGGCGCATCAGCTGCGCACGCCGCTGGCTGCGGCCCTGTTGTATACAGGCAATCTGGAGCTGCCGAGCATTGCCGACG
>JAIEOJ010000075.1 GCA_019750575.1 Rhodocyclaceae bacterium | reverse complement strand
GATCCGGCACAGGTGCTGGAAGCCTTGTCCCACGGCCTTTCCAACAAGCTCCTGCATGCGCCGACCCAGGCGCTGAACCAGGCTGCCGGCGCCGATCGCGCCGACCTGGCGCGCACCATCTCGCGCCTCTACAACCTCCCTTCCGACAATTAGCGCCGGCGCTGCCGCCTGCCTGTGCTGTCATTGACAGCGCAGGTTTTTGTCATTCATTCCCCGATCACGATGAAACCCAGCATCCGCGAAAAGCTCGAAAACCTCAGCGAACGCCTCGTCGAACTCGACCGTCTGCTTGCCAGCGAAGGCGCGACCGCCAATATGGACAACTACCGCAAGCTCACGCGCGAGCATGCGGACATCGGCCCGGTCGCTGCGCTGTATGCGCAATGGGTACAGGCCGAGCAGGATCTGGCGTCAGCCCAGGAGATGCTGGCCGACCCGGACATGAAGGACTTCGCCGCCGAGGAAATCGATGCGGCCCGGGCGACGATGGAAACGCTCGAAGCCGAATTGCAGATCGCCCTGCTGCCCAAGGACCCCAACGACGAGCGCAATCTCTTCCTGGAAATCCGCGCCGGCACCGGCGGCGACGAGTCGGCCATCTTCGCCGGCAACCTGTTTCGCATGTACACGCGCTATGCAGAACGCCAGCGCTGGCAGGTCGAGATCATTTCCGCCAATGAGTCGGAGCTGGGCGGGTACCGCGAAGTGATTGCGCGCATCGTCGGCAACGGCGCTTACTCGAAGCTCAAGTTCGAGTCGGGCGGGCATCGCGTGCAACGTGTGCCGGAGACGGAGTCGCAGGGACGCATCCACACCTCCGCCTGCACGGTGGCCGTGATGCCGGAAGCCGACGCGCTGGAGGAAATCACCATCAACCCGGCCGATCTGCGCATCGACACCTACCGCGCTTCGGGGGCCGGCGGCCAGCACATCAACAAGACCGACTCGGCGGTACGCATCACCCACATCCCGACCGGCATCGTGGTCGAATGCCAGGACGACCGCTCCCAGCACCGCAACAAGGCCCAGGCCATGAGCGTGCTGGCGGCGCGCATCAACGACGCGCAGCAGCGCGAACAGCAGCAGCAGATCGCCTCCACGCGCAAGTCGCTGGTCGGCAGCGGCGACCGCTCCGAGCGCATCCGCACCTACAACTTCCCGCAGGGCCGCGTCACCGATCACCGCATCAACCTGACCCTGTACAAGATCGACATGATCATGGACGGCGATCTCGACGATCTGGTCAATGCCCTGACCGCCGAGCATCAGGCCGATCTGCTGGCCGCGCTGTCGGAAAGCGTGCAGTGAGCCTGACGATTGCGGCGGCGCTGGCCTCGGCGCGGGGCCGCATTCCGGCCAGCGAAGCCAGCCTGCTGCTGGCCGAGGTCTGCGGCAGGAACAAGGCCTGGCTGATCGCGCACGATGACGAGACGCTGCCCGCCGAGCGCGCTGACCGTTTCAATGACTGGGTGAGCCGCCGCGAGCGCGGCGAACCGGTCGCCTACATTCTGGGTTGGCGGGAGTTCTACGGCCATCGCTTTTCTGTGGCGCCGGGTGTGCTGATTCCGCGCCCGGAAACCGAGTTGCTGGTCGATGAGGGGCTGGCCGCAATTGAGCGCAAGCAACAGCCGCGCATTCTGGACCTGGGCACGGGCAGTGGCTGCATCGCCATTTCGCTGGCGCTGGCGCGTCCCGATGCACAGGTTTATGCGGTGGATATGTCGGCGGAGGCCTTGAACATCGCTGCTGCGAATGCCGAGGCCTTGGGCGCTCGTGTCGAGTTCATCCGCTCGGACTGGAGCGCAAGCCTCAGCGAACGCGATTTCGACCTGATCGTCAGCAACCCGCCCTATATAGATCCGGACGACGCGCATCTGGCGCAGGGCGATCTGCGTTTCGAGCCGCGCAGCGCGCTGGCGGCGGCCGATGCCGGCCGCGCCGATCTGTGCCGCATTGTCGACGCCGCCGCGGACCTGCTCAAGCCCGGCGCCACCCTGCTGTGCGAGCATGGCTGGGACCAGGCCGGATTTATGCACGAACTGCTTGTTGCTAAAGGATTTTCTCCGCTTCAGTACCGGGATCTGGCCGGCATCGTGCGGGTCAGCGGCGGGGTTCGCGCGGCCTGAGCCCCGGCTCGCTGCTGCGCCCTTTGCCTCCCGCCACCCAGGGTGGCCCTCGGCGCCGGGGCAAAAACACCTTGGTACTTGACTTGCAAGGGAAACCTGCAATAAAATGCCCGGCTTTCCACTGCTCCAACAAGTGCAGGGCGCCAGCCAACGGGCGAACTGTCATTGAATTCCAAGGGAAGTCGTAAAAAACGCCCGGTGGAATTCCAACGAATTTAGAGATAGCAGAGTCGTTTATGAAAACCTTTTCCGCCAAGCCGCATGAAGTCAAGCGCGACTGGTTCGTCGTCGATGCGACCGACCTGGTCCTGGGCCGCCTTGCTTCCCAGATCGCCCTGCGCCTGCGTGGCAAGCACAAGCCCGAGTACACCCCGCACGTTGATACCGGCGACTACATCGTTGTCGTGAATGTCGACAAGCTGCGCGTGACCGGCAACAAGGCACAAGCCAAGAAGTATTTCAGCCACACCGGTTTCCCGGGCGGCATCAATGAAACCAACTTCACCAAGCTGCAACAACGCTTCCCCGAGCGCGTGCTCGAGAAGGCCGTCAAGGGCATGCTGCCCAAGGGCCCGCTCGGCTACGCCATGCTCAAGAAGATGAAGTGCTACACCGGTACCGATCACCCGCATACCGCCCAGCAGCCCAAGGCTCTGGTCGTCTAAGGAACTGAATAATGGCAACTCCTAACTACTACTACGGTACCGGTCGTCGCAAGACCTCTGTCGCTCGCGTGTTCCTGAAGGCCGGCTCCGGCAAGATCGTCGTGAACGGCAAGCCTGTCGATGAGTTCTTCTCGCGCGAAACCGGCCGCATGGTCGTGCGTCAGCCGCTGGAACTGACCGAACACAGCACCACCTTCGACATTATGGTGAACGTCCATGGTGGCGGCGAATCCGGCCAAGCCGGCGCTGTCCGTCACGGCATTACCCGTGCCCTGATCGAATACAACGCTGAACTGAAGCCCGCCCTGTCGCACGCCGGCTTCGTGACCCGTGATGCCCGTGAAGTCGAACGTAAGAAGGTCGGCTTCCACAAGGCACGTCGTCGCAAGCAATTCTCGAAGCGCTGATACTCAGCGCTTCTCGAATCAAAAAAACCGCCTACGGGCGGCTTTTTTGTTCTCGGGGTGGACGGCCATCCCCCTGACCCCCTTCCCAATGGAAGGGGGTAACAATTGTTCAGCCCTGCGGGCTTCCATACGGTTGCAACCGCACGCTCCGTTGTTGCGCTTGGATGGCACTGCCGGGCGCGGAAGTTGTCTCTGTTACTATTGCCCCTCTGTATCTGGAGTCGATGATGAGCAACAAGATCAAGGTAGGTATCGTAGGCGGCACCGGTTATACCGGCGTCGAATTGCTGCGGCTGCTGGCCCAGCATCCGAATGCCGAGCTGCATGCGATCACTTCGCGCGGCGAGGCGGGCACCGCCGTGTCCGACATGTTTCCCAACTTGCGCGGCCATGTGAACCTGAAGTTCACCGATCCGACCTCGTCTTCGCTCAAGGATTGCGATGTCGTTTTCTTCGCCACGCCGCACGGTGTGGCCATGAAGCAGTCTCAGGAGCTGCTTGCTGCCGGCGTGCGCATCATCGATCTGGCCGCCGATTACCGCCTGCAGGATGTCGCCGCCTTCGAGAAGTGGTACGGCATGCCGCATTCCGAGCCGGCGCTACTCAAGGAGTCGGTGTACGGCCTGCCCGAGGTCAATCGCGACAAAATCAAGACCGCGCGTATTGTCGGCAACCCCGGCTGCTACCCGACCGCGACCCAGCTCGGCCTGCTGCCCTTGGTCGAGGCCGGCTGTGTCGATCTCAACACCCTGATTTCCGACGCCAAGTCCGGCGTCTCTGGCGCCGGCCGCAAGGCCGAGGTACACACCCTGTTCCCCGAGGCCGCCGACAACTTCAAGGCCTACGGCGTGCCCGGGCATCGTCATCTGCCGGAAATTTCCGAGCGCCTCTCCGTCGCTGCCGGCCAGCCGGTAGGCCTGACCTTCGTGCCGCATCTGACGCCGCTGATCCGCGGCATCCACGCCACGCTCTATGCGCGCATCACGCGCGAAGAGGATTTCCAGGCCTTGTTCGAGAAGCGCTATGCGAATGAGCCTTTCGTCGATGTGCTGCCACCCAGGTCGCATCCGGAAACGCGCTCGGTGCGCGCGTCGAATACCTGCCGTATCGCCATCCACCGTCCGCAAGGCGGTAACACGCTGGTGGTCCTGTCGGTGATCGACAATCTGGTCAAGGGTGCGGCAGGGCAGGCCGTGCAGAACATGAACATCATGTTTGGGTGTGACGAATGCGCTGGTCTCGGGCAAATTCCGGTCTTGCCGTAAAGGCGCGGCGGCTGCGCAGCCGCTTCGGCATTGCCGCGCCGCGTCTGACGGTGCGCACCCATGTGCCCTGGCACTGGCGGGCTGCCAGCGTGATCATCATCACGGCGGCCTCGCTGGCCCTGGCCGGCTGGATCTATGACGCCGGCCGTACCATCGCCGGCTTCAAGAGTTCGGCCATGGATACCCTGAAGTCGCGCTTGTCCGAGCAGGAGGCTGAGCTGAAGCAGTTGCGTGCCTCGGTCAGCAGTACCTCGGCGCGCCTGCAGATCGAGCAGGCGGCACAGGCGCAATTCAAGAAGCATGCAGCCGAGCTTGAGGAGGAAAACATCCGCCTCAAGGAGGAGCTCGCAGTTTTTGAGAATATGGCCCAGGGACGCGGGGTTGAGGGCAGCCTCGCGATATCGCGGCTGCGCGTTGAGCCGGCAGGCGAAAACGGCTATGGCTATGCGATGCTGGTGACCCGGCAGCAGAGCCGGAAGGACAGCGAGTTTCGTGGCCAGCTGCAGTTTTTGCTGAACATACAGCAGGCTGGCCGCAGTGCTATGATCACTCTTCCCGCGCCGGGTGATCAACAGGAGGCGGCCCGCTATCAGGTTGCTTTCCGCAACTTTCATCGTCTGGCCGGACGCTTCCGCATACCCGAAGGCGCACAACTGATCTCGGTCGAAGCCCGCCTGGTCCATGATGGCAGCGTCAAGGCCACTCAGCGCATCACCCTCTAGGGCGTCACACTCCAAGGAGCTCCCATGTTCGGCAACAAGACCAGCCCCACCCCGAGCAAGCCGCAGAACCGTATCGATACCCTTATTGGTGCAGGTACCCAGATTCATGGTGACATCACCTTCAGCGGCGGCTTGCGTATCGATGGCGAGATCCATGGCAATGTCACGGCGAGCGGCGAAGGCTCCAGTACGCTGGTGGTCAGCGAGCATGCCCGTGTCGAGGGCGAGGTCCGGGTCAGCCATGTGGTCATCAATGGTACCGTCACCGGCCCGGTGCATTCGAGCGAGTTCCTTGAACTCCAGCCCAAGGCACGGGTCACAGGGGATGTCGAGTACAACACGCTGGAAATGCACCTTGGTGCGGTGGTTCAGGGACGTCTGGTGCATGACACGCCCTCGCGTGCCGTTGAACTGAAACTGGCAGCGAACAGCGCCAGCGCCTAGCATTTCCCCGGATTGACCTGTCCGTGACTGAGGCGGATAATTGAAATATCGGAAATCGGCCCTATTTGAGGGCTGAGACCTAACGGAGAAAAACCATGAACGCCCCTACCGAAATGCCGAGCCCGCTGAACTTCACCGACAGCGCTGCCAACAAGGTCAAGGAGCTGATCCTCGAAGAAGGCAACGACGCCCTCAAGCTGCGCGTGTTCGTCAGCGGTGGCGGTTGCTCCGGCTTCCAGTACGGCTTCACCTTTGACGAGGCCATCAACGAAGACGACACCACGCTGGAAAAGAACGGCGTGACCCTGCTGATCGACTCGATGAGCTACCAGTATCTGGTCGGCGCCGAAATCGATTACACCGAAGGCCTGGAAGGTTCGCAGTTCGTGATCAAGAATCCGAACGCCACCAGCACCTGCGGTTGCGGTTCCTCGTTCTCGGCTTGACGCGCATCGCGCTGGAACAAAAAAGGACGCCTCGGCGTCCTTTTTTGTTTTCTAGGCGGGATAGATCGCGCCGAGTATGCGCTCGCCCCGCGCGCCGGTCACTTCGGGCAGGTTGCCGGACAGGCCGTGGAGTGTGCGCTGCGCCAGCCAGGCAAAGGCAATCGCCTCCAGCGAGTCGCCATCCAGCCCGGCGCTGTCCGTTGACGTCACGCGGGTCTCCGGCAGCTTGCGGCCCAGCGCTGCCATCAGCTGGATGTTGCGCGCACCGCCGCCACAGGCAAGCAGCAGGTCGGGCTTGCCGCAATGCGTGCGGATGGCATCGGCAATACTGGTGGCGCTGAGTTCGACGAGCGTGGCCTGCACATCCTCGGCCACTTCGCTGCCATCGAGGCAGCCTCGCAACCAGGCCAGATTGAACTCTTCACGTCCGCAACTCTTGGGCGGCGACTGGCTGAAGTAGGGATGAGCGAGCAAGCCGGTCAGCAGGCTTTCGCGGACCGTGCCGTTGGCAGCCCAGGCACCGTTTTCATCGTAATCGAGACCGCGCTGCGCCTGTATCCAGGCATCGAGCAGCATGTTGGCGGGGCCGGTGTCGAAGCCGCGAGTGGGCCGGTCCGGTGCGAGATCCGTGATGTTGGCGATACCGCCGAGATTGAGCACGACCCGATGTTCGCCCGGATGGCGCAGCATGGCGTCATGGAAGGCCGGCACCAGTGGCGCACCCTGACCGCCGGCGGCGATGTCGCGATTGCGAAAGTCGGCAACGGTGGTGATGCCGCTCAGTTCGGCCAGCAAAGCGGGGTTGATCAGCTGTAGGCTGTAGCCGGCAGCCGGATTGTGGCGCACGGTCTGGCCGTGTGCCCCCAGCGCCTTGATGTGGCGCGCCTCAGTGCCGGCTGATTCGAGCAGCTCTGCAACCGCATGCGCATACAGTTCGGCGACTCGGTTGGAGAGGAGCGCGGCGTGGTGAAGATCATCGGGTCCCGGTGCATGCAAGGCGAGGGCTGCCGCACGCACACTCTCCGGATAGGGCAGGTAGGTACTGCTGAGAAAGCGCAGCTCGCCATCCCCGATTTGCACCAGTGCGGCGTCGACGCCATCCAGACTGGTACCCGACATCAAGCCGATATAGAGCTCGGCGGACATTCCGACCTTAGTTCAGGAGGGCGAGATTGCCGCCGCGGGTCATTTCGATCTGGCCCAGATAGGCTTGTGTATTGCGCTTGAAGTCCGGCAGTTGTGCCGCCGTGAGCGGCGGTGCGCTGGGCATGGCGATGGTCAGCGGATTCTGGTGTACGCCGTTGATGCGGAATTCATAATGCAGATGCGGGCCGCTCGCGAGGCCGGTCGCACCGACATAGCCGATCACATCGCTCTGGCTGACGCGCTGCCCCTTCTTCAGGCCTGGCGCGAAGCCGGACATGTGCCCGTAGAGAGTGGTGTAGGTACCCTGGTGGCGCAGGATCACGACATTGCCGTAGCCGTTCTGACGGCCGGCGAACTCGACCACGCCGTCAGCCGTGGCGCGGATTCGCGTACCGGTGGGCGCGCCGTAGTCCACGCCCTTGTGGGCGCGCCAGGTCTGCAGCACCGGATGGAAGCGTGCCGTGGTGAAGCCCGAGGTCACGCGCGAGAACTCCAGTGGCGAGCGCAGGAAAGCCTTGCGGATATTCTTGCCTTCGGCGGTGTAGTAGCCGCCACTTTCGCCGACGCCATACCAGAAGGCACGATAGGTGTTGCCGTTGTTGATGAACTCGGCAGCAAGGATGCGTCCGGTACGAACCGGCTTACCCTGATGGGTCAGGGTTTCATAAATGACGCTGAAGCGGTCGCCCTTGCGCAGATCGGTGTGGAAGTCGATGTCGCCACCGAAGATGTCCGCGAGCTGGGTGGCGACGCTGTCGGGTATGCCGGCCGTATCGGTGGCACCGAACAGCGAGTAACGGATTTCGGCCGACTTGATCTGGACGAAGGTTTCCAGCGGCAGGGCACGTTCACTGGCCTTGAAGCTGCTGTTGTCCTGACGCTCGACGAAGAGTGCCTGATCCCTGCCGCCATTCAGCGGGAAGACCAGCGAGAGCAGCTCACCCCTGTCACCAATCTGTGCCGTGATGGTCTTGCCCGGGCTCATCTGGCGCGCGATGACGCGCGCCGTGTCATGGGTCAGCAGGAAGTTCAGGGCAGCGGGGTCATCAGCACCGACACGGCTGAGCAGGGAAGCAACCGTATCGCCGCGCAGGATGCGCTCTTCGCGCACGAAGGGCAGGGCGCTGGTCTCCATGGGCAGCAATGCCGCCTGCGGCGCAGCCAGCTGCTCGATCACGGTTTGCTGGGTGATCTGCACGGTATTGGTGTCCGGTGCGGTACCAAATGCCCCGACCACCATGCCGAACATGGAAGCGCCGGCAATGCCTGCGGCAGCCCAGAAGTGCGTGGGCTTGGCGGAGCGGTAGTGATTGACTTGCGTTAAAATCTTGCTCTTCTCAATCGGCATGGGACTACACTTGGACGGCAAAAAACCGGCCTAGGATAGCAAAATTTCCCCCGTGCGACCAAATGCTTACAATTTCAAGTCAGGTGTTTTGCAATGAGTGACCTCGATTCCCAACTGGCCCTGATCAAGCGCGGGGCTGACGAGCTTCTGATCGAGGCCGAACTGCTGGAAAAGCTCAAGAAGGGCCGTCCCTTGCGTATCAAGGCGGGTTTTGACCCGACCGCCCCCGATCTGCATCTGGGCCACACCGTGCTGATCAACAAGCTGCGTCACTTCCAGGACCTGGGCCACCAGATCCTGTTCCTGATCGGCGACTTCACCGGCATGATCGGCGACCCTTCGGGCAAGAACACCACGCGGCCGCCGCTGACGCGCGAGCAGGTGCTGGAAAACGCCAAGACTTACCAAAGCCAGATTTTCAAGATTCTCGATCCGGAGAAGACCGAAATCTGCTTCAACTCCACCTGGCTGAATGAACTGGGCGCTGCCGGCATGATCAAGCTGGCGTCCCACTACACGGTGGCGCGCATGCTCGAGCGTGACGACTTCTCCAAGCGTTACGCCAACAACCAGCCGATTGCCGTACATGAATTCCTGTACCCGCTGGTGCAGGGCTACGATTCGGTGGCGCTCAAATCGGATGTGGAGCTCGGCGGTACCGACCAGAAGTTCAACCTGCTGGTTGGCCGCGAACTGCAGAAGCAATACGGTCAGTCGCCGCAGTGCGTGCTGATGATGCCCTTGCTCGAAGGCCTGGACGGCGTCAACAAGATGTCCAAGTCGCTCGGCAACTATATAGGTATCGCCGAAGCGCCGAACGAGATCTTCGGCAAGGTCATGTCGGTCTCTGACGACCTGATGTGGCGTTACTACGACCTGCTGTCCTTCCGTGCCAGCGCTGAGATCGCCCGGTTCAAGCAGGATATCGCCGGCGGCCGCAATCCACGCGACATCAAGGTGCTGCTCGCACAGGAGCTGGTCGCGCGCTTCCATACGCAGAAAGCCGCCGAAGATGCCCTGGCAGACTTCGAGGCACGCTTCCAGCGTGGCGCCATGCCGGATGAGATGCCTGAGATGACGGTGCCGGCTGGCGGTATCGCCCAAGTCCTGAAGCAGGCCGGCCTGGTCGGCAGCACTTCAGAGGGCTTGCGCCAGATAGAAGGCGGCGGTGTACGCATCAATGGCGACAAGGTCAGCGACAAGGCGCTGCAACTGGTGGCCGGCGAGACAGTGGTCCTGCAGGTTGGCAAGCGCAAGTTTGTGCGTGTGACGCTCAACTGATACGCCGACAATATTAATCTCCATGCAGAACGGAGAGGCGCCGCCACCGGAAACGGGGCGGCGCTTTTTGTTTAAAGCGTGATGTGCAGTGCCTCACTCAAACTAAATTCCCATTGCTATCTGTGGCTTATGGGCCCGCATGCAGAATTCCTTCAAAAAAGCCTTGCGTGCTGACTGGGCATGTCGCTAGAATGCGCGTCCTTTCAACGAGCGGTTAGATGTTGAAGGGGCTGCAAGGCGGTGGTTTCCGGCGGTGTTTTGCGGGAACGATTGAGAAATCGGTGGTTTTTAAAGATTTTTCAAAAAA
>JAIEOJ010000139.1 GCA_019750575.1 Rhodocyclaceae bacterium | reverse complement strand
GCGGCCGGCTATATCGGCATGAACGTCTCGGTGCGCGCCAATGTGCGCACCGCCGAGGCTGCCCGTAACGGGATTGCACCCGCCCTCAACGTGGCCTTCCGTGGCGGCGCCATCACCGGCATGCTGGTGGTCGGTCTGGGCCTGCTCGGTGTGGCCGGTTACTACGCCTTCCTGCGCATGCAGGCGCCGGCGGATGCCACGGTAGACAACCTGATTCATCCGCTCATCGGCCTCGGCTTCGGCTCCTCGCTGATTTCCATCTTTGCCCGTCTCGGCGGCGGCATCTTCACCAAGGGCGCCGACGTCGGCGCCGATCTGGTCGGCAAGGTCGAGGCCGGCATTCCCGAAGACGATCCGCGCAATCCGGCGGTGATCGCGGACAACGTGGGCGACAATGTCGGCGACTGCGCCGGTATGGCCGCCGACCTGTTCGAGACCTATGCGGTGACCATGGTCGCGACCATGCTGCTCGGTGCGCTGATGCTCAAGGGCCACGGCGATGCGGCCGTGCTGTATCCGCTGGTACTCGGCGGCTTCTCCATCGTTGCCTCCATCATCGGCTGCGGTTTCGTCAAGGCCAGTGAGGGCGGCAAGATCATGAATGCCCTGTATCGCGGCTTGGCGGTGGCCGGCGTGCTGGCCCTGATCGCCTTCTACCCGCTCACCACGCACTTCGTCCCGGATGGCATGCTGGCTGCCGCCGGAATCGAGAGCGGCGCGCAGTTGCGCCTCTACGGCGCGGCGGTAGTCGGTCTGGTGCTCACCGGGCTGATGGTCTTCATCACCGAGTACTACACCGGTACCGACTTCAAGCCCGTGCAGCACATCGCCGAGGCCTCGACCACCGGGCACGGTACCAACATCATCGCCGGTCTCGGCGTGTCGATGCGGGCGACGGCCTGGCCGGTACTCTCGGTGTGTCTGGCCATCTGGGCCTCGTATACGCTGGCCGGCCTGTACGGCATTGCCATTGCCGCGACTTCGATGCTGTCCATGGCCGGCATCATCGTCGCCCTCGATGCCTATGGCCCGATTACCGACAATGCCGGCGGCATCGCCGAGATGTCCGGCCTGCCCGAGAGCGTGCGTGCCGTCACCGACCCCCTGGATGCAGTCGGCAATACCACCAAGGCGGTGACCAAGGGCTATGCCATCGGCTCTGCCGGGCTCGCCGCCCTGGTGCTGTTCGCCGACTTCACGCATGCGCTCGAAGGCCTGGGCAAGCATGTGGTGTTCAGCCTCGACAATCCGGCGGTCATCATCGGCCTTTTCATTGGCGGTCTGGTGCCCTATCTGTTCGGTGCCATGGCCATGGAGGCGGTGGGACGTTCGGCCGGCGCCGTGGTGATCGAGGTGCGGCGGCAGTTCAAGGAAATCCCGGGCATCATGGAAGGCACGGCCAAGCCTGACTACTCGCGCGCGGTGGACATGCTCACCATGGCCGCGATTGCCGAGATGATGGTGCCTTCGCTGCTGCCGGTGCTGGTGCCGATTGTCACTGCCTTTGCCCTCAACTGGCTGATGGGGCCGGGCGCCGGCGTACTGGCGCTGGGCGGCGTGCTCATGGGTACCATCGTCACCGGTCTGTTCGTTGCCATTTCCATGACCACGGGCGGCGGCGCCTGGGACAACGCCAAGAAGTACATCGAGGATGGCCACTTCGGCGGCAAGGGCTCGGAGGCGCACAAGGCGGCGGTGACCGGTGATACGGTCGGCGATCCCTACAAGGATACGGCCGGCCCGGCGGTGAATCCGCTGATCAAGATCATCAACATCGTCGCCCTGCTGATCGTGCCCCTGGTGGCATAAGCCGGCGCGCTGTTGCCGCAGGAAAAGGGGCACGCTGCGGCTTGCCCCTTTTTCATTGGCGCAGGCTTGGCTAAACTGCAGCATCCGAACACGAACACGACGAGGTGGTATGAGCAGTCTCAGCGAAGCCCTGACGCGCCATGAACGCTGGTGGCCCGATGCGTTTGACGACAGCGAGATCGAAGCGCTGATCTGGCCCGAGATTGCGATCAGCACCTCGCGCGGCGATTTCGCCTGCTATCTGGTGCATCGCCTGCTCAAGGCCCGCCATCTGGAAGAAGCGCGCATGCGCTACGACCACATGGTCGATGCCGATCCGGAGCCACTGCATTACTTCCAGGCCATCAACAAGGTGCGCGCACTGGCTGAAACCGGCCATGCCGGTGCCATGTTCCACATGGGCAAGGTGCATGCGCTGGGCATCGCCGTCGAGCAGGACTTTGCCGCGGCGGCGGACTGGTATCGTCGTGCCGTGGACAAGGGTGACATGCGTGCGCATTGCAATCTGGGCTGGATGTACCAGTCGGGCATGGGCGTGAACGAGGACAAGGCCGAGGCTTTTCGCCTGCTGTCCATCGGGGCGGCGCGTGGCGTGCTCTCTGCCAAGGCGGCAGTCGGCATGATGCTGCTAAAGGGCGAGGGTTGTGCCGCCGATCCACAGCAGGCTTTAAGCGTGCTGGAGGAGGCGTTCGAAGCTGGTTACGGCAATGCCGCGAATTGCATTTCCGATGCCTACTTTGCCGGCGAATGCCTGCCGCATGATCCCGAGCTTGGCCATGCCTGGCTGGGCAAGGTGGCTGAGCGCGGCGATGCGCGCAGCATGGCCATCCTCGGCCATTACCTGATCACCGGCAGTCACGGCAAGACCGATATCACACACGGCATCGCGCTGATGTACGACGCCATCAACCATGGTTACGCGCCAGCCTACGCCTGGCTGGGGGCCTTGTATGAAAAGGGGCAGGGACTGGAACGCGATCTCGGACGCGCCCAGACCTGGTACGAGCGCGGCATCGCCGTCGGTGACGAGGCCTCGGCCTTTGCCCTCAGGCGCCTGCAGCAGCAGATGATGCCGGAGTCGACCTCGCACTCGGTACACTGAGTGGAAGCGACAGGGGTCGCGATCTAGAGGGCGCCTTTGCGGCGGAAGTCTGCCAGGCGCACGCCGACAACCCACAGGCTGGCGAAATACGCAGCGCCACCGCCCGCCACGATGGCCGCGAGGCGCCACAGGCGCTCAAACTTGTCAGCCTGCAGCCAGGAGGCCTCGCTGCCCATGCCCAGCCACAGCACCACCGCCAGCACGCACAGGGCGGCTGCGAGGCGCATGCCGAAGCGCAGCCAGCCGCGTTGCGGCACATAGGCACCGCGCCTGAGCAGGCCGATCAGCAGCAGGCTGGCGTTGAAGCAGGCGGCTACGCCGATCGACAGCGCAAGGCCGGCGTGGTCGAGCTGCAGGCCGAAGATGAAGACCAGATTGAGTGCCTGGGTCAGGGCCAGCGTGATCAGGCCGATCTTGACCGGCGTGCGTATGTCCTGACGTGCATAGAAGCCGGGGGCAAGGATCTTGACCATGATGATGCCGGTCAGGCCGACGCTGTAGGCGATCAGCGCGCTCTTGGTTTGCAGGACGTCGTGTGCCGTGAATGCGCCGTGCTGGAACAGCGTGGACAGCAAGGGCACCGCGAGGATGGCAAAGGCCAGGGCCGCCGGCATCGTCAGCATCAAGGTCAGACGCATGCCCCAGTCGAGCAGGGCGGAAAATTCCTCGTGCCTGTCGCCGGCATGCAGCTTGGCCAGGCTGGGCAGAAGTATCGTTCCCAAGGCGGCGCCGAGCAGGCCGGAAGGAAACTCCATGAGGCGGTCCGCGTAGTAGAGCCAGGACACGCTGCCGGTGACGAGGAAAGAGGCGAACACCGTATTGATCAGCAGGGATACCTGGGAGATGGAGACACCAAGCACGGCTGGCGCCATCAGCTTGAGGATGCGGCGCACGCCGGCGTCCGCCGGTGCCCAGTCCCAGCGCGGCAGCAGGCCGATGCGTGCCAGTGCCGGCAACTGGATGGCCAGTTGCAGGAGGCCGCCGATCAGTGCCGCCCAGCCGAGCACCATGATGGGTTGCTCGAACCAGGGCGCTGCAAACAGTGCCATGCCGATGAAGGAGAGGTTCAGCAGCACCGGCGTAAACGCCGGCACGGCGAAGCGGCTCCAGGTATTCAGTACGCCGGCGGAGAGGGCGACCAGCGACATGCAGAGTATGTAGGGAAAGCAGATGCGCGTCAGTTCGACGGTCAGTGCGAACTTGTCCGGATCGTTGCTGAAGCCGGGCGCCGAGACATGGATCAGCACCGGTGCGCCGAGCACGCCGAGCAGCGTCACGCCGAACAGGATGACGAAGAGCAGGGTGGCGACCCGATTGACGAGCTGATGGGTGTCGGTCTCGCCGCGCTTGTTCTTGTACTCGGCCAGGATGGGCACGAATGCCTGGGAAAAGGCGCCTTCCGCAAACAGGCGGCGCAACAGGTTGGGCAGGCGGAAGGCCACGACAAAGGCATCGGTGGCAAGGCCCGCGCCAAACGCCCGGGCAATCACGAAGTCGCGGACAAAGCCCAGAATGCGGGACAACAGGGTCAGGCTGCTGACGGTGGCGAGGGCTTTGAGCAGATTCATCGGGGGACGATAGGGGTTTGAAACGTGGTGTATGGCAAAATCGGGATCAACGGGCCGGGCCTGCAGACTGGGCGCAATGTTAGCCGGTTTTGCAGCCAAGCTGCCAAAGTGCTTGCACAGGCTTTCTTTTGCTTGTACAATCGCGGACTTCACTTGTTTCACCAACCTAATTTTTTACCGGATTTCGATATGGCAAATACTGCACAAGCTCGCAAGCGCGCCCGCCAGGCGGTCAAGCAGCGCGCCCATAACATGAGCCTGCGTTCGACTCTGCGCACCGCGATCAAGAAAGTGCAAAAGGCCGTCGAAGCTGGCGACAAGGCTGCCGCCCAAGCTGTCTATCAATCTTCCGTCAGCGTGATCGACTCGATCGCCGACAAGAAGATCGTGCACAAGAACAAGGCTGCTCGTCACAAGAGCCGTCTGAGCGCAGCAATCAAGGCACTGGCTGCCTGATTCGTCTGGCAAGACCTGAAAAGGGGCAGTGGCGCAAGCCGCTGCCCCTTTTCTTTTACGCGTTGGCTGGGACGGCAGGCCTGCTGCAGGCCTGGACCTTGTGTGGTTGCGTTGCGAAGAAACCATGATTCCCTATGCAAAATAGGGCTCTATCTTGTATTTTTAGAAACGCGTGCATATACTGCATCAATCCTTATGACTTATAACGGATTTTTTATGCAGCCCTTCAAGTTGAAGAAATATGCATTCCGCATCCGTACGCGTGTCGGCATGGTCGTTGATAACCTGATGATTCCCGGGGAAACCGAGGAAGAGGCGGGGCGCAAGTTGCGCCAGATTTATCGCGACTGCCAGATTCTCAATTGCGTCTGCCATCAAGGCTCGGTGCGTACTTCCGCCGCCGGAAATTTCGAGGATGTGGTCAGCCTGATTGCGCGCTGATGCGGCGGAAGAATCCGCTCGCTGTCAGTTCCTCGATCAGGCTCGCATAATCCTTCGCACCGCGGCTGTCTGCGGCGTGCGCGAAAACATCCTTGTGCACGGCGGGCGCTTCGGCAACTGAAACATTCTCCGAAATGACGGTCTCGCAGACGTCATCGCCGAACAGCTCCCGCATCTTTTCCTGTATTTCGAAGCTCATCTTGCGCCGCTTGTCGAAGCGGGTCAGCAGATAGCGTCGCTCCACCCTGCGCTTGAGCACGGGCTCGAGCACTCTCAGGGTATGGTCGATCTGCTGCGCGCCGCGCAAGCTGAGGAAGTCGGACGAAACCGGCACAATCAGGCAGTCGGCGGCGAAGACCGCATTCAGTGAAAGCACGCCGAGAAACGGGCAGCAATCGATGATGGAAATGCGTTCGCCGTGCATTTCACGCAGAGACGTCAGGCCGTTACCCAGCTTGTTGAGGATGTTTGGTCCCTTGCCAAACAGCGAGTCGACCTTGATCAGTTCTGTATGGGCCGGAATCAGGCGACCGATACCCGGCCATTCAACCTCGAGCTCGTGCAGTGCCTTGCCGTCGCGATAAAAGGCAAAAATGCTCGCCGCGACATCGCGCGGCGCGTGCTCCATGATGGAGGTCATATGGGCTTGCGGATCAAGATCCAGCAGCAAGACCTCATGGCCCTTGCGGGCGAGGCCTGCGCCCAGGTTGAGCGCGGTGGTGGTCTTGCCGACCCCGCCTTTCTGATTGAATACGGCAAGCTGTTTCATGAGGGATGGCTCTGCCTATGTTGCTGTCATTGTGCGACAGCACATCCCTCCCGATAGCCCAATCACCCCGGGCTAAGTCCCCTAATTCGCTAAAAACTGCAAGGAATCAGCTGCGTGCGATGTCGGCCCAGCAATTCGGGGTTTCGTAGAGGCGGATGTTTTCGAGCCGCAAATGGTTGCCGTAGGCATCCTGGTAGAGCGGATCCAGGGTGTTGAATGCGACACGGGCCAGATTTTCGACGGTGGGCGTGACGTCGAGTACGACCGTCCGGTGCTCGGGCAGCGAGGCCAGAAAGTCGGCCACAACCCGGTCATCGCGAAACACAAAAAATGCGTGATCCCAGCGTTCGACCAGGTGCTCGTTGGCAATCCGCTTGATCTCGGAAAAATCCATCAGCATGCCGTCTGCGGCATTGTCGCTACCGCGGATGACATCGCCCGACAGGGTGATTTCCAGGATGTAGCGGTGTCCATGCAGGTGGCGACACTGTCCCTTGTGGTTGGGGATGCGATGGCCTGCATCGAATTCGAGGCGACGTGTGATTTGCATGAGGGGTTTTCCGCATCGGGCCGCGTAAAGGCGAAGCCGAGACGAGCGATGTTAAGGGTGTTAAGCTGAAAAACCTGCGAAGTATACCATCCGCCCCATGAAGCCCCTGAAGCAAACACTGACGACCCGTAATCACGATCGTGAAAGCGCAGGCTTGCGCCATGTATATCCGGTGGTTTCGCGGCGTGCAGGTGGGGTCTCGATCGGCATCAACCTCAATCCCAACAATGCCTGCAACTGGGGCTGCATTTACTGCCAGGTACCCAATCTGAGTCGTGGCGGACCGCCGCCGCTGGATTTGGCGCTGCTTGAGTCTGAACTCAACCGCCTGCTCGACGAGGTACTGCATGGCGATTTCATGCAGACCCGGGTCGCGCCGGAGGCCAGGCATTTGATGGATATCGCCTTTTCCGGCAATGGCGAGCCGACCAGTGCGCCGGAATTCGCCGAAGCGGTTGCCCTGCTTGTACGCATTGTGCGCGCGCACACACTGACCGAGTTGAAGCTGAGGTTGATCACCAACGGTAGCCTGGTCCAGCGCCGTCAAGTGCAGAAAGGGCTGCGCCTGCTTGCCGAGGCGGGTGGTGAAGTCTGGTTCAAGATCGACGCGGTGACTCCGGCGCGGATTCTTCTGGTGAATGGCGTACATCAGCGGCCGGGTGCAGCGCTGTCACGCTTGAAGCTTTGCGCCGGGCTGGTGCCGACCTGGGTGCAAACCTGCATGATGTCGGTCGATGGGCAGCCGCCGGGCGAGGCCGAGCTGGAGGCCTATCTCGGACTTCTGGCGGCGGTGCGCGATGATATTCGCGGGGTTCAGCTGTACGGGCTGGCGAGAGCACCGATGCAGGCGGGAGCGGAACGTCTCGCTCAGCTGCCTTCAGCGTGGATGGAGGATCTGGGCGCGCGCATCGCCGCCCTCGGGCTGCCGGTTCAGTTGAGCCCCTGAAGCTCAGCCGCCCTTGCGCTGTGCCTTGGCCTGCTTTTTGAGATCGCGCAACAGCGCGGGATTGCTGGCCTTGAGGTATTCGATGACCTCAAGATCCTCGCGCTTGATGCGACTGATGTCGACACGTTCGACGTGGACCAGTCGCAGAAGGTGCTGCACCGGGCGCGGCATGTTGCGCCCGCTTTCATAGCGCGAGCCACCGCTTTGCGTGACGCCGAGCAGAGACCAGAACTCCTGCTGGTTCATGCCCAGTTTGCGCCGTATTTCTCGAGCATCGATTTTATCGCTTGCCGACATACGCGACCTCCTCAGCTTGGTGTGGCGTGCCGATCGGCACGATGGTTCTGCGCGTTTCCTGGCGGGCCGGGGCCTGCTACCCGGTTTAAGTATATAGAATATAGGCCACTTTGTGGGCTTTGACAGCGGCGCTCGCATCCGGAAGCAATTTGATCTGTCCTGGGCTAGAATGGCGGACTTTGTTTGAATTTCTCATGTAGGGAAGCAGGGACGCATGGCACTCATCGTTCAGAAGTACGGCGGCACATCGATGGGCTCTCCCGAGCGCATCAAGAATGTCGCAAAGCGCGTTGCCCGCTGGCAGGCGCAAGGCAATCAGGTCGTGGTTGTGGTTTCGGCCATGAGTGGCGAAACCAATCGCCTGATCGGCCTGGCCAAGGAGATTCAGGCTTCGCCGGACCCCAGAGAGCTGGATGTCATGGTGTCCACGGGCGAGCAGGTCACGATTGCCTTGCTGGCGATGGCACTCAAGGGCATCGGCGTTGATGCTAAGAGCTACACCGGCGCCCAGGTCAAGATCCTGACGGATAGCGCTCATACCAAGGCGCGCATCCTCGCCATCGAGGAAAGTAATATCCGTGCCGATCTGGATTCCGGCAAGGTGATCATCGTTGCCGGCTTCCAGGGCGTTGATGAAAATGGCGACGTCACCACGCTGGGCCGTGGCGGTTCTGATACGACCGGTGTCGCGCTTGCAGCGGCGCTCAAGGCCGATGAGTGCCAGATTTATACCGATGTCGACGGGGTCTACACCACCGACCCGCGCATCGTGCCCGAGGCGCGCAAGCTGGAACGCATCACTTTCGAGGAAATGCTCGAAATGGCCAGCCTTGGCTCCAAGGTGCTGCAGATCCGCTCGGTCGAATTCGCCGGCAAGTACAAGGTCAAGTTGCGCGTGCTGTCCAGCTTCGAGGAAGAGGGCAAGGAAACCAACGGTACGCTGATTACATTAGAGGAAGATTCCACGATGGAACAACCAATCATTTCCGGCATCGCCTTCAACCGTGACGAAGCCAAGCTGACTGTGCTCGGTGTGCCTGACAAGCCCGGTATCGCTTACCAGATCCTCGGTCCGATCTCGGAAGCCAATATCGATGTCGACATGATCATCCAGAATGTCGGCCATGATGGCACCACCGACTTCTCTTTCACCGTCAATCGCAGTGAATATGCACGTGCCAAGAAGATTCTCGAAGAGTCCGTGCAGAAGCATGTCGGCGCTCGCGCCATCATGGGTGACGAGAAGATCTGCAAGGTCTCGGCTGTGGGTGTCGGCATGCGTTCGCATCCGGGTGTGGCCAGCCAGATGTTCCGTACCCTCGCTGAAGAGGGCATCAACATCCAGATGATCTCGACTTCGGAGATCAAGATTTCCGTTGTTGTCGACGAGAAATATCTCGAACTGGCCGTGCGCGTACTGCACAAGACCTTCGGCCTCGATCAATAAGCTGTTTTCGTTTGACCCGGGCACGCGAAGCAAGTATTATCGCGTCCGGTTCGGAGACGTGGCCGAGTGGTCGAAGGCACTCCCCTGCTAAGGGAGCATACCCCAAAAGGGTATCGGAAGTTCGAATCTTCTCGTCTCCGCCAGAACTGACATGACGCCCCGCAAGGGGCGTTTTGTTTTTCTGTGTTCATCAGCAAGCGCCGTGTATCAGTGCTTGTATGCCGGCTCCGCTCGCCGCTCTAAGCGGGCTGCGAATCGGTGCTTGATCTTGTGTCCGGCACTGTGCGTGGATTGCTAGGCTGAATGGTGATTGGATCGGCATAAGCGCATGTGTGCGCCACGCGTCATGCGGCGCGTTTGTCCTGGCGATGTCCCTGGTCAGTGGGGCTGCCGTCAGCCCCCTTTCAGTGCACGACTCTCCTGTTTTCTTGCGCTGAGGACTTGCAGGCCAGGTGAGTGGGACTTCAGCAAGTCGCTACACATATTGTTTTTACTAAGCTTTCTTGCATGCCTCAAAAAACTTGCACGAAAGCCCTTGCAAAGAGTGTGAGATGCTCGCTAGAATGCGCGTCCTTTCAACGAGCGGTTAGGTGTTGAAGGAACTGCAAGGCGGTGGTTTCCGGCGGTGTTTTGCGGGAACGATTGAGAAATCGGTGGTTTTTAAAGATTTTTCAAAAAA
>JAIEOJ010000247.1 GCA_019750575.1 Rhodocyclaceae bacterium | reverse complement strand
GCCGGTGCGCCAGTCGCGAGTCTCCATGGCATCATCTGCGCATGCCTATGCCGACCCTGCACATCACCACCTACAACATCCACAAGGGCTTTTCGCTGTTCAATCGCAGCCTCATGGTGCACGAGCTGCGGGCGCAGCTCCGCACACTCAAGCCGGATCTGGTGTTCCTGCAGGAAGTGCAAGGCCTGCACGAGCGGCATGCGCACCGCCATCCGCGCTGGCCGGGGCAGCCGCAGCACGAGTTTCTGGCCGACGATCTGTGGCACAACGCCTATGCACAGAATGCCGTGTACGACCACGGCCACCACGGCAATGCCATCCTGTCGCGCTTTCCCATCCTCGCCAGCCGCAATCAGAATGTCACGCACCTGCGCTTTGAAAAGCGCGGCCTGCTGCATTGCACGGTACAGCCGGAGGGGTGGTCCCAGCCCCTGCATTGCGTCTGCGCGCATCTCTCGCTGTTCGGCGCCAGCCGCCGCTGGCAGATGGATGCACTGGCCCGCGATCTGGAGGAGCTGATCCCGCACCATGCTCCGCTGATCATCGCGGGGGACTTCAACGACTGGCGCAATCAGGCGCAATCCCATCTGGCCGAGCGGCTCGGCCTGCAGGAGGCCTTTGCCGGCCGCGCCGGCCGGCCAATACGCAGCTTCCCCGCAGCACTGCCGCTGATGCGGCTCGACCGCATCTATGTGCGCGGCTTTGCCGTCGAACATGCCGAGGTGCATACCGGCCCCGGCTGGGCGCGCATCTCCGACCATGCCGCACTCTCTGCGCACCTGCGCCCGCTGCCGGCATGAGCGGCATTTATCGCAGCGGCAACCAGATCGAGCTGCTGACTGCGGGCGGCGAATTCTTTCCGGCCCTGCTCGCCGCGATTAATGCGGCACAACGCGAAATCCGTCTCGAAACCTATATCTTCAAGGATGATCGCACCGGGCGCGCCGTTGCCGACGCCCTGATCGCAGCGGCCGCGCGTGGCGTGCGGACCTGTGTCGCCGTTGATGGTTTCGGCAGTCCGGATTTTGGCAGCGGCCTCGGCCAGATGCTGCGCGAGGGCGGCGTCGAGGTCTATGTCTACCGCCCGGAGCTGGCACGCTTCCGGCTCAAGCGGCATCGACTCAGACGGCTGCATCGCAAACTTGCCTGCATCGATGCCAGGATCGCCTTCGTCGGCGGCATCAACATCATCGACGACCTCAGTCCGCCCGGTCTGGCCGAACCGCGTTTCGATTACGCCGTCAAGGTTGAAGGTCCGCTACTGGTGGATATCCACTACACCATGAGCCGGCTCTGGCATACGCTGCGCTGGGTCAATCTGGGTGAGCGTCACCGGCCCGGCCGGGTCGTTGCGCAAGACACGGCAGCCTCAGGCACGATGCAGGCGGCACTGCTCATTCGCGACAACCTGCGGCACCGGCGCGAGATCGAATACGCCTACCTCACGGCCATCATCACGGCGCGCGAAGAAATCGTCATCGCGAATGCCTACTTCCTGCCCGGGCGTAGCTTTCGGCGCGCGCTACGCGCCGCGACCCGCCGTGGTGTGCGGGTCATCCTGCTGCTGGAAGGGCGGGTTGAGTATCGCCTGCAGTACTACGCCACGCTCGCGCTGTATGGCGACCTGCTCGGTGCCGGCGTGCGCATTCTTGAATATCGCAAAAGCTATCTGCACGCCAAGGTTGCAGTCGTCGACGGTCAGTGGGCGACCGTGGGCTCGTCCAACATCGATCCCTTCAGCCTGATGCTCGCGCGTGAAGCCAACATTGCCGTGCGTGACCGCGACTTTTCCCGGCACTTGCGCACCAGTCTCGAACAAGCCATGCAGGAGGGCGCAGTCGAGATTGTCGAGGCCGAACACCTCTCACCTTCGCGCCGCTTCCTGGCCTGGCTGTGCTACGGACTGGTACGCTTTGCCGCCGGCATTGCCGGCTTCGGCAAGGCCTTCTGAGCGATCAGCGAAACAGGCGCGGATAATCGATCTTGGGACAGCGGTCCATGACCACCCCGATCCCGGCGGCAATGGCGCGCTGAGCGGCCTCTTCGTTGACGATGCCGAGCTGCATCCAGACGAATTTTGCGCCAATCGCGATGGCATCCTCGACCACGGGCGGGATGTCCTCGGCGCGACGGAAGCAATCCACCATGTCCACCGGCTCGGGAATGTCTCGCAACGAGGCGTAGCATTTCTCGCCGAGAATCTCGGTCTGGCCCGGATTCACCGGGATGATGCGGTAGCCGAGGTCCTTCAGGTATTTCGCCACATAGTGGCCCGGCCGTTCCGGTCGCGGCGAACAGCCGACGACGGCGATGGTGCGTACGGTTTCGAACAGGCGCTTGAGTTCGGGATCGGCAGTGATCAGCATGATGTCTCGACTTGAGGAAGGGTTTTGTGACGGGGGACGCGAGCCAGTGACCAGTTGCGCATGGCCCAGTCCCAGAGTTCGGCAAGGCTGCCGCCGCGCAAAGCGCGGGGCGGTTGCTGGCCGAGAAAGTCCAGCGCCTGCCACAGCGCCGGCACCGGATTGTTGTCATCGAGCGCGGCGGCGAGTGTCTGTTTGGAGAGTTTCTCGCCGGCCGCATTCACGACTACGGGCAAATGCGCATAGGCGGGTGTGGGCACGCCCAGGCATTGCTGCAGCCAGATCTGGCGCGGCGTCGAATCCAGCAGATCGGCACCGCGCACGACATGCGTGATGCCCTGCTCGGCATCATCGAGCACCACGGCCAGCTGGTAGGCAAACAGCCCATCCGCGCGCAAGAGCACGAAATCGCCGACCTCGGCGCCGAGATCCTGTCGTATCTCACCCTGCACCGCATCGCTGAAGGCAATGCGCTGCTGCCCGACCCGCAGGCGCCAGGCACGCGCCTCCCTGCCTGGGGGCAGACCATTGCGACACGTGCCGGGGTAGATCGGTGCGCCGTCACTGGCCAGCGTCGAGTCGCCGATTTCCTTGCGCGTACAGGCGCAGCCGAAGATGCAGCCGTCATTGTGCAAGCGGTTCAACGCCGACTGATACGCAGGGCTGCGTTCGCGCTGGCGCAGAATCTCGCCGTCGCTGCGAAAGCCGTAGCAGGCCAGTGTCTTCAGAATGGCAGATTCATGTTCCGGCTTGCAGCGCGGCACATCCACGTCCTCGATGCGCACCAGCCACTCGCCCTTGCGCGTACGCGCTTCCAGATAGCTGCCGACGGCAGCGATCAGCGAGCCGAAATGCAGCGGGCCCGTCGGCGAGGGCGCAAAACGGCCGCGGTACGCGATGTCATCAGACGAAAACACGGGACGGGAGCGATGGCAAAAACCGGATCATACCCGCTGCTCCGCGGCCTTTCAGGACGACGCTGGCAAATACTGGCGCAGGGTGTCGTGCAGGGTCTGCATGCTGGCCGGCTTGGTCAGGAACTCATCCATGCCGGCTTCCCTGCTGCGGACGCGGTCGCTCTCGAAGGCGCCGGCGGTCAAGGCGATGATGGGTAGGCGCGGACGGCCCTGCTCGGCCTCCCAGGCGCGGATGCGACGGGTGGCCTCGAAGCCGTCCATGACCGGCGTCTGGCAATCCATGATGACAAGGTCGGGCAGGTCTCCGCCGCACACGGCATCGACCGCCTCCTGCCCGTTCTCGACGCTGCTGACCTGGTAGCCCAGCTTTTCGAGCATGGCGATGATCACTTTGCGATTCACCGGGTTGTCCTCGACCAGCAGCAAACGACAGGCGCTGCGCGTGCCGCTCAGGAGCGGTGCCTCGGCCGGTCGCAACAGGGTGCGCGTATCGCCGGCTTCAGGCAGGCGCTCGCTGCGCACGCGCACGCGGAAACATGCGCCCTGGCCGCCGGCGCTCTCGCACACGACGGAACCGCCCATGAGCTCGGCCAGACTGCGCACAATCGACAAGCCCAGACCGGTGCCGCCAAACTGGCGCGTGCTGCTGTCGTCGATCTGGGAAAAGGGCTTGAACAGGGCCGCCTGCTTTTCAAGCGGGATGCCGATCCCGGTATCACGGACCTCGAACTCCAGCATGAGCTGGCGCTCGACCAGGCATTCGCGTGCCTCGATGCTGACCTGGCCCTGGGGCGTGAACTTGATGGCGTTGTTGAGCAGGTTGCAAAGAATCTGCCGCAAGCGCATCGAGTCGGCGATATGACGTGCGTTGCGACTGCCATGCCAGACGACCGACAAGGCCAGCCCCTTTTCCGCCGCCGAATCGCGGAACAGGGCCTGCACCTCGTCCAGCAGTTGCGCCGGCATGAAGGGGGCACTCTTGATCTCCAGCTTGCCGGCCTCAACCTTGGACAGATCAAGCACGTCATTGAGCAGCGTGAGCAGGGTATTGCCGGAATTGAGCAGGGTGCGCGCATGCTCATGCACCTCGGCCGGCTTGAGATCGGACACCAGCAGCAGTTGCGAGACGCCCAGGATGCCGTTCAGCGGCGTGCGTATCTCGTGTGACATGGTGGCGAGGAAAGCGCCCTTGGCGCGGTTCGCCGCTTCCGCCTGCAGGCGTGCCGCATGCAGGGCGCTGATGTCGCTGAACAGACCGACGCAGTTGGTGATGCGCCCGTCCTTGTCGCGCAGGGTGGAAATCACCAGCAGGTGCGGACAGGACTCGCCATTCTTGTGCCGGTTCCAGATTTCGCCGCGCCACAATCCGTGGGCAGCAAGTTGCGCCTCGATGTCGGCATAAAAGGCATCGTCATGCCGATCCGAGCGCAGCAGCTGAGTGAGTGGCTGACCACGGGCTTCGGCGTAGGTATAGCCGGTAATGGTGGTGAAGGCCTGGTTGGCGCTGATCAGGCGCACGGCCGGATCCGTGACCACGATGGCCTCCCCCGCTGCCTCGAAGGCCTGCGTGATCAGGCGGCGATTATGCTCGTTGTAGCGGTAATACATCAGCAACAGGGAGCCGAGCGCGAAGCTCAGTGCGACAAAGGCGGCGCCATACAGTCCGGCCTTGATGCGCCAGCTGTAGAGGAACTCCTGCGGCGCGCGCCCGATCACCAAATTGTAGGGTAGGCCCTCCAGGCGGCGCGCCAGGAACAGGCGCACGGTGCCATCGACGCGTGAAAGCGCCTCGTAGACGACATGGGTTTGTCCCTCGGCCATGGCAGCCGATGCGCTGCCAAGGAACTGACGACCAATCTGCTCCGGCAAGGCCGGATGGCGCGACAGCAGCCGCCATTCGGCATCAAACAGGCTGACGTTGCCGTCACGGCCGACGTCGATCTTCTCGAACAGGGTCTGGAAATACTCCGTGCGCAGCGCCATCTGTACCACGCCGACGAACTCGCCGCGGGCGTTGAACATCGGGCGGCTCAGCGTGATCAGCCATTTGCCGGTGAAGCGCGAAAGCAGCGGCTCGGAAACCACGAGCTGGTTGATGGCGCTGTTTTTCTGCTTCAGGAAATAGGCACGATCACCCACATTCACATTCGGGACGGAGCGATCCGTGCCGGCATTGAATACCACCTGTCCGTTGCGATCCATGATGCGCAGGCTCTGGGCCTGGACCTCGGGCGTGTATTCCATCCACTGCTGCAGTGCCCGGTTCACGACCAGGCGGTCGCCTTGCCGCTCGCCACTGACGACGGGCGCGTACTCATGCGCCAGTTGCTGCAGGACAATGTCGATCTTCTCGACCGCCGTCATGATCTGCCGCTCGATGACCTGGGACAGATTGTCGGAGTCGCGCCGGACGGCTTCGTATTCGCGCTGGCGGGAGGCCACCAGATCGGTCACCAGAATGGCGGCAAAGGCGGCCATCACGACCACCAGCACCAGTATGCCCATGCCTCGCGACAACTGCAGCGGATTGCTGCTCAGTCTGCCTGATCTGCTCTCCCGCACAGAGGCCTCCACCGGTCCAAAACGATCATTGTGATCGCGGATTATGCGGCGTTTTCGATTCTGCGGCAGGAATCACCGCAGCTTCAGCGCATGCGACTCAGTTCGCTGTGCGCCTAGACGTTGAACAGGAAGTTCATCACGTCGCCATCCTTGACTACATATTCCTTGCCTTCGGCGCGCATCTTGCCTGCCTCCTTGGCACCCGCCTCGCCCTTGTACTGGATGAAGTCGTCGAAAGCGATGGTCTGGGCACGAATGAAGCCCTTCTCGAAGTCGGTGTGGATCACGCCGGCGGCCTGCGGAGCCGTGTCGCCGATATGAATGGTCCAGGCGCGCACTTCCTTGACGCCGGCGGTGAAGTAGGTTTGCAGGCCGAGCAGCTTGTAGCCGGCGCGGATCAGGCGATTCAGGCCCGGCTCCTCGAGGCCGAGATCGGCCAGGAACATGGTCTTTTCCTCGTCATCGAGCTCGGCGATCTCGGCCTCGATGGCGGCACACAGGGCCACCACCTCGGCACCTTCGGCCGCAGCGTGCTTTTTTACAAGCTCGAGATAGGGATTGTTGTCGAAGCCGTCTTCCTTGACATTCGCCACATACAGCACCGGCTTGGCGGTAATCAGGCACAGCGGCTTGATCAGCGCCAGTTCTTCCTTCTCCAGGCCGAGGCCACGTACCGGCCTGGCCTCGTTGAGTGCGGTCATGCACTTTTCGAGCACGGCCACCAGCGCCTTGGCTTCCTTGTCGCCGGTACCGGCGAGCTTCTTGTTCTTGGTCAGGGTGCGCTCCACCGCGGCCATATCGGCCAGGGCCAGCTCGGTGTCGATGATCTCGATGTCACGAATGGGATCGACACCGCCGGAGACGTGCACCACGTTCGGGTCGTCAAAACAGCGCACGACGTGAACGATCGCGTCAGTCTCGCGGATATTGGCAAGGAACTGGTTGCCCAGACCTTCGCCCTTCGAGGCACCGGCAACCAGACCGGCGATATCGACGAACTCGACGATGGCGGGCTGGATCTTCTGCGGCTTGACGATCTCAGACAGGGCAGCAAGACGCGGATCCGGCACCTCAACAATGCCGACATTCGGCTCGATGGTACAGAAGGGGTAATTTTCTGCAGCGATGCCCGACTTGGTCAGGGCGTTGAAGGTGGTGGACTTGCCGACGTTGGGCAGGCCGACGATGCCGCACTGGAGACTCATGGTGGATTCCGGAAAATGCTGCGCAAGCGCAAAGACGCTATTGTACCGCGCAGGGCAAGCCGGGCCTGGGCTCGCGTATCATTCAGCGCATGCCGGACACCCCCACTTCACCCCTGCGCAGCGCGCTGTTCGCCCAGATTGCGGGCGCGCTCATGGCCTTCTCGCTGGTCTGGCTGGGCCGCACCTTCTTCCAGTTGCCACTGTTCCAGACCGCCGTCCTGCAGGGGCTGTGTGCGGCACTGGTGAGCTGGCGCATGGGCGCGCCGCGCTGGTGGTGGCTGATCAACCTTGCCTTCCTACCGCTGGTCGTGCTCGCGCTGGCCGCTGATATCGCACCCGGCTGGTATCTGCTCGCCTTCATCCTCACCCTGTTGCTGTTCTGGCGCACCGACAAGAGCCGCGTGCCGCTTTATCTGAGCAATGCCGCAACGGCTGCCGCGGTCGTCCGGCTGCTGCCGCAGCAGGCATGCAGCGTGATCGACCTGGGCTGCGGCGATGGGCGCCTGCTCGGACAGCTCGCTGCTGCACGGCCGGATTGCCGCTTCACCGGCATCGAGCATGCGCCCTTGCCTTGCCTGCTGGCGAAGTGGCTGAACCGGCAGCACCCCAATGTCGTCATCCGCCACGGTGACTTCTGGCAACAGCCCCTGGGCGAATTCGATGCGGTGTATGCCTTTCTCTCGCCCGCCCCGATGGCTGCGTTGGAAGGCAAGCTCGAAACCGAAATGCAGAGCGGCAAGCTTTTGATCAGCAACAGCTTTCCCGTGCCGGCTCGGGAAGCAGATCAACTGATCGAAGTGAACGACCGGCGCCGGACCCGGCTTTTTTGCTACAAAATTGGGTTAAAAACCGCAGCTAAGCCACGGAACTGACGAACTTTTCCACCTCAGATCAAGCCCGGCCGGTCAGACGGTTTTTCCCCGCTCAATTCCGCGCATCGACCCGCGACCCACTCGCCATAATCCACTCCAAGAAGCGCCCCAATGACGATCGGGGTCGCGGAGAAACCATGGCTGACATCATCTGCATCATCGGTAACAAGGGCGGCACGGGCAAGACCACGCTGTCCCACATGCTGTGCCAGGGCCTGGGCCTGCTTGGCCAGCGCTCGGTCTGCGTGCTGACCGACACTTACCGTGAACCCCTGAACCCGGAAGGCCGCCGCTATCTGGTAGCCGACGCACGCACGCGCGAAGCGCTGTGCAAGGTCACGGACAAGATCCGTTCGCTCGATGCCTGGATGGGTGTTGTGGACGGTGGCGGCAACCGCACCGAGATGGACCGCAAGCTCTACGGTCTGGCCGATCTCGTGCTGCTGCCCTTCCGTGATTCGCACGAGGATGTGCGCACCCTGATCCGCGATCTGGAAATGTTCCCGCGCGCCTACGCGATCCCGACCCAGTGGCCGGTGATTCCCTGGCAGCGCGACGCCGCCGACCGCATCCTGGAGGACTTGCTGGCGCCCTACAGCGACCGCATCCTCATGCCCGTGAATGCCTTCAACGCAACGAAACTGCTCCTGAAGCGCGACATCGGCAACGACATCCCGCCGCAACTGGCCGAGGCCTGCTGCAACGTCGCCCGTCAGGTACTGGACCTGCTGCAGATCCCGGTGCAGGTGGCGGAACAGATGCCGCGCGTGGCGCGTCCGGCCACGCCGCTGCAACCCAAGGCGCAAACGGCGCGTGCGCTGCACACGGCCATGGCCTGATGAGCGACGGCAAGGCTGCGCCGCCTGATCCTTTCGAGGCCATCAAGGCACTCTGGGGCAGTATGGGCTTTGCCATGCCGGGCATGGTAGCCCCGACCTTCGACAGCACGGAACTCGACAAGCGGATTGCCGATCTGAAGGCGGTGGAAGGCTGGTTGCAGATGAATCTTGGTATGCTCCAGACCACCATCCAGGGCCTGGAAATGCAGCGCAGCACCCTGGCTGCGATGCACGCCGCCATGCCGGCAAGCCCGCAACCGAAACAAGACAAAGAATGACGCTTCCGAACGACGCACTGGCTGGCCTCGCAAATGTCGAGGTCCAGCGCGAGGCCGCCGGCCTTGCCCAAGACGGTTTTACCCGCATCTTCCGCCTGCTCGCCGAGGGCGACGAGGCCGCTGCAGAACTCGGCCTGTCCGTGATCGAAGCCCGCGCCCGCGACTGGGCCGGCAAGGGCGATAGCGAGGAAGCCCGCACCCTGCGCCTGGCCCTGCTGATCAGCGGTCTGGATCAATGGGGGCTGGCCTGGACCCAGGCCTTCGGCCTCACCGCCCTACCCGGCCTCACGGCCCTGCTCGGCAATCTGCGCAACCCGCTGGACGCGCAGGCCACGGCCCGCTTCGAGCAGCAATTCGCGGCCATCGAGGCGCGCGAGGACAATGCCATCGACTTCAAGGTGGAGTTGCGCCGCGGCATCCATCTGGCGCTGTGGCATGCCATGGTGGCAGGCGAAGACCGGGAGCAGGCAGAACGGCTGCTGCAACAGCTGGGCAGCATGATGCTGGTGCTCACGGAAGTCATGCCGAACTACGGCTGGCGCCTGGTTGCCGACGCGCTGGCGCATATCCAGCTGCGCTGCCTGGACCCGAACTTCGCCAGCGACCCGGAAACCGGCTCGCTGGGCCAGGAAATGACCCAGAGGCTCTACGCTTCGCTGCAGCAATCGCTGCCGGAGCAGGTAGCCAAGCAGGTCATGGTGCAGGCCAGTCAGGTGGTCATCGCCTACCGGCAGGCACAACGCGCAGCCGAGGCGGCCGGGTCCTGATAGAAAAAGAGCCGGCTTGTGCCGGCTCTTTTCATGTACTGCGGTGCTTCAGAACTTCTTCGGCGGCTTGCTGCCGTCCTTCTTGAAGCCGGTGCCGAAAGACTTCTTCTCGCCAAAGCTCTTGCCGGCGGTCTTGTCGCCATAGGGCTTCTTGTCACCGTA
>JAIEOJ010000237.1 GCA_019750575.1 Rhodocyclaceae bacterium | reverse complement strand
GCATGGAACGACAAGGTCGGCGCCTACAAGCTGTGCCTGTCGCAGGACAAGGTGGCGGAACGGCATCGCAAGGAGCAGAAGAAGCCGGCCATGGACGGCAAGACGCCCAAGTGCGAGGACCCCGGTCCCTTCGTGTATACGCCGCCGGCACCGCCCTCGATCGCGCCGGGCGGTACCGCAACGGGCGCTGTGCCGCCGCCAGCACCCGCGGCTCCGCCGGGCAAGTAGCCGTTTGTTGTCGCATTAAACAAAAAAGCGAACCCTCGGGTTCGCTTTTTTGTTTCAGGATTGCACTACGTCTCGATGATCACGCCTGATGACCGCAGCCCTGAATGCTCAGAGTGCAGCCAGCGCCGCGTTGAAGGTCGCGCTCGGACGCAGCAGGGCGTTGGTCTTGGCGTCGTCGGTGCGGTAGTAGCCGCCGAGGTCGGCCGGCTTGCCGCCGGAGGCGATGATTTCGCCGATGATCCTGGCTTCGTTTTCCTTCAGCGTCTTCGCCAGCGGCGCGAACTTCGTCTTCAGCTCGGCATCGTCCTTCTGCGCGGCCAGCGCTTCGGCCCAGTACAGGGCGAGGTAGAAGTGGCTGCCGCGCACGTCGAACTCGCCGGGCTTGCGGCCGGGCGAACGGTTGTCGTCGAGGAAGCGCGCATTGGCCTGATCCAGCGTCTTGGCAAAGACCTTGGCCTTGGTGTTGTGGGTGGTATCACCCATGTGCTCGAAGGAGGCGGCCAGCGCGAGGAATTCGCCCAGCGAATCCCAGCGCAGGTGGCTGTCTTCGACAAATTGCTGCACATGCTTGGGGGCCGAGCCGCCGGCGCCGGTTTCGAACAGGCCGCCGCCATTCATCAGCGGCACGATGGACAGCATCTTGGCGCTGGTGCCCAGTTCCATAATGGGGAAGAGGTCGGTCAGGTAGTCGCGCAGCACATTGCCGGTGACCGAGATGGTGTCCTGGCCCTTGCGGATGCGGTCGATCGAGAACTGGATCGCCTGGGCCGGCGCCATGATCTCAAGCGTCAGACCGCTGGTGTCGTGCTCGGGCAGGTAGGCCTTGACCTTGGCGATCAGCTGCGCATCGTGGGCGCGAGCTGCGTCCAGCCAGAACACGGCCGGGGTGTTCGAGAGGCGGGCGCGGTTCACGGCCAGCTTGACCCAGTCGCGGATCGGCGCGTCCTTGACCTGACACATGCGCCAGATATCGCCGGCTTCAACCTTGTGTTCGAAGATCACCGCACCGTCCTGGTCGCTGACGCGCACCGTGCCGTCTGCGGGGATCTGGAAAGTCTTGTCGTGCGAGCCGTATTCCTCGGCCGCCTGGGCCATCAGGCCGACGTTGGGCACGGTGCCCATGGTCTTGGGATCGTAGGCACCGTTCTTCTTGCAGTCGGCGATCACCACTTCATAGATGCCGGCGTAGCAGCGGTCCGGAATCACCGCCTTGGTGTCCTGCAGCTCGCCCTTGGCGTTCCACATCTTGCCCGAGTCCCGGATCATCGCCGGCATGGAGGCATCGACGATCACGTCACTGGGTACATGCAGATTGGTGATGCCCTTGTCCGAGTTCACCATCGCCAGCGCCGGGCGCTGGGAGTAGAGGGCGGCGATATCGGCTTCGATGGCGGCGCGCTGCAGTTCCGGCAGCTTGTCGAGCTTGGCGTAGAGGTCGCCGATGCCGTTGTTCGGATCGAAGCCGATGCCAGCCAGCGAAGTGCCGTGCTTTTCCAGCACCGGTGCGTAGAACACGGACACGGCGTGGCCGAAGATGATGGGGTCCGAGACCTTCATCATGGTCGCCTTGAGGTGCAGCGAGAACAGCACGCCCCGGGCCTTGGCGTCCTCAACGGTAGCGGCGTAGAAGTCGCGCAGGGCGTTCTTGCTCATGAAGGTGGCATCGACGATCTCGCCGGCCTGCACTTTGACGCTGTCCTTGAGCACTGTGGTCTTGCCGTCATTACCGACGAGTTCGATCTTCAGCGCGCCGGCCTTGGCGAGGGTCGCCGACTTTTCATTGCCGAAGAAGTCGCCGCCATCCATGTGGGCGACGTGAGTCTTGGAATCGGCGCTCCAGGCGCCCATCTTGTGCGGGTTCTTGCGCGCATAGCCCTTGACCGAAGGCGGCGCGCGGCGGTCGGAATTGCCTTCGCGCAGCACCGGATTCACGGCGCTGCCCTTGACGCGGTCGTAGCGGGCGCGGATTTCCTTCTCGGCGTCGTTGCTCGGGGTTTCCGGATAGTCCGGCAGATCGTAGCCCTTGGCCTGCAGCTCGGCGATGGTCGCCTTGAGCTGCGGAATCGAAGCGCTGATGTTGGGCAGCTTGATGATATTGGCTTCCGGCTTGGTCGCCAGTTCGCCGAGTTCCTTGAGATGGTCGCCGATGCGCTGCTCGGGCTTCAGACGATCCGAAAACTGGGCAATCACGCGGCCGGACAGGGAAATGTCGCGGGTCTCGACCGAAATGCCCGAGCCTTTGGTAAAGGCCTGGATGATGGGCAGGAGCGAACGCGTGGCAAGCGCCGGGGCCTCGTCAGTGAGGGTGTAGATGATCTTGGCGTCGCTCATGGTCCTTCGTCTCCGTGAATTACTGGGTTTGCAGCAGAAACGAGATTATAAATTGCGGGGGCAGGGCATGGCGAGGAAGGCTGAGGCCGCTGTAGCAAGGATTCCTTAAACCGTAGTTTAGGATGTGTGCAACATAATGATATTTATATGGAATAGAGTGCTAGGGGCGACTCATCCAAATGAATAAATATGGCCCCGTCGATAAACTGCTCAATGGGCTCCAAGCCCAAAGAGCTGTAATGGGTTTTTCGAAAACATATGAATGCCTAGGCGCACGAAAACAGTCGATACACGTATGAAATCAAAGCTATTAAGCGCACTTGCTCTCATTGTGCTCTTTGGCTGTAACAAGCCATCGCCTGAACAGATTGCAAAGAGGCAGGTGGAGTTTGACGAACGCAAAGTTGAGGAGTGCCGAGACAAAATCTGCGAGGGGGATGTTGAGCCTAAGCGGGATATAAAGACTGAAGCCATAGTGAAGCTAAACAATCAGTTTTTTATTGGGCCAAGTGACTATTTTTCGAATGGAAGTCCTTCGACCGCGTTTTATTGGCCGAGTAAGACACCGGTAAATACTCCGCATGCAGAAAAAAAAGCGCCAGAGCTAATTCCAAGTGGTCCAGGAAGAATCAGTAACTTTCCTGATGTGGCTATCGAAATTTTTCTTCGTTCGAATCTGTCTCAGACAAACGGGCCGTCGAGATATCAAGCATTGCTACAAGCGGAGAAGGAAGGCCGGTTGGTTAGCAAAAGGACGCTGAATCACGGGCTAGAAGTTTGGATGGTGAATATGAATGACGGAGTACGCGACGGCATTTGGTATGTCGCTAAGGAGCATAAGGAAAGCGATGGTTATCCGCCCGTGCTTTGGTGCGATAACAACAATCCGACGTTTGATCGATGCACGACAGCGTTCTGGTGGCGGCCAGGAATTGCTGTGGATATGCGATTCAGAGCTGCGCATGGGCAGGACTGGCCAGAAATCTATCAAGAAATGATGCGTGTTCTTTCTCTTCTACGAAAAGCTTGAATTATTGCGACCCTAAACACCCAGCCAAGCACTGCGCTGCAGCGCACCCAGAAACGTCCAAGTCAGTACGCGGCTTTCTTTCTGGCCGTGCTTCATCTTGATGAGCTGACTTTGCACCACGCCGACACGTTGCAGTGCGCGTGACAGGGCTGGCAGCGTGGCGGCCTTGGAGACCAGGGAGCTGAACCACAGGCACTGCTGCGGAATGCGGGCGCTTTCTTCGATCATGCGCAGGATGAAGCCCTCTTCACCGCCGGGACAGACGAGCTCATTGGACTGACCGCCGAAGTTGAGTGGGACTTTACCCAAACCCGCACCCTTGCGCGATGCGGGCTTCCCCAGATTACTTACCTTGCGCCGGGTGCCGGCTTGCGCTTCGGCCATGGAGGCGTGAAAGGGCGGGTTGCACAGGGTCAGGTGGAAGCGTTCGCCGCTTTTCACCATGCCCTTGAAAATGGCATTGCGCTCGCTCTGCAAACGCAACTCGATCTGCGCGGCGCTGATGCCGTTGGCATCGAGGATGGCTTGTGCGCTGGCCAGCGCGCCGGCATCGATATCGCTGCCGACCACCTGCCAGCCGTATTCGCGCTGCGCGATCAAAGGGTAGATGCAGTTGGCGCCGGTGCCGATATCGAGCAGGCGCACGGCGCTGCCTCTTGGAATATTGCCCTTGTTGTCGGCGGCCAGCAGATCGGCCAGATGGTGCACATAGTCGCCACGGCTGGGGATAGGCGGGCAAAGGTACTGCGGCGGAATCTGCCAGTCGTGGATGCCGTAGTGCTGCGCCAGCAGGGCGGCATTGAGCGCGCGCACGGCCTGCGGGTCGGCGAAGTCTATGCTCGCATCTCCGTAGTCATTGGCGCGCACGAAGGCCTGCAAGGGCGGATGCGCCGCCTGCAGCAGATCAAAGTCGTAGCGGCCTTGATGGCGGTTGCGGGGATGAAAGCGGGCGGTGTCGGTCACGGCAATGGATTTGGGCTGGCGTTGTTGAGTTGATGTTGCCTGAGCCGCCGATAATAGCGCGCCCCTTTCCGGCGCAAACAAAAAGCGCCCCGCAGGGCGCTTTTTGTTGAGGCCATCTGAACTCAGAGGCAGTTCAGTGCATCGACCTTGTCTTTCTTGCCCTGCTTCACGGCCTTGCGGTATTCCTTGTCACCCGCCTGTTCGTCGGCCTGGGCCTGCTTGAGCTTTTGCTCCTCGGCCTTGCGCTTGGCTTTGAGTTCGGCGACCTTGGCATTGGCGGCGTCCTTGGCTGCGCCCTGTGCGGCATGCTGGGCTTCGTGCTGGGCGGCGTTGATGTTGGTGTTGAGGCGCGCGATTTCCTCGCCGGCCTCGACAATGGCGGCATGGGCGGCATTGGCCTTGTTGCAGGCTTCGGCCTGGGCCTTCTGGGCGCCGCTGTACTTTTCGGGATCGACCTGCGGTTTGGCAGCCTCGGTCTTGACGCATTGCGCGGGATTGCCGTGCGGCCTTTCGCCGGGTGGGCACTGCAGGGCGGCGGCGGGCAGCGAGAAGGCTGCGCCGCAGAGAAGAACGACGAGGGTGCTGGCGGGAAGCGTGCGGATGCTCATGAATTTCTCCTGTTGGCTAATGGTTGGGCGAAACGGGAGTTGCAGTCGTGCAGCATTGGACTAATGCGAAGCCCGAAACGGAATATAACCGTCATTTCCAGCATAAGCCATGAAATCGATTCGGCTTTGCGCCAGATCATGTGCTTGCGTGTTTTTCATCACAACCGCGCCAGGCGATCGTGTGCTGCACGGCTTGCTGCCAGCGTTCCAGCGCTGCGCGGCGCTGCTGCTCGGGCAGGGTCGGCATGAAGCGTTGTTCTTCTTTCCAGTGGGCGGCGATTACTGCGCTGTCCGGCCACAGACCGCAGCCGAGGCCGGCCAGAAAGGCGGCGCCGAGTGCTGTGGTTTCGGTCTGCTGCGGGCGCACCACGGGTACGCCCAGCAGGTCGGCCTGACGTTGCATGAGCAGATTGTTGCGCGCCGCGCCGCCATCCACGCGCAGTTCGGTCAGCGCTACCGGTGCATCCTGCTGCATGGCTTTGATCACGTCGGCGCATTGCAGGGCGATGGCGTCGAGCGCGGCGCGCGCAATGTGGGCGCGGGTGGTTCCGCGGCTCATGCCGAAGAGGGTGCCGCGTGCTTCTGCATTCCACCAGGGCGCGCCGAGGCCGGTGAAGGCGGGCACCATTACCACGCCGTCGCTGTCGGGCACGCTCATGGCGAGCTGCTCGATCTCGGCGGCGCTGCCTATCATGCCAAGGCCGTCGCGCAGCCATTGCACGATGGCACCGCCCATGAAGACGCTGCCTTCGAGCGCGTACTGCTGTTCCTGCCCGATGCGCCACAGTTGCGTGCTGAGCAGGCGGTGCTGCGAGGCGACGATCTCGCTGCCCGTGTTCATCAGCATGAAGCAGCCGGTACCGTAGGTGTTCTTAGCCATGCCCGGTTTGAGGCAGGCCTGGCCGAAGGTCGCAGCCTGCTGGTCGCCGGCGATGCCGGCAATCGGGATGGCCAGTCCAAAAACGTCGGCATCGGTTTCGCCGATGATGCCGCTGCTCGGCACGATGGCCGGCAGCAGGCTGCGCGGAATGCGGAACAGCTCGAGCAGTTCGTCGTCCCAGTCGCCGCTGTGCAGGTTGTAGAGCAGGGTGCGCGAGGCGTTGCTGGCGTCGGTGACGTGCAGGCGCCCATCCGTCAAGCGCCAGACCAGCCAGCTGTCGATGGTGCCGAAAGCCAGCTCGCCGCGCTCGGCGCGGTAGCGCGCGTCGGCGGTGTGGTCGAGCAGCCAGGCCAGCTTGGTGGCGGAGAAATACGGGTCGATGAGCAGGCCGGTCTTCTGCTGCACCACGACTTCCAGTCCGTCGGCGCGCAGGGCTTCGCAGTGCACGGCCGTACGGCGGTCCTGCCAGACGATGGCTGGCGCCAGCGGCAGGCCGGTGTGCCGGTCCCACAGCACCGTGGTTTCGCGCTGGTTGCTGATGCCGATGGCGGCGATATCGGCTGCCGTGAGGCCGGCATTGTGAATGGCCTCGCGCGCGGTGGCGAGCTGGGTCTGCCAGATTTCCATGGCGTCATGCTCGACCCAGCCCGATTGCGGGAAGTGCTGGGTGAACTCGCGCTGGGCGAGACCGCACAGCTTGCCGTCGGCGTTGAAGACCAGGGCTCTTGAGCTGGTCGTGCCTTGGTCGAGGGCGAGGATGTGGCTCATGCAGATCCTTCTTCGTGTTGCAAAATTTGGTCAGAGTGCCAAAAAAACCGTTCGGGCTGAGCCCGTCGAAGCCGTGCGGAATGTAAATCTAAGAGGTTCGACTTGAGCAGGTGGGATAAAGTCTATTGAGGCTTCGATCCCGCAAGGGGATTTCCTACGGTCACAGCTCAGCCCGAACGGTCTTAGGTGATCTTGCGTCGGAAAAAGCCTGGCTGGATGGTTTGTTTAAACCGGTCACTGTTTTCGCCCGTGCTGCTGGAACCACTCGATAAAACGGGCACGTTGTTCGGTGCTCATCATCAGGCCTGCCTTGCTGCGCCGCCACAGGATGTCGTCGGCGCTGTGCGCCCATTCGTGGCGGATGAAATGCAGGGCTTCGAGTTCGGTGAGGCCGGCGCCGAAGTCCTGTCCCAGATCGGCGGCGGCGCGCACGTTTTCCAGCAGCTCGAAGGCCAGCGTGCCGTGGCGTTGCCACAGGCCTTGTGTCACGGCCTCGGGCAGATTGCCATGGGTCTGGAAGAACTCGGCAGTGGCGGCGCTGAAGTCGTGGCCGTCGCTGTCGCCGCCGGGCAGCGGCGTGTCGGCGGTCCAGGTCTCGCCGAGATGCGGGAACCAGGGCGCGAGCCTGTCCATGACGACTTCGGCCAGATGCCGGTGCGTGGTCAGCTTGCCGCCGAAGACCGAGAGCAGGGGCGCGCCGTCTGTCTTGTCCAGCACCAGCCGGTAGTCGCGCGTGACGGCCGATGGATTGGCCTTGCCGTCGTCATAGAGCGGGCGCAGGCCGGCGTAGGTCCAGGCGATCTGGTCTTCGGTGACGGGATGGTTCAGGTAGCGACTCGCGGCATGGCAGAGGTAGTTGATTTCCTCGATGCTGGCCTGCGGCGCATCTTCAGCCCGGTCGGGCAGTTCGGTACGGACATCGGTGGTGCCGATCAGCGTCCAGTGTTCATGGAAAGGCAGCAGGAAGACGACGCGGCCGTCCTCGTTCTGCAGGGTGTAGGCGTGCTCGCCGGCATAGCAGCGCGGCACCACGACATGGCTGCCGCGCACCAGCTGTACACCGGGCTGCGGCTGTTCGCGCATCTCGCTGAAGGTATCGAGCACGCGGCTGACCCAGGGGCCGGCGGCGTTCACCACGGCGCGGGCGAGGACGGTTTGCGTCGCCTGCGTTGCATCCTCCGGCTGCAGGCGGCACTGCCAGATGCCATCCTGTGCCGTGTCGCGATGGGCGCCGAGAAAACGGGTACGCGTGAGGATGTCCGCGCCGTGCGCTTCGGCATCGCGCAGGGTAAGGATGACGAGGCGGGCGTCATCCACCTGCACGTCGAAATAGAGAAAGCCCTCCTTGAAGCCGGGCCTGAGCGGGGCGGCCCAGTCGGAGCCGTCGTCGAGGCGGATGCGGGTGGCGTCGGGGAGTACATCCTGACCGCCGAGTTTGTCGTAGAGCCACAGGCCCAGCTGCACCATCCAGGCCGGACGCATGCCCTTGTGCAGGGGCAGGACGAAACGGCAGGGGCGGGTCAGGTGCGGGGCGATGCGGAGCATGATGGTGCGCTCCCGCAGGGATTCGCGCACCAGACCGAAGGCATATTGCTCCAGATAGCGCAGGCCGCCGTGAATCAGCTTGCTGCTGGCGCCCGAGGTGGCGCCGGCGGGATCGCCGGCTTCGACCAGGCACACGGAAAGCCCGCGTCCGGCGGCGTCGCGCGCCACTGCGGCGCCGTTGATGCCGCCGCCCACCACCAGCAGGTCATACGCTTGCATGCCGTCTCCCGTTTTGTTTTGCTTTCTGATGAGGCACACAGTTCCAGCTTAATGTCTTAGACAAACCGTTCGGGCTGAGCCTGTCGAAGCCGCAACATCCTTGGCAGCAGAATGTTCCAGGTCTTTGGGGCTGACTGTTTGAGCGGCTTCGACAGGCTCAGCCCGAACGGCTCCTTGGATGCGAACGGCAGTTGTCATGGCTGAGGCTCATACCTGATTGTTTTTGCGCTGGATCAATTCAACGACGGGCCACACTTGAAATGATAGCCCAGCGCCCCATTTGAGTGGCATACCAAATTTCTCTGTGGAGAATCAGCAAGATGCGCTTCGATAAATTGACCACCAAATTCCAGCAGGCACTGGCCGACGCCCAGAGCCTGGCGCTCAACCATGACCAGCAGTTCATCGAGCCGCAGCACCTGCTGCTGGCCATGATCGATCAGGATGATGGCGGCGTACGCTCGCTGCTCGCCCGCGCCGGGGTGAATGTCGGCCCGCTGCGCACCGAGCTGCAGGCGGCGCTGGGTCGTCTGCCCAAGGTTGAAGGCCATGGCGGCGACATCAGCGTGGGCCGCGACCTCAACAACCTGCTCAACCTGACCGAGAAGGCCGCCACCAAGGCGGCCGACCAGTTTGTCGCCAGCGAGATGTACCTGCTGGCGCTGAGCGAAGATAAGGGCGAAACCGGCCGTCTGCTCAAGAACCACGGCCTGCAGAAGAAGGCGCTCGAAGACGCGATCGCCGCCGTGCGCGGCGGCGGCAACGTCAACGACCAGGAAGCCGAATCGGGCCGCGAGGCGCTGAAGAAATACTGCATGGACCTGACCGACCGCGCCCGTCAGGGCAAGCTTGATCCGGTGATCGGCCGCGACGACGAAATCCGCCGCGCCATCCAGATCCTGCAGCGTCGTTCCAAGAATAATCCCGTCCTGATCGGCGAGCCCGGCGTGGGCAAGACCGCCATTGTCGAAGGGCTGGCGCAACGCATCGTCAACGGCGAGGTGCCGGAGTCGCTCAAGGACAAGAAGGTGCTGAGCCTGGACATGGCCGCATTGCTCGCTGGCGCAAAGTATCGCGGCGAGTTCGAGGAGCGCCTGAAGGCCGTGCTCAACGACATCGCCAAGGACGAGGGCCGCATCGTCCTCTTCATCGACGAAATCCACACCATGGTCGGTGCCGGCAAGGCCGAAGGCGCCATGGATGCGGGCAATATGCTGAAGCCGGCGCTGGCGCGCGGCGAGCTGCATTGCGTCGGCGCGACCACGCTGGATGAATACCGCAAGTACATCGAGAAGGATGCCGCGCTGGAGCGCCGCTTCCAGAAGGTGCTGGTGGACGAGCCCACGGT
>JAIEOJ010000150.1 GCA_019750575.1 Rhodocyclaceae bacterium | reverse complement strand
GCCCTTGTGCTGCTCGTCGGCATGCTCGCACTGCCCGCCCTGCACGCTGCCGAGAAGGCCACCAAGGGCCCGGCCGAACGTGCCGGGCAGACCACCGGCCAGTACATCGACGACGCCACGCTGACCACCAAGGTCAAGGTCGCGCTGCTGTCCGACAGCCTGCTTTCCGCTTTCGAGGTCAAGGTCAGCACCGAAAACGGCATCGTCACGCTGAGCGGCGAAGTCGACAAGCCGGAAACCATCCATCGCGCCATTCAGCTTGCTTCGGCAGTGCCGGGCGTCAAGGCCATTAACACCCATCTCATGGTCAAGATCGCCAGCTTTACGGTCGGCCGCGATGTGATGCGGCTGTAAGTCCGCCGCTGCGCTTCATTACCCGATCCACCCGGACAAGGAGACTTGCATGCAATTCCGCCCGATTGATGTCGCGCTCATGCTCGCGGCCATGGCTGCGGTGCCGGTTGCGGCAGCAGAGTATCCCCCCCGCTCTGCTGCTGCAGCCGGCCAGGCCGCAGGTCAGTACATCGACGACGCCACACTCACCACCAAGGTCAAGACCGCCCTGATCAGCGACAGCATCACCTCGCTGTTCATCATCTCGGTCAAAAGCGAGAACGGCGTTGTCACCCTCAGCGGCAAGGTCGACAAGGCCGAAACCGTGGAACACGCCATCCGCCTCGCCATGGCGGTACCGGGCGTCAGGGAGGTCAGACCCGAACTCGCCATCAAGCTCAACTAGGTTCTCCGGCAGCCCCGCAAACCTGCCCGAAGAAGGCCCCGCGTACCTGCCAGTGCGCGGGGCTTTTTATTTGACTGAGGCCTTGCTAGACTGCGCCCATGCACTCCCTGCGCAAGCTGATCCTGTCGCTGATGCTGGCCCTGGCGACCCTGTTCGCCGGCAGCGGTTATGCACAGGCGAGACATGACGACTGCGGCTGTTGTACCGAAACGCAGCAAATGGTGTGCGCTGCCTGCAAGACCTGCGTGTCGCATGCGCTGATGGCCAGCCCCGTCACCTACCTTGAAGAAGCACCGCGCAGCGCCGGACAAACGACACACCCGTTGAATCCGTCCGGCCATACCGAAGACATCTGGCATCCACCCAGAGCACTGTCCTGATCTGAAACCTTCTCAATTCAATCAAGGACACAAACATGAAACGCAAATTCGCCATCCTGCTGGCTGCACTCGCAATCACCTCCACTGTCTACGCGGAAGAAATCTGCTGCGCCGTCGGCAATATCTGCTGTGTGGAAGGCGGTGACTGCTGCTAAACAGCCAGTCGCAAGGAGAAGCCCCGCTCGCAGTCTGAGCGGGGCTTTTTATTTGTGCCGGCAAAGCGCAAGGCGCAAGCAGCCACCCTCCGTCACGCCGAACGCCGCGAAAATCTGGCAAAAAAAAGCCCCGCGCACCTGCCAGTACGCGAGGCATTTCGCTCCGCCAGCCAATCAGACGGTATCGGAGTGAAAGCGTTGCCGGTACTCGACCGGGGTGATGCCGAGGCGCTGGCTGAACACGCGGCGCAGGCTGTCGGCGCTGTCGAAACCGCACTCGAAGGCCAGCTCCTTGATCGCCATATCGGTGTTTTCAAGATAGCGGCGCGCCGCATCGATGCGCGCATCGGTGAGGAACTCCATCAGCGTCACGCCGCATTCCTTCTTGAAGATGCGCGACAGGTTGCGCGGACTCATGTGCACGCGTTCGGCCAGCGATTCCAGGGTGTGCGGCTGGCGCAGGTTCTCGAGCAGATAGCTCTGTATTGCCGCGACCTGCGAGTCCTGCGCGGCCTGATTTTCCAGCAACGGGCTGAACTGCGACTGGCCGCCGGAACGGCGCAGGTAGACGATCAGGTACTTGGCCACATCCACCGCCATCTCACGGCCGAAGTCCTCCTCGATCATGGCCAGCGCCAGATCGATGCCGGCGGTCACGCCGGCGGTGGAATAGAAACGCCCGTCCTTGACGTAGATGCGATCCGGCTCGACCGTGACCTTGGGGAATTTCTGCGCCAGATGCGCGGCATCCATCCAGTGCGTGGTCACGGTCTTGTGGTCGATCAGGCCGGCATTGCCAAGCGCGAACACGCCGTTGCAGATCGAGCCGATGCGCCGGCAGGTGGAAGCCTGGCGCACCAGCCAGTCGGTCAGGGTGGTGTCCTCGGCCGCGTCGAAGATGCCGAGGCCGCCGGGTAGGATGACGGTGTCGAACTGCGGACAGGGATCGAAGATGGTGCGGTCCGGCGTGATGGTCACGCCGCTCGACGAGGTGACCGTACCGCGCGTCGCGCCTATGGTCATGATCTCGTATTCGCACTCGCCGCGACTCAGCACCCTGACCTCGCCGAAGGCATCGGCGGGCCCGGCGATGTCGAGCAGCTGGAAGCGCGGGAACAGCACCATCCCCACCTTGATCTTGCGCATTGCGATGTCCCTGTTGTGGCCGGCCTCACCCGCAACCGGGTGGCGCGCATACATTACACAATCCCCCGGAACATGGCACACAGCGCGAACACTTCGGCCGACAGCGGCAGCTGCTTGCGTGCGCAGTAGCGCGTCACCAGCTTGAGCAGCTCCTTGATGTCGCGGCCGCTGAGGCTCGGGTACTTCAGCAACAACTCCTCGCGCAGCGCTTCCGGAATATCCGCACCGAACTGGGCGGACAGGGTGATCCAGAGCTGACGCGCCGCATCCGGCGGCGGGATGTCGTAACGGATCACGGCAATGCAGCGCGAAAGAATCGCGTCATCCACGTCGTCGGTGCGATTGGTGGTCATGAACAAGAGGCCGTCGAAGTATTCAAGCGTGCGCAGGAACTCGGCGACGATGGCGTTGTGCTGCAGGTCATTGTCGCGCTTGCGGATGTACACATCGGCCTCGTCCAGCAGCAGGATCGCGCCCCAGCGCGCGGCGCGGCGCAGGATCTGGGTGAGACTGGCTTCGACCGACTCGGCGGTGACGCCGAGCTGGCCGGAATGCACGCGATACAGCGGCTTGGCCACGACCTCGGCATAGACCTCGGCGGTCAGCGTCTTGCCCAGGCCCGGCGCACCCTTGCACAGGATGGTGGTGCCGCCGGTCTTGCCCTCGATGATGTCGTCAGCAAGCAGCTCCATGTCCGCGGTCAGGATGTCGATCAGGTCGCGGTGGTCATTGGGCAGGACCAGCTTCTCGCGCAACTCCGGCTTGTAGCGGTAGGGCTCGATGTTCTGCACGTGCACCCAGAAGTTGCGGTGCAGCTCCAGGTTGAAGAGATAGAGATAGCAGTGCATGGGAATGCGGTCGAAACCTTCCTCCGCACCCGCCTCGCGCCAGAAGGCGGGGTCCATGGCCATGTCGAAGCGGCGCTCCAGCAGCTCCTCGTCATTCACGCAGCGCACGCCGCCCTGCTCGGCAAGGCGCGTGTAGTCGAGCTGGCCCTTCTGGCCGATGAACCAGCCGGCGCGGGTAGCCATGAACTGGCGGCCGAACTGCGTCTGCATGCGGCGGAACTTCTCCACATGGCTCTCGTAATCCTGCTTGAATTCCTTGCACTCCTTGTAGTAGCCGCGCTCGGCCAGCAGCTCGGGAATGCTGCGGTCGATGATGTCATTGGCATCGACGACGATGGCCTGGGTCATGCCCGCATAGCGCTGGCGCGCATCATTGCGCGACTCGTTGCTGGCCGCCTGCATGGTATTGGCCAGCAGGCTGACGATCACGTAGGGCGTGCCCTCGGCCGGCGCAATGTGGCGCATGCCGGTCACCACCCAGGGCAGCAGCACGCCGTCGGGACTGCGCCGGTACAACCAGCCGTCGATGGCGTCGCGCTTGAGATAGGCGATCAGGCCGTTGATCAGCAGCTCGATCTTGGGTACCTTGCGCGCCTCCGGCGCCGCATGGATATTGTCGAGCGCGAGCAGCTGGAACATCAGCACCCGTTCGTCGCAGTTGCGGGACATGGTGTACAGCGTATTCAGCGCCTCGGCATCGAACAGACGGGCCGGCACCATGTAGCGGCTGCCGCGACCCGGCCTGCTTTCGCCGACATATTCGCCCAGCTGTTTCGCCAGCGGCGTGTCCGGCCCGATCTTGCCGAGCAGTTCACGGACCATCAGGTCCGGCAAATCGAAATCCATGACGGCAGCGGCACTCATGAGGCAGTTCTCTCCTTAAACGGTATATGGGCGGGATGGCAGCAAGCAGGGCAGACCACAGCGGTCCGAACATGACGGCAGCCGGACGCGCGGGGATCTTGCGGCGACCTTGTGAAGACACTCTAGCGAGGCGCATCGCACCCTCGTTCCGGCTGGCCCGACCCGCCTCCAGCTTGTCGCTTTCCAGCTGCTTGCATGTCTTTATTTGCAGCATACAGCAAATAAAGACATTTCGAGGCTGGCCATTACGGCAGACTCAGAAACATGCCGGTCGCGACCGTAAAGTCACTGAAAACACTTGTAAAAATGGAATTCCTGCACCCGACCGGCACGTTCAAGCACGCTTAACAACATCCGGTGCATGGCCGGAACTGATGTTTTACCGCCCGATCCGGACACACTGCGGCCGGCTGTCCACAACAGTAAAGTGTGTCCGCCACACGCCGTGATGCACATCAAGTGCGGGCCGGACGCATGCACCTACAATAACGGCCTCACTCACAGAAAGCCCGCCCATGTCCGCCCTGCCCCACTGCCCGAAGTGCAACTCCACCTTCACCTACGAGGACGGTACGCTCTATGTCTGCCCGGAGTGCGCGCATGAATGGCCGCAGGTCGCGGCCGCCGATAGCAGCAGCGAGGAACGCATCATCAAGGATGCCAACGGCAACCTGCTTGCCGACGGCGACAGCGTCACCGTCATCAAGGACCTCAAGGTCAAGGGCTCGTCCCTGGTGGTCAAGGTCGGCACCAAGGTCAAGAACATCCGCCTCGTCGATGGCGACCATGACATCGACTGCAAGATCGACGGCATCGGCGCGATGAAGCTCAAGTCGGAATTCGTGCGCAAGGCCTGATTCAGGCGGCGCCCTCGTCGCGACACCGCGCCGCGATACTTCAGCGTGGGCGAATGCGCTCGCTGCGACTGACGCGCTCATAGAAGCCGGGCGGCTTGGTCCTCACCCAGGCAATGAAACGCTGCATCTGCGGCTGTGCACGCAAGGCCTCGGCCGTATTCAGCGCCCGCGCCAGCTCGGTTTCCGTAAACAGCGCATGGATCTGGCGATGACAGATCCTGTGCAGGTATTCGGTGGCGCGCCCGCCCTTGGACTTGGGTACCAGGTGATGGGCATCCTTTTCCGCGGCCGGAATCTCGCGTTCGCAAATGGGGCAAATCAGCGGCAGCGCCGTTGCCACGGCCTGCGCCTCCAGCGCGCGCTGCTTGCGTCGTACCCGGCCCAGCATCGAGGTGCCTAGCGACTCCGGGCGTCGATGCGCCGCACCACGGCCTGCACCGCTGGCCGCACCACGAGGAAGAGCCGGTACAGCCACTCCATCAGCAGCGGCACTCCGGGAATGCGGAACGGCAGGGCCAGATAGCGCCAGCCCGGCAACTGCGCCCAGACATGGGCAAAGGCGCGCGCGCCGCTGAGCATCTCGCCGGAAGCGGTGCGCACATGGAAGCGGCGCATCAGCTGCGCCTGCGGAATGCCGTGCAAGCCTTCCGGCGCAACGCTGCTCACGTCCTGCCAGTCCAGCGGCTGATCCGCCGGCAGGCCTCGGTAGAGGGCAATCTCGCGCCGGCACAGCGGGCAGGAATTATCGTAGAACACCGTGCTGCAGGCAGGCGCCTGCGTCGTCTGTTTCTCTGCGACCGTTTCACTCATGACATGTCCTATCGTCGGCAACGCTGCCGGCGCCATCCTCATTGCATGGATTCCGCCCCGGCACACAAGTTCCGGCCACGCAGGCAGGCCCGGAGAATCTAGAATGGCCACCTGCATTTGCCTCAAGTCCCTCCCATTCTCCGCCAAAGCACAGTCATGAATCCGAACATCGCCCACAAAGTTATCGTCATCACCGGCGCCAGCAGCGGCCTCGGCGAAGCAACGGCCCGCCATCTGGCCGCCCTCGGCGCCCGCGTCGTGCTCGGCGCGCGCCGCAGCGAGCGCCTGCAGGCCATCTGCGCCGACATCATCCGCGCCGGCGGCCAGGCCGTGCATGCCACCACCGACGTCACCCGCCAGACCGATGTCGAGGCGCTGATCCGCACCGCCATCGACACCTATGGCCAGCTCGACGTGGTCGTCAACAACGCCGGCCTGATGGCGATTGCGCCCATGACCCAATGCCGCACCGACGAGTGGGACCGCATGATAGACATCAACATCAAGGGCCTGCTCTACGGCGTGGCGGCGGCGCTGCCCCACTTCGAAAAGCAGGGCCATGGCCACATCATCAACCTGTCCTCGGTGGCCGGGCTCAAGGTGTCCTCGCCGGGCGCGGTGTATTCGGGCACCAAGTTCGCCGTGCGCGCCATCTCCGAAGGCCTGCGCTACGAGCTGGCCGGCAAGGTGCGCGTCACCTCCATCGAACCGGGCGCGGTGGACAGCGAGCTCAAGTTCGGTTCCGGCGACGAGGCCAGCCGCAACAAGATGATCGAGTTCTACAAGCAGGCCATCCCCGCCGACTCGGTGGCGCGGGCGATTGCCTATGCCATCGAGCAGCCGGCCGAGGTGGCCATCAACGAGGTGGTGCTGCGCCCGCTGACGCAGGCCTTCTGAGCTCGCCGCGCGGCGGCATCAAGCTGCGTTGAGCGCCGCGGCAATGCCGCGCAGGCCCTCAAGCGCACCGAGCACAAGGCTCACGTCGCGCGCGCGGCCAACCCGGGCCTGCGCCGGATCGCGATTGATGCGGATCAGCGGCGCGCCGACCTGATCGGCAAACATCCGCACCGTCGGTATCTGCGTGCCGGCGCCGATCTCCAGTGTGACGACACGCTCGCACCTGTCCAGCCAGTTCTGCAAACGCTGCAACTGCTTCTGCTGGCGCGCCGGCACCCATGCACGGTCGCCGAACATCAGCACATTCGGCCGCGCCATCTCGCTGCAGCGCGGACACCAGGGCGGCTCGTTGAGCAACACGCAAGCATCAGCATCCACCTCGGGCAAAAACGCGTCAGCCGGCCAGCTCTGGCCATGGCAGGGTTCCATGCACTGCAGGTGATGGATGGAGCCATGCACCTCGCATACCGCCAACTCGCTGAAACCGGCTTTCTGGAACTGCCCGTCCACATTGCTGGTGAACACGAAGGCCCCGTTCGGCATGCTCGCGCCCAGATCGCGCAGAAAGTCGAAGCCGGCATGCGGCACGGTGTTGCGATACAGATTGAGGCGATGCCCGTAAAAACCCCAGGCCACTTCCGGCAGGATGTGGAAGGCCTCGGGATTGGCGATGCCCTCGAACTGGATCTTCGCCCGCCCCAGCGCCGGATAGGCTTTCCAGAACCCTTCCGGTCCGCGGAAATCGGGCAAGCCGGAATCCACACCCATACCCGCGCCGGCGGTGATCAGCAGGCCATCAGCCTGGTCGATCAAGTTGGCGGCCTTGTCAAAATCGTTCATGCAGGTCTGATCCAAAATCTCTTTTCCGCGACAGTCTCCGGCATCAGGCCTTGAAATAACGCCAGCCACCTCCGCCTGCCATCTTTGACCGGTACATCGCACTATCAGCCTGCGCCATCAATACGGCCGGATCGCTTCCATCGTTGGGAAAGAGTGTAAGGCCTATGCTCACCTTCAAGTTCACCTCAAGCGCACCCAGCGTAGTGATCGCCGCAATTGCCGACACTACCCGGCTCAGGGTCTGCTCGCATTCCAGACTGTCCTTGACGCCCCATAGCAGGATCACAAACTCGTCGCCGCCTACCCTGGCCACGGTATCACCCACTCTTACGGCAGCGGCCATGCGCCTGGCCGCTTCGATCAAGGCCAGATCGCCCGCCTCGTGGCCGTGCGTGTCGTTGATGGCCTTGAAGCCGTCAAGATCGAGATAGCAGATCGCCAGCATCAGTCCCGTACGCTGTGACTGGGCCATGGCCTGATGCAGTCTGTCCATGAGGAGGCCGCGATTCGGCAGTTGGGTCAGTGCATCGTAGTTCGCGCTCTTTTCGAGGCGCTCCTGATAGATCTTGGCCGGCGTAATGTCGGCCTGTATCGACAGATAGTGGGTGACCTCGCCGGAATCATCGCTTATCGCGAAAATGTTCATTCGACACGCATACAGACTGCCGGTCCTGTGCTGATTCCACAGTTCGCCGGTCCATTGTCCCGTTACATCCAGCGCGGCTTGCAAGTCCTCATAGAACTCGACACCCTGCAAGCCGGAGCGGAAAATCTCGGGCGAACGCCCCAGTAGTTCATCCCTGGAATATCCGCTCAGGGCACACAACGTCGGGTTGACCTCGATAATCCGCTGCTCGGCGTCGATGATGCAAACGCCTTCGCTGGCATTGCTAAACATCGCGTCGGCAATGCCAAGCCTGAGCGCAAGAGGCAAGGCATTAGCCTCGGAACATAAGGGACGGTCATTCATCAATGCCTCCCCGAAGAGCGCATGCCATCCGCCACTGCGGAACGGGTTCATATGGAATGGTTTCAGGCGCGCTCAGCCCCCCGAATTCTGCAATACGTCCGCATGCTTTTATTTCAAGCATTCCGTGGCGACCTTTGCGCCGGATCCGATTGCACGATTGACCACATCATAGAAGTCGATGATGCGCATAACAGCCTGCTGTCGCTCTAGCCGGCCCATCTGTCTGATCATTTCCCAGACAGCGCCCTCGGAATCGTGCGTACGCTGCGAGCACATCTGACGCATGAAGGCAATGAAGTCCTCGCGTATCTCCGGCGGCAGGTCAGGTGCCGGCTTGATCCCGGACATGTTGAGAATGATGGCGCTTTCCAGACGCTGCTTCTGGTCCCCAGTACCGGCCAGGGTATTTACCGCAGCACGCAGGTTTTGCCAGCCTTGAGCGTAATTGACCATAGAGACTCCCAGTATCAGAGGACATCCAACATGCCGGCACCGTCATGTCTCATGATTAAGCTTGGCAAGCGGAGACAGGCCTGCCTCGCCTCCTCCCGCATACCGAACATCTAACTGCAGGCCGGGTCAAATCAGTACATGATGCGAGAAACAGGAGACGCACGATGGACAGAGCCACGATCGACATGAGCAGCCTGTTTTCCCAGCTGGGCTGCGCGGATGATGCGGCTTCAATCCGCGCATTCATCGACGCAAACACCCCACTGGACAGCGACGTGTTATTGCACGAAGCCAGCTTCTGGTCGGCTTCCCAATCTGCATTCCTGCGCGACGCGCTGCTGGAAGATGCGGATTGGGCCGTCGTCGTAGATGCGCTCAACGCGGAGCTGCACTAGACAATACGTACGGCATGTTGCTGCCATCGTAACAGCCGGCGCCTCGCAGGACCGGGCTGCTCCCAATCAAATTAACTGTTCATCACGCAGCTTATGCTGCCGGCCTGTATCCCGGCGACGGGAGCGGCGCAGCGCAGCAGTGGTGACGAACAAAAAGAGGCGGCTCTCAGGCCGTCACATGCACGCGCGGCGCGCCGGCCTGCAGGGTACCCACCACGCTGGCAGCAGCGAAGCCCTGTGCATGGAACAGCGCCAGCACCTGATCGACGTTCTCCGGCGCTACCGCCGCGAGCAGGCCGCCGCTGGTCTGCGCGTCGGCCATGATGCGTTGCTGCCACTCGGACACTTCTGCATCAAAAGCAACGTCATCGCCGAAGCTGGCGAGGTTGCGCGCAATCGCGCCGGGGCCGATGCCCTGCTTGGCGAACTCCACCGCCGCCGGCAGCAGCGGCAGACGACCGGCCTCGATATGCGCCGACACACCCGAACCGCGACAGATCTCGAGCAGATGCCCGAGCAGGCCGAAGCCGGTGACGTCGGTCAGCGCATGCACGGCATCCAGCGC
>JAIEOJ010000014.1 GCA_019750575.1 Rhodocyclaceae bacterium | reverse complement strand
CGGCTGATGGTTTCGAGCTTGAGCCCGAGATAGGAGCCGATTTCCTCGCGCGTCATGCGCAGGTGGAATTCGTTGGCTGCATAGCCGCGTGCGGCGAAGCGCTGCGACAGATTGAGCAGGAAGGCCGCGAGGCGTTCCTCGGCGCGCATGGTACCGAGCAGCATCATGACGCCGTGATCGCGCACGATCTCGCGGCTCATGATCTTGTGGATGTGATGCTGCAGGCTGCGAATCTCGGTCGACAGGCGTTCGAGTTCGGTGAATGGAATCGTGCAGACTTCGCTGTCCTCGAGCGCAACCGCATCGCAGGTGTGCAGTTCATTGCTGATGCCGTCCATGCCGAGGATTTCCCCGGCCATCTGGAAACCGGTGACCTGGTCGCGGCCGTCCTCGGTGATGACGCCGGTCTTGAAGAAGCCGGAACGAATGGCGTAGATGGCGGCGAAGGTTTCGCCAGCGCTGTACAGATGCGCGCCGCGCTTGATGCGGCGACGCGTACCGATCATGTTATCGATGCGGGTCAGCTCGGTGTCACTGAGGCCCAGCGGCAGGCACAGTTCGCGCAGATTGCATTGCGAGCAGGCGGTACGCAGCGTATGCAGGATAGGGGCGCCGTAGCTTGCGTTTTCGTCAGCAGATTGGGCTTTGATCTGTGTCAATGCGTCTCTCCCGGGCTTGCGGCACTCTGGAACCGTCCAGATACCCCATCCCGCCATACCGTGAACGGCTTCCAGGAATGCATCTTCGATCCGCAGTTGCTACGTCGATTCGACGTCAGCGGTCCGCGCTATACGTCGTATCCGACGGCGGATCGTTTCGTCGAAGCCTACACTGCCGACTCCTACATTTCCTGGCTGCATCGCCGCAATATCGGCGGTGTTGCCAAGCCGCTGTCATTATACGTACATATCCCCTTCTGCAATACGATTTGCTACTACTGCGCCTGCAACAAGGTCATCACCAAAAACCGCGCGCACTCGGCCAAGTACATCAAGTACCTGTGTCGTGAAATCGCCATGCAGGCGGCCGAGCTGGAGGGCACTCACGAGGTCGTTCAGCTGCATCTGGGTGGCGGCACGCCGACCTTTCTTTCGCACGAGGAAATGCGCGAACTGATGGGGTGCATACGCCAGCATTTCCATCTGGTGCCGAATGGCGAGTACTCCATCGAGATCGACCCGCGCAAGGTCGATGCAGAAACCGTGGCCTTGCTCGCCGAGCTCGGTTTCAACCGCATGAGCGTGGGCGTGCAGGACTTCGACACCGGCGTGCAGGAGGCGGTGAACCGCATCCAGTCCTCGGGCGAGACCGCGCTGGTCATCAATGCGGCCCGTGCCCAGCACTTCAAGTCGGTCAGCATGGACCTGATTTACGGCCTGCCCCGGCAGACCGTGTTCAGCTTTGACCGCACTCTCGACACCGTGCTCGAGCTGCATCCGGATCGCATTTCCCTGTACAGCTACGCGCACCTGCCGGCCCTGGTCAAGGCGCAGCGCCAGATCAACGAGACCGAGCTGCCCGCCGGCGAGACCAAGCTGCAGATCCTGCAGCTGGCGATACGCCGCCTCACCGAGGCCGGCTATGTGTATATCGGCATGGATCACTTCGCCAAGCCCGAGGACGAGCTCGCCGTGGCCCAGCGCCAGGGAAGGCTGCATCGCAACTTCCAGGGCTATTCGACGCATGCGGATGCCGACCTCATGGCCTTCGGCATTTCCGCCATCGGCAAGGTCGGCACCAGCTACAGCCAGAACGTGCGGACACTCGACGAGTACTACGATCTGCTCGACCAGGGGCTGCTGCCCATCATGCGCGGCATTGAGCTGACCGCGGACGACGTGTTGCGCCGCTCCATCATCCAGGCCCTGATGTGCCACTTCGAACTGTCCATCGAATCCATCGAGATCGCCCATCTGATCGACTTCAAGTCCTACTTCGCGCCGGAACTGGAAGCGCTGGCCGAGATGGAAAAGGCCGGTCTGTTGATGCTGGAGCCGGATTGGATTACCGTACTCCCGCGCGGCCGCATGCTGGTGCGCGTGATCGCCATGGTGTTCGACCGCTATCTGCGCGTCGAACGCGAACGGGTCCGTTATTCCAAAGTCATCTGAGGTGCCGCCGCGCGCGGTGCCGTGAGGTTGCTCCTTGCCTGATACCGGCTTCATTGCCGTCTTTCTCATCGGCCTGCTCGGCGGCGTGCATTGCGTCGGCATGTGCGGCGGCATCGTCAGCGTGCTGAGCACGCAGACCGTGCGCGCACCGGGGGCCTCGGTCTTTCCGCTGCACCTTGCCTATAATTTCGGCCGCATCAGCAGCTATGTGATCGCCGGCGCGCTGGTCGGTGCGGTCGGCAGTTTCGGCCTGCTCCTCAATGACCTGCTGCCGGTGCAGATGGCGCTCTACATCGCTGCCAATCTGATGATGATTGCACTCGGCCTCTACCTCACCGGTTTCACGCAAAGCCTCGCGTTTACCGAACGCGTCGGCCAGGTGTTGTGGCAGCGCATTCAGCCGCTGACGCGCCGTTTCCTGCCGGCGCGCAGCGTCGCGCAAGCCTATCCGCTCGGTCTGCTGTGGGGCTGGCTGCCCTGCGGCATGGTCTATGGCGTGCTGACGGCCGCGCTGCTGTCGGGCTCGGTCGAACGCGGCGCCGCGACCATGCTGGCCTTCGGCCTTGGCACCCTGCCCAACCTGCTGCTCGCCGGCATGCTGCTGCAGCGCCTGCGCAGCATCGTTCAGGCGCGCTGGGTGCGCCTCGGCAGCGGCCTGCTGGTGATCGCCTTCGGCGTCTGGGGGCTGATCAACGCGACGAGTCTGGGTGGCAGGCTGTGGGCGGGGATAGCCTGCTGATTGCCGGCGTATCGTCGAGCGCCATGTCGATGATGGGGCAGGGCTGGCCCGGCTGACAGGTTTTGACCAGATGCTGGAGCGCGTGCTGCATCTGCTGCAGGTGGGCAATGCGTTGGCTGATCGTGGCGATCTTGGCTTCGGCGAGCTTGCGGGCCTGCAGGTGGTCGGTCATGTCGTTCAACTGCATCAACTCGGCGATTTCGTCGAGGCTGAACCCCATGCCCTGGGCGCGGCGAATGAAAGCCAGCCGCTCCAGGTGGGCCGCCCCGTAACGACGGTAGCCGCCGCTGCTGAGGGGCTGGACAATCAGGCCGCGCCGCTCATAATAGCGCACGGTTTCGACATTGACGCCGGCGGCTGCGGCCAGCTTGCCGATGGTGAGCGCATCATTATTGGCTGAACTTTCAGACATCTTGAAAAACTCCTTGATTCCGTACCTAGGTACGGAATCTAGACTACGCTCATGCATTGCACAAAGGAAGCGTCATGAATGCGCCCGAGCCTACTGAAAACACCGTCGAACTTGCCCTCGAAGGCATGACCTGCGCTGCCTGCGCCGCACGCATCGAGAAAGGCCTGAACAAGCTGCCGGGCGTCACGGCGGCGGTGAACTTCGCCAGCGAAAAGGCGCAGGTGCACTACCGTGGCGTGACGATCGAGGAACTGATCGCGCGTGTCGAGAAGATCGGCTACCAGGCCAGCGTGTCGACCAGTGCCACGCGCGAGGAGGAAAAGGCGAAGAAGCTCGCGCAGTACCGTGCCGACCGCCGCCAGTTCATCATGGCCGCACTGCTGACCCTGCCGCTGCTGGCGCAGATGGGCTGGATGTTCACGGGTGACGGCCATCATCATGCCGAACTGCCGCGCTGGCTGCAGTTCGCGCTGGCGACGCCGGTACAGCTGTGGATAGGCTGGCGTTTCTACGTCGGCGCCTGGCATGCGCTGCGCGGCGGAGGCGGCAACATGGACGTGCTGGTCGCCATCGGCACCGGTGCGGCCTGGCTGTTCAGCAGCGTGGTGTTCCTGTTCGGCCTGGACGAACATGTGTACTTCGAAGCCTCGGCCACCGTGATCACGCTGGTGCTGCTCGGCAAGCTGATGGAGGCGCGTGCCAAGGTGAGAACCAGCGAAGCCATCGAGGCCTTGATCCGCCTGCAGCCGCAGACGGCGACCGTGCTTGTCGACGGCGAATACAGAACCGTGGCCGTGGATAGCCTGCTGCCCGACGATGTCTTTGTCGTGCGCGGCGGTGAAAGCGTACCGGTAGACGGGCTGGTGCTTGAAGGTGACTCCAGCGTCAATGAATCCATGCTCACCGGCGAGAGTGTGCCGGTGCACAAGCAGGGCGGCGACCGCGTGCTGGCGGCCACGGTGAACGGCAACGGGCAGTTGATCTGCCGCGCCACCGGTGTCGGCAGCCATACCTTGCTGGCCGGCATCATCCGCCTGGTCGAGGCGGCCCAGGGCAGCAAAGCGCCGGTGCAGCGCCTTGCCGATCAGGTGGCGGCAGTGTTTGTGCCGGTGGTCATGGTGATCGCCGTGATCACTCTGTTCGGCAACTGGTGGTGGCAGGGCGAATTCACGCCGGCACTGATCAATGCCGTGGCCGTGCTTGTGATCGCCTGCCCCTGTGCCCTCGGTCTGGCCACGCCGACCGCTATCATGGTCGGCACCGGCAAGGGCGCACAGCAGGGCATCCTGATCCGCAATGCGGCGGCGCTGGAGCTGGCCGAAAAGATCAATGTGCTTGCGGTGGATAAGACCGGCACCCTGACCGAGGGCGCGCCGCGCGTGACGGACGTGCTGCCGGCCGACGGTGTGGATGAAAACACCTTGCTCATGCTGGCCGCGAGCCTGGAGCAGGGGGCCACGCATCCGCTGGCGCAGGCCGTGGTCGCGCGCGCCACCGGTCTTTCGCTGCAGGCGCCGACGAATGTCGAGGTGCTCGTCGGCAAGGGCTTGCAGGGCAGGGTAGGCGAGCGTCATGTGCTGCTTGCCTCGCCGGCAGGACTGGCCGAGCTGGGCCATGCGCTGGATGATGCCTTGCTGGCGCCGCTGCAGTCCGCCGGCAAGACGGTGGTCGGGCTGCTTGCCGACCAGCGTTTCATGGGCCTGCTGGCGATTGCCGATCCCTTGCGCGCCACCACGGCGGACGCCGTGGCCAAATTGCAGCAGATGCGCGTCGAGGTGCTGATGCTGACCGGCGACAACCAGCGCACGGCGGCGGCGATTGCGCAGCGCGTGGGCATTCATCACTTCGAGGCCGAGGTGCTGCCGCAAAGAAAGAGTGCCGCGATTGCCGAACTCAGGGCCCGCGGCAGGCATGTCGGCATGGTCGGTGATGGCATCAACGATGCACCGGCGCTGGCGGCTGCAGATGTGAGCTTTGCCATGGGCGCGGGCTCCGATGTGGCGCTGGAGGCGGCGGACATCACGCTGATGCGTGACGACCTCATGGACATTGCGGCGGCGATCTCGCTGTCGCGCGCGACACTGAGGAAGATCAGACAGAATCTCTTCTTCGCCTTCATCTACAACGTGCTCGGCATTCCGCTGGCGGCGCTGGGCATGCTCAATCCGGTCATCGCCGGCGCGGCGATGGCGGCCAGCTCGGTATCGGTGGTCAGCAATTCGCTGCTGCTGAAGCGCTGGAAACCCTGAACTTAAAAGGAGAACACCATGGCAACAACCATTCTGAACATCCAGGGCATGACCTGCGGCGGCTGCGTCAAGAGCGTGACCAATGCCCTGCAGCGCGAGGCCGGCGTCGAGAAGGTCGAGGTGGCACTGGCACAGGGCACCGCGACGATTGATTACGATCCGGCCCGGACCTCGCCGCAGCAACTGGCCGAGCTCGTCGACGACATCGGCTTCGAAGCCCGGCCGGCCGCCTGAGTCCGGCGGGTGCGCAGGCACGCAAATCGGTATATCGTTGATGCATGGGCCGATTCAGGCGGCTGATGGTCGGCCCGGAAGGCGCGGGAAGTTCCCCGCCTGCGATGCGGTGCTCACGGACCGGGAGGTATAATTGCGACCTTTGCTAAAACTCAATCAGGAGCTGTTTGTGGGCCTCAATCGCGTCTCTGCCGGCAAGGATCTGCCGAACGACTTCAATGTCATCGTCGAAATTCCGATGCGTTCGGATCCGGTCAAGTATGAAGTGGACAAGGAAAGCGGCGCGATCTTCGTCGACCGTTTCATGACTACGGCGATGCACTACCCCTGCAACTACGGCTACATTCCGCAGACCCTGGCCGGCGACGGTGACCCCGTCGACGTGCTGGTGCTGACCAGCTATGTGCTGCCGCCCGGCGTGGTGGTGCGCTGCCGCGCCCTCGGCGTGCTGAGCATGACCGACGAAGCCGGCGACGACGCCAAGCTGGTGGCCGTGCCCCATGAAAAGATCTCGCCCTGCGACAAGGCCATCCAGACCCTGGACGACCTGACCGAAACCGAACGCAACCGCATCTCGCACTTCTTCGAGCACTACAAGGATCTGGAGAAGGGCAAGTTCGTCAAGGTGAACGGCTGGGGCGACAAGGCCGCCGCGCACAAGGAAATCATGGACGGCCTGGCCCGTTATGAGGCAGAAAACAAGTAAGCGTTTCCGCTTCAGGAAAAGCCCGCTCGAGAGCGGGCTTTTTTATTTGTTCAGATGGGAAATGCACGCAGCTTTTGCGCCGGGCCTACCCAAGCAAAACGAAGTTTCAGTGCAGGCTAATGCCTGCGTAGCGGGCGTTATGCTGGAGCTAAAAGCGGTCCGTTCGCGGAGCGAACATCCGCGCCGACGTATTGCGGAGCATCCCTTATTGGGGAGCGGCCTAGCCGCGAACTTGAGTCACCCTCTCCCTCGGGGAGAGGTCTGGGGTGTGGGCTTTTACTTGAACGGCGCGTGCTGCTCCAGTTCGTCCAGATACTCGGCGATACCCTGCGATTCGCGCTGCAGGAAGTGCGAGATGGCGGCGCGGAATTCCGGATGCGCCACCCAGTGGGCCGACCAGGTGGTGACCGGCATGAAGCCGCGTGCGAGCTTGTGCTCGCCCTGCGCGCCGCCTTCGAACAGGCGGATGCCGCGCTCGATGCAGAAGGCGATGGCCTGGTAGTAGCAGGTGTCGAAATGCAGGCAGGGAATGTTTTCCAGGCAACCCCAGTAGCGGCCCCAGAGGGTGTCATGGTTGTAGAGGTTGAGCGCCATGGCAAGGGGTTCGTCGTCGCGCAGGGCAATGACGAGCAGGAGGTTGTCGGCCAGCTGTGTCCTCAGGTGCCGGAAGAAGTCGGCCGTCAGGTAGGGATGGCGGCCGCGCACATGGTAGGTGCTGGCGTAGCAGGCGTAGGCAAACTGCATATGTTCGGGCGTGATGTCGCTACCGCTCAGCAGCTCGAAACGAATTCCGGCTTCCTGCACGCGCCGTTGTTCCTGGCGTATCTTTTTGCGCTTGCTGCCGGCGAGCGAGGACAGGAAGTCCGCGAAATCGCGATAGCCCGGGTTCTGCCAGTGGAACTGCACGCCCCGGCGTAGCAGCAGGCCTTTGTCCTCCAGCAGCGGCAATTCATCCGGCGTGGGGAAAAGAAGGTGCAGCGAGGAAAAGCCGTTTGTCTGCGCATGCGCCAGCATGGCATCAAGCAGGGCAGAACGCGCGGACGCATCGCTTGCCAGCAGCCGCGGCCCCTGGATCGGCGAGAAGGGCACGCCCACGGTCAGCTTGGGGTAGTAGGGCAACTGATGGCGCGCATAGGCGTCGGCCCAGCTCCAGTCGAAGACGAATTCGCCCATGGAGTGCGTTTTCGCATACATGGGCGTGGCGGCCACGAGCTTGTCCCCGTCGTGCAGGGTCAGCAGCTGCGGCTTCCAGCCGCTGCGTGCGGTGGCGCAGCCGCTGCTTTCAAGGCCGGCAAGGAAGGCGTGGCGCAGGAAGGGCTGGCTGCTGCCGGTGCTGGCGGCCAGACGGTCCCAGTCGGCGGCGGCAATATCGTGATAACTCTCAAGCAGGACGGTGCGCATATCAGGGGCGAGCATAGCCCCTGTTGTATAGTTTCGGCTATGAATTCACTGAAAATCGCCATCGCCCAGATCAATTGCACCGTGGGCGATCTCGCCGGCAATGCGCGCCGCATCGCGGCGGCCGCCCGAGAAGCAAAACAGCAGGGCGCCGACGTGCTGCTGACGCCGGAGCTGGCCCTGTGCGGCTACCCCCCCGAGGACCTGCTGCTGCGCGCCGACTTCTACCGTGCCGCCAGCGCCGCCCTGCTGCAACTGGCGGCCGAGGCACCGGACCTGCCCATCATCGTCGGTCACCCCGAGCATGTCGGTAATGACTGCTACAACGCCGCTTCGCTGCTCACCGGCGGCAGGGTGGCGGCGACCTATCGCAAGCATCACCTGCCTAACTACGAGGTCTTCGACGAGGAGCGCTATTTCAGCGCCGGCAGCGAAGCCTGTCTGGTCGAGATCAAGGGGGTGCGCTGCGGTATCAATATCTGCGCCGATGTCTGGGAAACCGGTGCGGCCGAGCAGGCCGCCGGCGCCGGCGCCGAGGTGCTGCTGGTCCTCAATGCCTCGCCCTTCCATGTCGGCAAGCAGCATCTGCGCCGTAGCGTGCTGTCCGAGCGCGTTGCCAACATGAAGATTCCGGTTGTGTACGCCAACATGGTCGGCGGTCAGGACGAGCTGGTCTTTGACGGCGCCTCCTTTGCCCTGGATGCCGACGGCAAACTGGTGTGCCAGTTGCCGGCCTTCGTCGAGCAGGTCGCGCTGCTGGACTACGCTGATGGCAGGCTGCGTCCGGGACCGCTTGCCGCAGCGCAGAACGAGGAAGCGGCGGCGTATGCCGCCCTCGTGCTCGGCGTGCGCGACTATGTGACCAAGAACGGTTTTCCCAGCGCATTGCTGGGCCTGTCGGGCGGGATCGATTCGGCCCTGACGCTGTGCATCGCGGTCGATGCACTGGGGGCGGACAAGGTGCGCGCGGTGATGATGCCCTCGCCCTATACCGCGCAGATGAGCCTCGACGACTCGCGCGAGATGATCCGCATCCTCGGCGTGCGCTATGACGAGATCGCCATTGCGCCGGTCATGGACACTTATGCGGCCACGCTGGCGCCGCTGTTTGCCGACCTGCCCCGGTCGCAGTGGGACACCACCGACGAGAACGTGCAGGCGCGCGCGCGCGGCATGATCCTGATGGCGCTGTCGAACCGCACCGGTTCGATCGTGCTGACCACCAGCAACAAGAGCGAGACGGCCGTCGGCTATGCCACGCTCTACGGCGACATGGCCGGCGGCTATGCGGTGATCAAGGACGTGATGAAGACCTTCGTCTACCGCCTGTCACGCTATCGCAATGAGGTGGCCGTGGCAGAGGGCAGGGAGCCGCCGATCCCGGAGAACATCATCGTGCGCCCGCCTTCGGCCGAACTGAAGCCCGGCCAGACCGACCAGGACAGCCTGCCGCCCTACGAGATTCTCGATGCCATCATCGAGGCCTACATGGAGCACAACGAGTCGCCGCGCGAGATCATTGCCCGCGGCTACAGCGAGGCCGACGTGCGGCGTACCGTCACCCTCCTCAAGCGCAATGAATACAAGCGCCGCCAGGCCGCCATCGGCATCCGCATTTCGCAACGCGGATTTGGCAAGGACTGGCGCTATCCGATAACATCGGGATATCAGGACGAGTACTGAAACGAGTGCTGCAACCCAAGGGAGCGAATCAATGAAGAAAATCGAAGCCATCATCAAGCCGTTCAAGCTCGACGAGGTGCGTGAGGCCCTGCATGACGTCGGTGTGACCGGCATGACGGTGACCGAGGTCAAGGGCTTCGGCCGCCAGAAGGGCCATACCGAGCTCTATCGCGGCGCCGAGTACGTGGTCGATTTTCTGCCCAAGCTGAAGATCGAGATCGTGCTGGCCGACGAAGCCGTCGAGCCCGCCATCGAGGCCATCGTCAAGGCGGCCCGCACCGGCAAGATCGGCGACGGCAAGAT
>JAIEOJ010000318.1 GCA_019750575.1 Rhodocyclaceae bacterium | reverse complement strand
GAATATCTGTTGCCGTCCAATTCGCAGGCCGCATCGAGCGCTGCTGGCATCACGATTCCTTTCGAACGGCGCAGCCAGGTCAGCCAGCGCGAACTGGCGCCGATTGATGGCAAGGTCTATGGCGAATGGTCAGTCGGCCCGCACGAGCCGGCCGGGCCCCGTCATCTGCAAGTGTTTGTGGAGGGAGAGCTGGCCGGCGACTTCAAGTTCGACGTACGCTGACCGCCGCACGTAAAAAAGCCCGCCACCGGGAACCGGTGGCGGGCTTTTTGATGGCAGCGCGGCGGCTTATTTTTCCGCGAAGGCGCGTTCGATCACGTAGTCACCCGGGGTGCCGATATGCGGGGAGATGACGAAGCCGCGTGCATCCAGCATCTTCGACAGGTCTTCCAGCATGGCCGGGCTGCCGCAGATCATGGCGCGGTCGACGGCCGGGTCCAGCGGGGGCAGGCCGATATCCTCGAACAGCTTGCCGCTTTCGATCAGGTCGGTCAGGCGGCCCGAGTTGCGGAAGGGTTCGCGCGTGACGGTAGGGTAGTAGATCAGCTGGTTCTTGACCATGTCGCCGAGGAATTCGTGTTCCTTCAGCTGTTCGAAGAAGTCGGCATAGGCCAGTTCGGACACATTGCGTACGCCGTGGGTCAGGATGACCTTCTCGAACTTCTCGTAGGTGGCCGGATCCTGCACCAGGCTGATGAAGGGCGCGAGGCCGGTGCCGGTGGACAGCAGATACAGGTTCTTGCCGGGCTTCAGGTCGTCCAGCACCAGGGTGCCGGTCGGCTTGCGGCTCACCAGCAGGTCGTCGCCGACCTTGATGTGCTGCAGGCGCGAGGTCAGCGGGCCGTTCTGTACCTTGATGCTGAAGAACTCGAGATGCTCTTCGTAGTTCGGGCTGGCGATCGAGTAGGCGCGCACCAGCGGCTTGTCGTTGACCTGCAGGCCGATCATGACGAACTGGCCGTTCTCGAAACGCAGGCCCGGGTCGCGGGTGGTCTTGATCGAGAACAGGGTGTCGTTCCAGTGGTGAACGCTGAGAACCTTTTCAGTGGCGAACTTGCTCATGCTAATACCTTTGTCTTTGCCCGCTCCCGGCATGGGAGCGTGGCGTGGTGCGGGTGAAGTTTATTTCGTCTGCAATGCTGCGGTGAGTGCCGGCGCGACATCGAACAGGTCAGCCACCAGACCGTAGTCGGCAACTTGGAAAATCATGGCGTCCGGATCGTTGTTGACGGCGACGATCACGCGGCTGTCCTTGATGCCGGCCAGATGCTGGATCGCACCGGACACGCCCATGGCGATGTAGAGCTCGGGCGCGACGATGGTGCCGGTCTGGCCGACCTGCAGTTCGTTCGGCGCATAGCCGGCATCGACCGCGGCGCGGGTGGCACCGAGGGCGGCGCCCAGCTGCGTGGCGAGCGGGCCCAGTACGGCCTCGAACTTCTCGGCGCTGCCCAGCGAACGGCCGCCGGACACGACGACGCGGGCCGACGACAGTTCCGGACGTTCGCCGCCGGCGTGATCGACGGAGACAAAGCGCACGCGACTGTCGGCAGCGGGCGCGGCGACCGTCACGCATTCGGCATTGCCGTCGAGCTCGACCGCCTTCCAGCGGGAGGCGCGCACGGTCAGCACCTGCAGGCCGGGCTTGTTGTCCACCGTGGCGAGCAGGTTACCGGCGTAGATCGGACGCACATAGCTGTGCGGGGCATTGATTTCGAGTGCCTCGCTGACCATGCCGACGTCCTGCAGCGCGGCGAAGCGCGGCAGGATGTTCTTGGCCTGGCTGCTGTGCGGCGCCAGCACGGCGCTGTAGTCGCCGGCCAGCGATTGCAGCAGGCGGGCGGCGTCTTCGGCGCGCGGATGATTCAGGTGCTCGGCGTTGGCGTGCAGCACGCGGCGCACGCCAGCGAGCTTCTGCGTCTGTTCCAGCACGGCGGCATTGGCGCTGCCCAGCACCAGCACGTCAACCGGCAGCTGCCAGCTTTGCGCGGCGCTTGCGGCCTGGCGGGTGGCGGTCTTGAGACCGTTGTTGTCGAATTCGGCAATCAGGAGAACGGCGCTCATTACAGGACTCCCGCTTCGTTCTTGAGTTTCTCGACCAGCTCGGCAACGCTGCCGACCTTGATGCCGGCGGCGCGCGGTGGCGGTTCGGCGACCTGCTTGACGACCACGCTGACCGTCGCATCGACAGCGGACAGGTCGATGCTGCCGATCGGCTTCTTCTTCGCCATCATCAGGTTCGGCAGCTTGACGAAACGCGGATCGTTGAGGCGCAGGTCAGTGGAGATCACGGCCGGCAGATCCATGTTCAGGGTTTCGGTGCCGCCGTCGATTTCACGCACCACGCTGATGGCATTGCCTTCAACCGTGAGCTTCGAGACTGCCACAGCCTGTGGCCAGTCGAGCAGGGCGGCGAGCATTTGCGCGGTCTGGCCGGCGTCGTCGTCGATGGCCTGCTTGCCGAGTATCACCAATTGCGGCTGCTCGGTGGCAATCACGGCCTTGAGCAGCTTGGCGACGGCGAGCGAGTCGAGTTCATTGGCGACTTCACCGTGGATCACGCGATCCACGCCCATGGCCAGCGCATGGCGCAGGCCTTCCTGGGCGCCGGCGTTGCCGAAGGACACGGCGACGATCTCGCTGGCCTTGCCGGCTTCCTTGAGGCGCAGTGCTTCCTCGATGGCGTTTTCATCGAAGGGATTCACGCTCATCTTCACACCGGCGGTTTCGACGCCGGTGCCAGCGGCATTCGGGCGCACGCGCACGTTGTAATCAACCACCCGCTTGAGGGCGACCAGAACTTTCATTGAGTGACCTTTTAATGTGATCTTTTTGATGCCTTGCGTTCGGAGCGAAGCGGCATGCCGTACATTGCGCATCCCTCTGCGCCGCGCATGCCCCTGGACCTTGATCTAACTTTAAGTCCTGTCTCGGCTTTTGCCTTGCTCCCTGACTTGTCCGGCATTCTAGAGAAAGTCAAAATATCTGTAAAATGGATTGTTTATATATTTATTATCTGTTTTTTGAATAACCAAGCGGATTAGGCCTTGTTTTAAATGAAGTTTACCTTGCGCCAACTCGAAATCTTCGTCGCCGTCGCCAATGCGGGTTCGGTCTCGCGTGCCGCCGAGCAGCTGTCGCTGTCGCAGTCGGCGGCGAGCACGGCGCTGGGCGAGCTGGAGCGGGCCTACGAGCAGACCCTGTTCGACCGCGTCGGCAAGAAGCTGCTGCTCAACGACACCGGCCACTGGCTGCTGCCGCGCGCGCTGGAATTGCTGGCCCGCGCGCACGAGCTCGAAGCCGAGCTGGGCACTGATCAGAGCATAGGCAATCTGCGTCTCGGCGCCAGCCTGACCATCGGCAATTATCTCGCGACCCTGCTGGTGGCGGACTTCCTGCAGCAGCATCCGTCCAGCCGCGTGCAACTGGTGGTGCACAACTCCGCCACGATTATCCAGCAGGTGGCGCACTACGAACTTGATCTGGGTCTGATCGAGGGCGACATGAGCCACCCGGATGTGGTGACCACGCCTTGGCTGGAAGACGAGCTGGTGGTGTTTGCCGCGCCCGGCCATCCGCTCACGAAGAAAAGAAGTGTCACGCTGGAACAGGTGCTCAAGGAAAACTGGATCCTGCGCGAGGCCGGCTCGGGTACGCGCTCCACCTTCGAACGTGCGCTGGGGGCGCGGCGCAGCGAGCTCAAGGTGCGTCTGGAGCTGGAGCATACCGAGGCGATCAAGCGTGCGGTAGAGGCGGGTCTGGGCTTGAGCTGCATTTCGCGTCTGGCGCTGCGCGATGCTTTCCGGCGCGGCAGTCTGGTGCCGATACGCCTGCCCGAATTACAATTGCAGCGTCAGTTCTACATGGTGCAGCAGAAGAACAAGTACCTGACCAGCGGTATCCGCAGCCTGATGGCGCATATCCGCGCAGGTGTTGCCTCTGCCAGCACCGCTGACATCGAACTCCCCCTGATTCCCTAGAAAAAAGAAAGCACGTCATGTCTGACGACATCATGCAATACGACGTCCTGATCGTCGGTGCCGGTCCTGCCGGGCTGGGCGCGGCGATCCGTCTCAAGCAGCTGGCGCAGGAAGCCGGTCACGAAATTTCCGTGTGCATCCTCGAGAAGGGGGCCGAAGTCGGTTCGCACATTCTTTCGGGTGCGGTGATTGACCCCAAGGCGCTGGCCGAACTCTTTCCCGACTGGCAGGCCAAAGGCGCGCCGCTGAAGACCGCAGTGACCGGCGACGAAGTCTGGCTGCTGTCGCCGACGGGCGGCTTCAAGCTGCCGAACTTCCTGCTGCCGTCGCTGATGCACAACGACGGCATGTATGTCGGCAGCCTCGGCGAGCTGTGCCGCTGGCTGGGCAGCCAGGCCGAGGCGCTGGGCGTGGAAATCTACGCCGGCTTCTCTGCCGCCGCGCCCGTGTATGACGATTCCGGCGCCATGATCGGCATCCGCACCGGCGAGATGGGCCTGGACCGCGACGGTAATCCGACCGACCGCCACGTGCCGGGCATGGAAATCCATGCTGCCTATACGCTGGTGGCAGAAGGCGCGCGCGGCTCGCTGACGCGTCAGCTGGAACAACGTTTCGATCTGCGCGCACACAGCGGACCCAGCAAGTATGCGCTGGGGATCAAGGAGGTGTGGCGCATCGCGCCCGAGAAGCACAAGCCCGGTCATGTGCAGCACAGCCTGGGCTGGCCGCTGGATGCGAAGACCGGCGGCGGGTCCTTCCTCTACCACTACGGGCAGAACCTGGTTTCCATCGGTTTCGTCACCCACCTCGACTACAGCAATCCGCGCCTCTCGCCCTTCGAGGAGATGCAGCGCTTCAAGACGCATCCGACGATTGCACCGCTGCTTGAAGGCGGCGAGCGCATCGGCTACGGCGCACGCGCCATCAATGCCGGCGGCCTGCAGGCCTTGCCTGAACTGATTTTCCCGGGCGGCGCGCTGATCGGTTGCACGGCCGGTTTCCTCAATGTGCCGCGCATCAAGGGCAGCCATACAGCGCTCAAGTCCGGCATGCTCGCAGCCGAGGCTGCATTTGCCGCCATCGCTGCGGGCCGCGCCAACGACGGCTTGATCGAGTATGTCGAGGGCGTGAAGAAGAGCTGGATCTGGCAGGAGCTTGAGCTGGTGCGCAATGTGAAGCCCTATCTCAGCCGCTGGGGCGAGTACGGCGCCATGCTGCTTGGTGGTTTCGAGATGTGGCTGGGCACGTTCGGCATCAAGCTGCCTTGGACCCTGCGGCATCGCAAGGCGGATCACGAAACCCTGAGGCCTGCCGCCACTACGCCGGCACCGCAGCCGATCAGGTTTGACGGCAAGCTCACCTTTGACCGGCTGAGTTCGCTGGCACTCGCCAATCTGCAACACGACGACAGCCAGCCGGTGCATCTCAAGCTGACCGCGCCGCCCCTGGCCATCAGCCACAATCTGAAGAACTACGATGCGCCGGAGCAGTATTACTGCCCGGCGGGCGTCTATGAAATCGTGAATCGTGACACGGCGCCGGCGCTGCAGATCAACGCCCAGAACTGTGTGCATTGCAAGACCTGCGACATCAAGGATCCGCTGCAGAACATCGTATGGACCCTTCCGGAGGGGGGCAGCGGCCCGCAGTATGCCGGCATGTAAGTGGGCTGGCCTGTGCGCATGACGGCAGGGCCGCTGCTGGATTTCGACACGCGCCAGTCCCTGCTGTTTGCCCTGGTGGCGGAACGGCTTGCGGCCTACTACGAGCATGCGCAATGGATGACCGAGGCCCAGGGCGCAACCCTGGCCGGTCTCTGGCTGTCGCGCTCGAAGATGCAGCTGGGGCAGACCGAGCGGCGGCAACTGTCCGATCTGAGTGACCGCATGGCGCGCCAGATTGCCGCCACGCTGTCACGCGAGGCCGGCTTGTACACCGCGCATGAAATGATGGAAGCGCTGGACCCCAACTATCGTTCGGATACGGTCTTCGATCTGCTCGACGAATGTGCCCGCCTGCTGCGCGAGCAGGGCATGGCGGACTGACTGGCGCGAACTGCGCTGGCCGGGCGTGGCGTGATGCCGGACAGCGGCAGGACGGGCGCCACGACGGGCGCCCGCCCTGCCGATTTCGTCTTGCATGCGCGCTCAGTCCGGTCGTTCAGGAAAAGGCCGGATGGGCGGGCTCGATGCCACGCGCATTGGCCTCGGGGTGCGTCCTGCCCATCAGGGCATGCACCTCGGCGACACGGTTGCGCGGTACATCGACGATCAGCAGCACCTTGCCCAGATCGATTTCTTCCTCGAACTGCGAGAGCTGGACATTGGGCAGGGCCACGCCCATCATGTTGCTGGACCAGGCGCCGAAGAGCGCGAAGAACAGCGCGATGGCCAGTATCGCCAGCGGTTCAAGCACAATGCCGGCCGGCCGCAGTGCATACAGGACGATGCCTATCATCAGCCCGAACAGGCCGCCGGAAATCATGCCGACTTCGATCCCGCGCAACAGGTCGCTGCGTATGCGGTAGCCGGCTTCGTCCAGGGTGCCGAGGTGAGTCCCCGGTCTGGCCATGAAATGGATGCGCTTGTCCTCGATGCCCGCCTGAGTGAGGTCCTTGGCCGTTTTCTCGGCGCTGGCAACATTGGGCAGCATGAAATAAAGTCTGCGGTTCATCATGGCAGTCTCCTTGTGTCCACGGGCACTCTGCGTTGCCTTCCTGATGGATCCCTCATAACTCTTTTCTAGTCCCACCCGCAGAAATTGCAACACCATTCAGACTGCATACAAGAAAGTTTTATATGGAAAACCTGATGAGCACGGCCGACGATCACATGACGGAAGCGGATGCGCGCCGCATTGCCACGCATGAGCATTACAAGGGCGGCCTCTACCGCGTGCTGGGCGAGGCGCGGCATTCGGAAACCGAGGAGTGGCTGGTGGTCTACGAGCAGCTGTGGCCGAAGGCGCGCGGCTTCTGGGTGCGTCCGCGCGAGATGTTCCACGGCCGGCTGGAAGACGGCACGGTGCGTTTCCGCCCGCTCGCATGAGCTTCAGCGCGCGGCGAGGCGCTCGCGTATCTCTGCCGTCAGCGCCAGCGATGTCAGGCGGGCGCCATGATCGGCAAACAGACCGGTTACCATCAGCTCATCCATGCCAGTTTCTGCCATGAAGACGGCAAGCTGTTCGGCTACGCTGGCCGGTGTGCCGACAGCCGAGTAGCGCAGCATGGATTCGGCGTGCAGGCGTTCGCTCGGCGTCCAGTAGCTGTCGATGTCTTCAATCGGCAGCGGAATCTCGCCCGGGGTGCCGCGTACCAGATTGGCGAAAGCCTGCTGGTGCGAGGTGAACTGGTAACGCGCCTCTTCCTCCGTCGCGGCGGCAAAGACATTCACCGCGACCATGCAATACGGCTTGTCGAGCTGAGCCGAGGGCTTGAAGTTGCTGCGATAGAGCGTCAGTGCATGCTGCAGCTGCGCCGGCGCAAAGTGCGCGGCAAAAGCGAAGGGCAGGCCCAGCATGGCGGCGAGTTGCGCGCCGAAGGTGCTGGAACCAAGCAGCCACAGCGGCACATCGAGGCCCGCACCGGGAATGGCGCGTATGGCTGCATGCGGGTCGGCATCGGCGAAATAGCGTTGCAGCTCCTGTACGTCCTGGGGAAAGCGTTCCGCGCTCAAGGGATCACGGCGTAGGGCGCGCATCGTGACCTGGTCACTGCCGGGCGCGCGACCGAGGCCCAGGTCGATGCGGCCCGGATGGAGGGCGGCGAGCGTGCCGAACTGCTCCGCAATCACCAGCGGTGAATGATTCGGCAGCATGATGCCGCCCGAACCGACGCGTATGGTTTGGGTGCCCGCGGCCACATGCGCGATCACGACCGCAGTGGCCGCGCTGGCGATGCCGCTCATGTTGTGATGCTCGGCCAGCCAGAAGCGGCGATAGCCGAGCGCTTCCGCATGCCGGGCATAGGCCAGCGTGTTGTGCAGCGAAGTGGCGGCCGTGGTGCCGACAGGAATGGGCGAGAGGTCGAGAACCGAAAAGGGAATCATGTCCTGCGTGCCGCAAAACGGGCTGCGGCGTTTGTGTGTTCAGCTTCGCAGATCAGGGGCGTTGTGCGTATTTCAAGAGGGCGCTGCGGCTAGAGCAGGGTACGCGTGCTGCGGCGCGCGAAGTAGAACCACTCGTTGCCGGGCAGGGCGCGCGGGTTCGGGAACACGATGAAGCCGTCATGCTCGGCCCTGACCTCGCTGCCGTCGTGGCGATGGCCGATCAGTTCACCGGCCTTGAGCGGATCAAAGCTCTGCCATTCGCGCACGAAGGTGTCACCACTGTGTTCGAGGTCGATCACATCCTGCAGGCGCAATACCTCGAAGCCGGCAGGCGGTGCCTCCAGCGGCGCATCGACGAGTTGCAGCAGGGCGAGTGTCTGGCGGATGGCGCGATAGGCCACCTCGGGCGCGACCGGATCGTCATGCTGGCCGCATTCCAGGGTGACGCCGTAGCCGCCGCGTGAGCGCATGTATTCGGTCGTGCCCACGCCGTAGGCGGCATCCAGCAGCAGCGGGCTGGCGTCGGGATGGCGTGCGCGGCGGCGTTCCACGCCCAGCGCATAGGTATCCAGCCAGCCTTCGACCACGCGGGTCACGCCGAGATGCGCGGCCAGTTTTGCCTCCGCCGCTGCATGCGCAAACGGCTCCAGCACACCCGTGTTGTCGCGCGGCCCGAGCATTGCGAAGGGCTGTCCGCCGGTATGGAAGGAGTGCAGGTCGAGCAGCACTTCGTGCGCATCCAGCAGCGGGCAGAGCGCATTCGCAATGTGGTCCTCGAAATCGGCGGGCGCGGTCTTGGGGCCGAGGTTGCGATTCAGGTTGCGGTCACCCTGTCTTTGCTTGCGCTGATAGGCGAGCGGATTGGTGACCGGCACCAGGGTCAGGGTGCCGCGTGCAAGGCACAGCGCGCCGCTGTCGAGCTCGGCGAGCAGGCGTTCGATGGCGCGGGTGCCGCAGATCTCGTTGCCATGCACGGCACCAAGGACAAGCAGGCGCGGGCCGGGCTGCAGACCGATGTATTGATGAACGCGGAGTGTGCTGGGGAGTGTGCTCACGGGAGGCCGGGCCGAAACGGGATGTCTCGATTCTAGCCTGACTCGCCGCGCCTTATCAGGGAAGAAAACGCGGCGAGAGCAGGCGCAGGCCGATGGAGAACCAGTTCTCGCCACCATTGCTGCGATTGCCGTAGGTGGCGTCGATCTGCACGCGGTTGTATACGAGCCAGTGCCGCAGGCCGAGCTGGTAGAAGGGCCGGCCCTGGTTCTCGCCATAACTCTCGGCGATCAGCCAGGTGTGCGGCGTCATCTCGATTTCGCTGCCCACGCCCCAGGTCATGGCATGGCGATTCCCCAGCCTGTCCCTGATCCAGCCGAGGTTGGTATGCAGGAGCACGCGGTCGTCACGGAAGGAGAAGGTGGCCGGCACATAGGCATACACATCACCGAGCATTTTCCGGCTCACATCGGGGTGACTGGCCGCACCGCCGACCAGGCCCCAGGCCCAGCCGTTCGGTTCCAGTGTCCTGAACAGGGTCTTGCCCTGCACGAGCAGGTCGGAGGTTTCGCCGCTGCCGTTCTGGCGCGTCACGGCGCTGCCGACGGCAAGCTCGAAATTGCCGCTGAAGTTGCAGGAAGGCAGAGCCCAGTATTCATCGCTGCCGCGATTGGCCTTGAGCCAGGTTTCGAGCTGGCAGGACTTGTCGTCAACGATGCGTGCATCGTCGGTGACCATGGGGCGTGCCGCAT
>JAIEOJ010000175.1 GCA_019750575.1 Rhodocyclaceae bacterium | reverse complement strand
GTGCGCATGATGGCGAACTCGTCATCGGTCAGCTTGCCCGGCTTGTTGAGCACTTCCGGCGGCATCAGGGCCTTGCCCAGATCGTGCAGCAAACCGGCCAGGCCGAGCTCGCGCGTGGACGTCTCATCCTGCCCGAGCTGGCGCGCCAGGGAAACCATCAGGGCACACACGGCGACCGAATGCATGTAGGTGTAGTCGTCCGCGGTCTTGATGCGGGCGAGGCTGATCAGCGCGCCCGGGTTTCGCATCACGGATGAGGAGATTTCATCGACCAGCTCGCCCGCCGCATCCGCATCGATGGCCTTGCCCATGCGCACTTCCTGGAACATGGAAACGACGGCATCCTTGGCCTTGTTGCAGATCTTGGCGGCGCGCTTGACCTCCTGATCAAACTCGACCTGCTGTGCCAGCGGTGCAAGCACCGACTCCGCCGCGGCCAGCATCTGGTCGACCTCGTCGGCAACGACAGACTCCGTCTCGATGCGCACCGCCGCAGGCACATCGGCGCCCTTGCCCGTATCTATCCACAGTTCGGCCACGCCGCTCTCGCGCACCTTGGCGAGATCCTGCACGTCCTTGACGGCGAACTTGCTGCGCCAGAAGGGATGATCCATCCAGCCACCACAAAGCTCGTGGATGTACATGCCGACACGCAGGTCCGCAATGGCGATTTTTTTCAGCATGCTAAACTGCGGCGCCGATTGCCCGGCCTCGTTCTTGATTAGTATCCATGGACTACTACCCCCTGCTGCAAGCCCTCATCCTCGGTATCGTCGAAGGGCTCACCGAATTCCTGCCGATTTCCAGCACCGGCCATCTGATTCTTGCCGGAGATCTCCTCAATTTTAACGACGACCGGGGCAAGCTGTTTGAAATCGTCATACAGTTTGGTGCGATTCTCGCCGTCGTGTGGGAATATCGCCAGCGCATCGCGCATCTTTGTGGCGGAATCTTCAACGATGCGAGTGCGCAAAAGTTCGCTATCAATATTGCGGTTGCCTTCCTGCCGCTCGCCATCCTCGGCCTGATCTTCGGCAAGGCCATCAAGGCCAACCTGTTTGCCCCGGTACCGGTTGCGCTTGCCTTCATCATAGGCGGCCTGATCATCCTCTGGGCGGAAAAGCGCGAGCACACCATCCGCGTCGAGAACATCGAGGACCTGAGCCTGCTCGACGCCGTCAAGCTCGGCCTGGCGCAGGCCGTGGCGCTGATACCCGGCACCTCGCGCTCCGGCGCCACCATCATCGGCGGCCTGCTGTTCGGCCTCTCGCGCAAGGCGGCGACCGAGTTCTCCTTCTTTCTCGCCATCCCGACGCTGGGCCTCGCCACCTTCTACCAGCTCTACAAGGAACGCCACCTGCTGAGCATGGATGACATTGGCATGTGGACGGTCGGCATCATATCCTCTTTCGTCTCCGCTTTCCTGTGCGTGCGCTGGCTGCTGCGCTTCATCAGCAACCATGACTTCACGCCCTTTGCTTGGTATCGCATCGCCTTCGGTTTCGTCGTGCTGGGCACCTGGTACTGGGGCATCGTCGACTGGACCGCGCACTGATGGGACGGCTGCTCTATCTGCACGGCTTCCTGTCCGGCCCGGCCTCGCGCAAGGCGCAGGACCTGCATGACCGAATGCGCCAACGCGGGCTGGGCGACAGCTTCGTCTGCCCGCAACTGCCGGTCTCGCCGAGGGCAGCGATTGCACTGGCCGAATCGCTGCTGGTACCAGATACCACCGTGGTCGGCTCATCCCTCGGCGGCTATTACGCCACGTGGCTGTGCGAACAGCATCCCGAACTTGTGCGCGGGGCGGTACTCGTGAATCCGGCCGTGCTCGCGCATGTCTCGCTCGAACGTTATCTCGGCCCGCAAAAGAACCTCTACACGGGCGAGGCTTTCGACTTCACGCCAGCGCACATTGCCGAAATGCGCGCCTATGAAGTCCCCAAGTCCGGGCGTAGCGATGCCTACTGGCTGCTCGCCGAAGAGGGTGACGAAATCCTTGATTACCGGCAGGCGGCGGAGAAATACGCGCAGTCGAAACAAACCGTGCTGCCCGGCGGCAACCACACCTTCTCGCGCTGGCACGAGTACCTCGACGCCGTCATTGATTTCGCCCGCCTGGGCTGACCGGGCGGCTCCGGGGCGCGGGGTATAATGCCGATCCGCAAATCCGCAGCACCTCCCCATGAATGTCCTGTTTGAAGAGGACGGCGCTTTCAAGGCCGGCAGCATCCTCGCCGACAACAATACCTCGCTCCAGATCGAGCTGCCGACCGGCAAGCGCAGCAAGGTCAAGAGCGCCAATGTGCTGCTGCGCTTTGCCTCGCCGAATCCGGCCGAACTGATGCAGCGCGCCGAGCAGGCCGCCGAGGAAATCGATGTTGGCTTCCTGTGGGAGGTCTGCGGCGACGGCGAATTCGCCTTCGAGGAACTGGCCGCCGAATACCAGGGCGATAAGCCGGGCCCGATCGAATCGGCCAGCGTGCTGATGCGCCTGCATTCGGCACCCATGTACTTCCATCGCAAGGGCAAGGGCCGCTATCGCAAGGCGCCGCCGGAAATCCTGCAAGCCGCCCTCGCCGGGCTGGAAAAGAAGCGCCTGCAGGCCGAGCAGGTCGAGCGCATGAGCGCCGCACTGGTTGGCGGCAAGCTGCCCGACGAATTCCCGCCACTGCTCCAGCAACTACTCTACAAGCCGGATCGCAACCGCCTCGAAACCAAGGCGCTGGAAGCCGCCTGCGCCGAAACGCACGAGTCCGCAGCCAAGCTGCTCGCGCGCTGCAAGGCCTTTCCCGGCAGTCATGACTATCACCTCGGCCGCTTCCTGTTCGAGTATTTCGCCAAGGGGACGGACTTCCCGGCGCATGATTTTGCGCTGTCAGACTGCGCCGACCTGCCACTCGCCGAGGCGCAGGCCTTCAGCATCGACGATATGCAGACCACCGAGATCGACGATGCCTTGTCCGTTAGCCCGCGGCCGCAAGGCGGCTGGCGCATCGGCATCCATATCGCCGCGCCCGGCCTTGCCGTGACGCCGGACAATGCGCTCGGCGCCATCGCCCGCCAGCGCCTGTCGACGGTCTACATGCCCGGCCACAAGATCACCATGCTGCCTGATGCCGTGGTCGAGGCATTCACGCTGGCGGCAGGCCGCATCTGCCCGGCGCTTTCCTTCTATCTCGATGTCGCCGCCGATCTGCGCATCGAAGGGCAGTCATCGAAGCTGGAACGCATCCTTATCGCGGCCAATCTTCGCCACCACGATATCGAGCCCCTTTTCAACGACGAGACGCTGGCTGGCGGCGACAAGAGCGGACTGGACGACTTTCCGTATCGCGACGAGCTCTTCCTGCTATGGCAACTTGCCACGGTGATGGAGGCCGGCCGCGGCAAGCCTTCGGCCAGCCGCGCGCAGAAGGACTACAACTACCGCATAGACTGGGAGCGCGACGGTGTCGATGGCAAGGGCTGGATCAGCCTGGACGAACGGCCGCGCGGCAGCCCGCTCGACATGCTGGTGGCGGAAATGATGATCGCCGCCAATGCCGGCTGGGGCGCGGCCCTGCGTGATGCCGGCATCGCGGCGCTGTACCGGGCGCAAAGTGCGGGCAAGGTACGCATGACCACGGTGGCCGCGCCGCACGACGGACTGGGTGTGGACTGCTATGCCTGGGCCAGCTCGCCGCTGCGCCGCTATGTGGACCTCATCAACCAGTGGCAGCTGATTGCCTGGCTACGCGGCGAAACGCCACGCTATACCGCCAGGGACACCGACTTCCTCGCCGCCCTGCGCGATTTCGAGCTGACCTATGCAGGCTATGCCGAGTTCCAGCGCGGCATGGAACGCTACTGGTGCCTGCGCTGGCTGCGCCAGGAAGAGGCCACCAGCGTGACGGCCACCGTGCTGCGCGACAATCTGGTCCGCCTCGAAGCCCTGCCGCTGGTGCTGCGCGTGAACTCGCTGCCGACACTGGATCGCGGCGCGCGGGTGGAGCTGGACATCACGCGCATCGATCTGCTCGATGCCGACATCCATGCCAGCTACCGCAGCACCCTGGCCGAGCATGGCGAGATCACGGACGACGGTATCGACGACGAAGCGGCACTGATAGGCGCGGATGAAGTCAGCGAGGGCGAACATACCGCACCCGCCGTGCTCGAGCGCGAAGGCGCGGCAGCGGAATTGGATGGCGAAGCGCCCTCTGCTAGCGCTTTGGGGGCGGCGGCAGGCGCAGAGTAAAATTCGGGACGATGAATCTCGCCCTGCCTGCCGCCATGGTCCGCTCGCCAAACCAGCGCAATCTGACGCTGGCGATTGCCGTATCGCTGGCCCTGCACGCTGCGCTGCTGAGCATCCATTTCAAGCTGCCGGATGCCATCGGCCGCGCCAGCGAGCGGGCGCTCGATGTCATCCTCGTGAACAGCAAGAGCGCGCGCAAGCCCTCGGAAGCGCAGGCGCGGGCTCAAGCCAATCTTGACGGCGGCGGCAATACCGAAAAGGACCGCATCGCCAGCACGCCCCTGCCGCCCTCGCACCAGACCCTGGATGGCGACAGCCTGATCAATGCGCAGCGACGTGTGGCCGAGCTGGAGAGCATGCAGCGCCAGTTGATGACGCAGGCGAAGAGCAAGAAGACCGTCGGCAATGAGCGCAATACCCGCGATCCGCAGCCACAGGCGCCCCAACCGCTCAGCGGCGCCGACCTGGCCAGCAGCGCCATGGCGATTGCCCGCCTGGAAGGGCAGATCGCCCAGCAAATGGACGCCTACAACAAGATGCCGCGCAAGAAGTTCATTGGCGCGCGCACCGAGGAACTGCGTTATGCGCAGTACATCGAGGACTGGCGCCAGAAGGTCGAGCGCATCGGCAACCTCAACTACCCGGAAGCCGCCCGCGGCCGCCTCTACGGCAATCTCGTCCTGACCCTGACCATACGCAATGATGGCAGCCTCGCCAATGTCGAACTGATCCGCAGCTCCGGCCACAAGGAGCTCGACGAGGCCGCCCAGCGCATCGTCGGTCTGGCGGCGCCCTACGCGAAATTTCCCGAGTCCATCCAGCGCGAGTACGACGAGCTCGTGATTACGCGTACCTGGAACTTCACCAACGCCGACCGCCTGCAGACCAAGTGATGAGCACCTCCGCACCCGACCGCTACGTCGTCATCGGCAACCCGGTCGAACACAGCAAGTCGCCGCGCATCCATGCGCTATTCGCGGCGCAAACTGCGCAGGACATCGATTACGGCCGCCTGCAGGCGCCGCTGGACGGCTTTGTCGCCAGCGTGCGTGACTTCATCGCGGCCGGCGGGCGCGGTGCCAACGTCACGGTTCCCTTCAAGGAAGAAGCTTTCCGCCTGGCCGACCAGTTGAGCGCCCGCGCTGCTGCCGCAGGTGCCGTGAATACCCTGCGCTTCGACAGCAGCGGCACCATCTTCGGCGACAACACCGACGGCGCCGGCCTGGTCCGCGACATCACCGCCAACCTGTGCCGCAGCCTGCACGCCAAGCAGGTCCTGCTGCTCGGCGCCGGCGGTGCGGCGCGCGGCGTGATCCTGCCGCTGCTGCTGGAAGGGCCGGCGCGGCTCTATATCGCCAACCGCACGCCGGCCAGGGCGGCGGCCCTGGTCAACGAATTCAGCGCCCTGCCCGATACGCCGCCCGAGCGACTCGACGGCGGCAGCTTCGGCAATATCGCCAGCCAGCATTTCGACATCATCATCAACGCCACCTCGGCCGGGCTCTCCGATATGGCGCTGGACCTGCCCGAGGGCATCTTTGCAGAAGGCGCACTGGCCTACGACATGGTCTATGGTCGCGATACGCCCTTCATGCAGCAGGCACTCGCCGCCGGCGCACAGGTGGCCGACGGCCTCGGCATGCTGGTCGAACAGGCAGCGGAATCGTTCTGCATCTGGCGTGGCATACGGCCGGACACCGCGCCCGTGATGCAGGCGCTGCGCATTTCATGAAGGCTTGCGCCGCATGAAACGGCTGACTGCATCAATGTGGCGCTGGACCCTGCGCGGGCTGGCCCTGCTGGTGCTGGTCATGCTGCTGGTGCAGCTCTGGTATCTGGGCTGGGTCGCCTGGTGGCGCTTCGTGAATCCGGGCACCACCAGCTTCATGGATCTGCGTCTGGCCGAATTGCGCGAGAAGAAGCCGGGCGCAGAGCTCCGGCATCAGTGGCAACCCTATGAAAAACTCTCCATTCATCTGAAGCGCGCCGTCGTGGCGGCCGAGGATGACAAGTTCATCGACCACGAAGGCTTCGACTGGGAAGGCATCCAGAAGGCGATGGAAAAGAACGAGAAGAAGGGCCGCATCGTTGCGGGCGGTTCGACCATCTCGCAGCAACTCGCCAAGAATCTGTTCCTGTCGGCCAGCAAGACGCCCTGGCGCAAGGCCCAGGAGGCCGTCATCACCCTGATGCTGGAGACAATGTGGGACAAGCGCCGCATCCTCGAGGTCTACCTCAACGTGGTCGAATGGGGTGACGGCATCTTCGGTGCCGAAGCGGCGGCCAGGCGCTATTTCGGCAGCAGCGCGAGTCGCCTCGGTCCCGAGCAGGCGGCGCGGCTGGCGGTGATGCTGCCGGCACCGCGCCGTTTCGAGAAGAATCCGTACTCCGCCTATCTCAACGGCCGCACCCAGCTGATTCTCGGCCGCATGAACTACGCAACCGTGCCTCAATAGGCACTATCATCCACGCGATGAACGCCGCGCCCGACACCTCGCTCTCCAATCTCCCCGCCTACCGCACCGCCGTCTTGCGCCGCATGCTGGGCATGTCGCTGTCATGGCGACATCCGCTCTCCTCGGCCGAGGCGCTGCTTGATCCGCTCGCTATCCTCGGCAGCCTCTGGCTGCTGGTGCTGCATGCCGGCCTGCACGAGGAAGCGCACTGGTGGTGGCTGTCCGCGCTCCTGCTGCTGCTCACCTATCCGGCCCCCGCCTATCTGCGCGTGCCCTTCACGACCATGGTGCGCAGCATCCTCGCCGGCTGGCTGGTGCTGGCCATCGTCCTGATCGGCGGCAGCTTCCTGCTGGCCGGCCTGAGCGGTACCGCCCCCATCCTCGAATCCGCCATCCTGCGCGACTGGCTGTGGCTGGCACCACTGATGCAACTCGGCCTGCATGCCCTGCTGCGCTGTATCGCGCCCATGCTGGCCGATCTCGACGGCAACAGCCGCATCGCCGTGATTGCCGGCGCCGGCGATGTGGGCGGACGTCTTGCGGCGCAACTGCTCAACAACCCCTACGGCGCCACCCAGGTGGTCGGCTTCTTCGATGACCGCCACGGCGAGCGCATCGAGCAGGGTCTGCCCCTGCTCGGCCCGCTGTCCGAACTGCCCGCCTACATCGTGGCGGGCAAGGCCAACATCGTCTATATCTGCCTGCCGCTGGCGGCACAATCACGCATCGGCAGCATGCTGGAAACCCTGCGCCACACCGATGCCCAGGTGTATTACGTGCCGGATGCTCTGGTCGCCGACCTGCTGCGCGGCTGGTGCGACGTGGTCGGCGATGCCCCCGTGGTAGCCATGCTGGAGTCGCCGTTCGCCAGCCTGGCCGGCGTATGCAAGCGCATCCTCGATATTGTGCTCGCCACGATCGCGCTTGTGTTTGTGCTGCCGCTCATCGCCGTGCTCGCGATTGGCGTCAAGCTGGCATCGAAGGGGCCGGCCTTTGTGGTGCAGCACCGCTTCGGTCTCGATGGCCGCGAGTTGCTGCTGTATGCCCTGCGCGCCACCGAACCGGGCCCGCAGGAGACCGAACATGGCGACAAGGCGCCCGCCAACAACGCTTTCGGCAAGCTGATGCGCCGCAGCCAGCTGGAAAAGCTGCCGCGCCTGGTCAATGTGATTCAGGGCCGCCTCAGCCTGGTTGGCCCGCGCCCGCACGCCAAGGCCCACAACGAGATCTACCGGCGCATCGTCAAGGGCCATCTGGTCCGTCACAAGGTACGCTGCGGCATCACCGGCTGGGCGCAGATCAATGGCGTGCGCGGCGGCGAGAAGTCGCTCGACCACATGAAGGCGCGCGTCAGCCACGATCTCGAGTACCTGCGCCACTGGTCGCTGCGCCTCGACCTGCAGATCATGCTGCGCGCCCTCGCCAGCCTCTTCGTCCCGCGTACCTGAACCTGTGCGCTGCCGGGCCCGGCTGGCCGACTTTTTCGTGCCGGGGGCTAGGGTGATGGGCGACTATGGCCTACAATGGCGCCCGCCGATCAGGGAAAATGCCGCTGCCTTAAGGACACCATGAGCGAGACCAGTACGCCTCCGGAAGACGACGACAGCACCGCCGTACAGCTCGATCTGCGCGAGGTCCAGGAGCTGCTGGCGCGCCAGAAACGGGTTGAAAGCCTGGTCCATCGCCAGGATATGCCGCGGCATGAGCTGGTGGAAAATCTGGTCCACAAACAGCACCTGAATGAACTGAAACACCGCCTGGAGGCCATGCCCTCGGCGCGTATTGCCCGGATACTCGAAGCCCTGCCGCAGGACGACGGTCTGCTGCTGTGGGAACTGATCGGACCGGAGCGCGGCGAGGCAGTCCTGAATGAACTCTCGGAAGCCGTGCGCGAAACACTGGCCGGCAACCACCCCTATCAGCGCCGCCCGATCATGCTCAACGCCTTCGAACTTCACAATGGCCGCCTGCGCCAGATTCCCGTGGAAAACCGCGGCGATCTGGCGTCGACCAAGCCCATCTGGGTGGACCTGATTGCGCCCAGCGAACTCGAACGCCAGTGGGTGGAGGAAATCTTCGGCCTGGTGCTGCCGGATATCGACAACCTCACCGACCTCGAGGAATCCGCGCGCTTCTACATCGAGGAAAACGGCGAGGTCCACCTCCACTCCGACTTCCTGCTCGACAAAGACGACGAGTCGCGCAACGTGCCGGTCGCCTTCGTGATTCACCAGAACATCCTGTTCTCGGTGCGCGGCGAGGAGCTGCCGGTGTTCCGGCTGCAGCGTCTGCGCGCGCGCATCCAGCCCGGCTATGTGTCGGAAGGGCGCGACGTGCTGCTCGACCTGTATGCCGCCGACGTCGAATACTCCGCGGATGCACTGGAGGATGTCTATGCCGAACTCGAGGAGGTCGGCAAGAAGGTGCTCTCGCCCAACGTCACCGACGAAGAAGCCGCGACCATCCTCGCCGACATCGCGCGTGAAGAAGACCTGAACGGCCGCATCCGCCGCAATGTGCTGGATACGCGCCGCGCCCTCTCCTTCCTGATGCGCGGCCGCATCCTGGTATCCGACCAGCACGAGGATGCGCGCCAGATCCTGCGCGACATCGAGTCCATCGACGGACACACAGCCTTCATCTTCAACAAGATCAACTTCCTGATGGACGCCACCGTCGGCTTCATCAACATCAACCAGAACAAGATCATCAAGATCTTCTCGGTGGCCTCGGTCGCGCTGCTGCCGCCGACCCTGATTGCCAGCCTGTACGGCATGAACTTCCGTTTCATGCCCGAGCTGGAATGGACATACGGCTATCCCTTCGCCATCGGCCTGATGATTGTCTCGGTCGG
>JAIEOJ010000251.1 GCA_019750575.1 Rhodocyclaceae bacterium | reverse complement strand
CCGCTGCCGATGCTGCTGCCATCGAGCTGCACGATGGCCTGCACTTCGCGCGTCGAGGACGTCATCAGCACTTCGTCGGCGGCCCTCACCTCGGCTTCGGGAATGTCGCGCACGGTACAGGGAATGTCGTGCAGGCGGCAGATTTCCAGGATCACGTCATAGGTGATGCCGGGCAGCATCAGGTGATTCTTCGGCGGCGCCAGCAGCACCCCATCCCTCACCACGAAGATGTTCGTCGCTGCCCCTTCGCTGAGCAGGCCGTTGCGGAACAGCACGGTTTCGGCGCAGCCGGCATCCACCGCCAGCTGGCGCAGCAGGCAGTTGGCCAGGAGCGAGATGGCCTTGATGTCGCAGCGCAGCCAGCGGATATCCGCGGCGGAAACGGCGGTAGCGCCCGTGGCCAGCAACTCGGGCGCGGGCGGCAGCAGCGGGTCCGTCATGGCGAAGACGGTCGGCACCGCATGCTCGGGAAAGGCATGGTTGCGCACCGGTGCCACGCCACGCGTGACCTGCAGGTAGATCTGCTGGTCGGCGCTGTCGCTGCTCTCGATCAGCCGCATGACGATGGCTTCCCAGTCGGCCATGGCGAGGGGGGGTTCGATGCGCGTGGCTGTGAGGCTGTTGCCCAGGCGCTGCAGATGCTCGTGCAGGCGGAAGGGCCGGCGCGCATAGACGGGAATCACCTCATACACCCCGTCGCCGAACAGGAAGCCGCGATCCATCACCGAGACCTGCGTTTCGGCCAGCGGCTGGTAGTTTCCGTTCAGGTAGGCGAGGGACATGGATTCAGATTCGAAGAAAGGTTCTCATCATGTGGAGCTGCGAAGCTTGCTTCGCAGCGAACCAACGTTACCCCCTTCCCTTGGGGAAGGGGGCTAGGGGGTAAGGCAATGCTACTGCGCTATCTTGCTTTACTGAAAGAAAAGCAAGATAGCGTCCCAGATGCGACCGAAGAAGCCGGCAACGGTGATGTTTTCCAGCGCCTGCACGCCGTACTCGCCGAGCGGCTGGCCGTCCAGGGTGAGCTTGAGCGTGCCGACGCGCTGGCCGGTCTGCAGCGGTGCGATCAGCGGCTGCTGGCTGACCAGTTCGACCTGGATGCGATCGGCGGCGCCCCTGGGCACGGAGATGATGAAGTCTTCGGTGAAACCGGCCTTGAGCATGCGGCTGCTGCCCTTGTAGACGCGCAGCTCGGACAGTGCCTGGTTCTTGGCATACAGGCGCACTGCATCGAAATTCTGGAAACCGTGGTTGAGCAGCTTCAGCGATTCCTGCGCCCGCGCATTGTCGGAGGCGGTACCGACCACGACCGAGATCAGGCGGCGCGGGCCGCGCAGGCTGGACGAGATCAGGCAGTAACCGGCGGCCTCGGTGTGGCCGGTCTTGACGCCATCGACGGTAGGATCCAGCCACAGCAGACGGTTGCGGTTGGGCTGGGTGATGTTGTTGTAGCGGAATTCCTTCTGCGCATACAGCGGGTAGAACTCGGGGAAGTCGCGGATCAGGGCCGAGGTCAGCGTGGCGAGGTCGCGCACGGTGGCGTAGTGCTGCGCATGGGTGAGGCCGGTGGCGTTGGCGAACAGAGTGCCCTTGAGGCCGAGGCGCTGCGCTTCGCGGTTCATCATCTCGACGAACTTTTCCTCGGAGCCGGCAATCGCTTCGGCCAGCGCAATGCAGGCGTCATTGCCGGACTGCGTGATCATGCCGTGCAGCAGCTCGTCCACGGTCACGGGCTTTCTCGGCTCGATGAACATCTTGGAGCCGTCCGTCTTCCAGGCACGCTCCGAGACGGTCACGTTCTGGTCGCGCTTGAGGGTGCCCTGCTTGATGGCGCCGAAGGCGACATAGGCGGTCATCAGCTTGGTCAGCGAGGCGGGTTCGATGCGCGTGTCCGGGTCCTGGGCGGCGAGGATCTGCCCGCTGCCGTAGTCGAGTAGCAGCCAGGCCTTGGCAGCCAGCGTGGGCGACGGTACAGCCTGCGCGTGGGCGAGGACCGAAAAGAGCAGGGTGGCGAGGGTAAGGCAGAGGGTACGGATCGGGGACATGGTGCGGACGGCCGGAGAAGAAGTGAAAGTATACCCGGATGGGATGGCCGGTCCCCGGAATGGTTCCGGCGACGTGAGGATCAGCGCATGACGATGGTTGGCTTGATGCCGGTGATGCCGCGTATTTTCTCTGCGTGCGCATCGGCCTCGGCGCGATCGCGGAAGGGGCCGGCCTGGACGCGCATGATCTTGCCGCCGGGTTCGAGACGGATGCGCTCACTCAGCCAGTCGAGTTCGCGCGCCATGTGGCTGCGGAAGGCTTCCGCATTGTCCGGGTTGCCGAAGGCACCCAGCTGGATGTAGGCCCCGGGCGCGGGGCTTGGATCAACCATGGGCGCCTCGTCTGTGCTGGCGGCGGCAAGGGCGGGGCCTGCCGGCGCAGGCTCGGCCTTCCGGGCTGCGACGGGCGGACTTGCATCGCTGTCCGGATGCAGCAGCTCCACCGTGACCTTGGTGCTGCCGTTGCCGATATAGCCGAGCTTCCAGGCTGCGGCATAGGAAAGGTCCATGAGGCGGTTGTGCAGGAAAGGTCCGCGGTCATTGACGCGCACCACCACGCTCTTGCCGTTGGCCGGATTGGTGACGCGCGCATAGGAGGGTAGCGGCAGGGTCGGGTGGGCAGCGGTCATGGCATACATGTCATAGACCTCGCCGCTGGAGGTTTTCTGCCCATGGAACTTTTTGCCATACCAGCTGGCGATACCGGTCGCCTTGTAGCTGTCGCGCGTTTTCATCGGCGTGTAGTTCTTGCCGAGCACGGTGTAGGGGCGGTTGGCGAAGCGATGCAGGGGTTCCACGCGCGGCACGGCATCCGGAATCGCCGCCAGCACGTCCGGGGGCGGTTCATCGTCGCCGGGGCCGTCATCCAGATAGTAGCCACCGCCGCGCGTGGTGACGGGCTTTGCCGGAACCGTCGCGCCGCCCGAGGAAACGCCGGGCTTGTCTTCCACGGGGCGTGGGGGCTGGCTGCCGCAGGCGGCAAGCACTACAAGCAGGAAGGAGAGAAGCAGCCTTTTGAACATCAGAACACCTTTGCTACGGAGCGCGGCAGCCTTGCCGCAGGGCCGCCCTGACCAGAGGAAATCCCCGTGGGACAAGGTAAGGCAGCGTTGATATAGGGAGCGGGCACCGCCCGCGAACAAGCGTTACCCCCTGCCCCGGGCGGGGGGCTAGGGGGATGGCTTATTCTCACTGCTGCAACAGCATGCGACTGCGATGGATGGACATCAGGATGCCGATGCCCACCGACAGCGTGACCAGCGCGGTACCGCCATAGCTCATGAAGGGCAGCGGTACGCCGACCACGGGCAGGATGCCGGACACCATGCCCATGTTCACGAAGGCATAGGTGAAGAAGATCATGCTGATGGCGCCGGCCATCAGACGCGAGAACAGGGTCGCGGCGTTGGCCGCGATCATCAGGCCGCGACCGATCAGCAGCGCGTATATCGTCAGCAGGAAGAGATTGCCGAGCAGGCCGAGCTCCTCGGAGAGCACGGCGAAGATGAAGTCGGTATGGCGCTCCGGCAGGAATTCGAGCTGGGTCTGCGTGCCCTGGCCCCAGCCCTTGCCGAAGAAGCCGCCGGAGCCGATGGCGATGGTGGACTGGATGATGTGGAAACCCTTGCCGAGCGGATCCTTCTCCGGGTCGATCAGGGTCAGGATGCGATGCTGCTGGTAGTCATGCAGCAGGGTCCAGGCAACCGGTGCCGCAGCGAGCGCGGACACGATCATGCCGATGATGATCTTCCAGGGCAGGCCGGCGAAGAAGATCACATAGAAGCCGGCTGCAAAGACCAGGATGGCGGTGCCGAGGTCGGGCTGGCGCGCGATCAGGAAGGTCGGGATCATCAGCAGCACGGCGGCGATGCCGAAGTCGCGCAGGCGCAGATGCGCCTCGTATTTCTGGAAATACCAGGCCAGGGTGAGCGGCACCGAGATCTTCATCAGCTCCGAGGGCTGGATGCGCATGAAGCCGACGTTGAGCCAGCGCCGCGCACCCTTGGAGATGTCGCCGAACAGGGCGACGCAGATGAGCAGGATGACGCCGCCGACGAAGATGGGCAGCGCCATGTGCATCAGCCGCTGCGGCGGAATCTGCGCCATCACGCGCATCACCAGCAGCGCGACCAGGGTGTTCATCAACTGGTTGCCGGCCCGTTCGGGCGAGGCGCTGTAGATGGCGAGGAAGGCGTAGGTGAACAGGATGCCGGTCAGCAGCATCAGCACCGGATCGATGGGCGCGACGAGACGTCGCAGCCAGTGGCGCAGGAAATTCATTCGTCGACCTCCTTGGCCGCTTCGTCGCGCGGTGCCGGCGTGGCCGGGACCTTGCCGAGCAGGTAGTAGTCGAAGACCTGACGCGCAATCGGTGCCGCTGCCTGCGCGCCGAAGCCGCCGTTCTCGACCAGCACGGCGAGTGCGATGGTGGGGTTGTCGGCGGGTGCGAAGGCAATGAAGAGCGCGTGGTCGCGCAGCTCTTCCTTGAGGGCGTGGGCCCGGTACTGCGCGCCCTTGAGCGAGAAGGCCTGCGCCGTGCCGGTCTTGCCGGCCGCCACGTATTCGGCCTTGGCGAAGGCGCGGGCGCCGGTGCCTTCGATATTCACGCCGACCATGGCCTTCTTGATGACTTCAAGGTTTTCCGGCTTGAGCGGAATCGTCCTGAGCGGCTGCGGCTCGACCGGTCGCTTCTCGCCGCTGCGCGTGTCGACCACGTGCCGGACGAGGTGTGGCTTGAACATGGTGCCGTTGTTGGCCAGGGTGGCGGTGGCGTTCGCCAGTTGCAGCATGGTGTAGGCGTTGTAGCCCTGGCCGATGCCGATGGAGATGGTCTCGCCGGCATACCACTTCTGCTGTTCCGGCTTCTTGAAGCGTTCCTTCTTCCATTGCGGCGAGGGCAGCACGCCCTTGGCCTCGCCCTCGATATCGATGCCGGTGCGGCTGCCGAGGCCGAAGCGGCCCATGAAGCTGGCGATGTTGTCGATGCCGAGGTCGTTGGCCAGCATGTAGTAGTAGGTGTTGCACGACTGCACGATGGACTTGTAGACGTCCACCATGCCGTGGCCACCCTTCTTGTCGTCCATGAAGGTGTGGTTGCCGAAGCTGAAGAAGCCGGGATCCGCAATCGCCTGCTCGGCGCGCCGCTTGCCCAGCTCCAGTCCGGCCAGCCCCATGAAGGGCTTGAAGGTCGAACCGGGCGGGTAGGCGCTGTAAATCGCACGATTGAGCAGCGGCTTGTCCGGCGACTCATTCAGTTCACGCCAGCTTTGCGTATCGATGCCGTCCACGAACAGGTTGGGGTCGTAGTTGGGCATGGACACCAGGGCGAGGATGCCGCCGCTGGACGGCTCGATGGCAACCAGGGCACCGCGCCGGTCGCCGAAGGCGCGCTCGGCTACACGCTGGAGCTTGGCGTCGATGGTCAGGGTCAGGTTGTTGCCGGGAATCGGTGCGGTGCGGGCCAGGGTGCGCACCGCGCGGCCGCCGGCATCGACTTCAACCTGCTCGAAACCGGACACGCCGTGCAGGTCGAACTCGTAGCTCTGCTCCAGCCCGGTCTTGCCGAAGTGATCGGTGCCGCGATAGTTGAGCTCCTGATCCGCCTCCTCGATGCGGCCCACGTCACCGGCGTTGATGCGGCCGATATAGCCGAGCAGGTGCGAGGCGAACTCGCCTTCCGGATACTGGCGGAACAGGCGCGCCTTGATATCGACGCCGGGGAAACGGTAGCGATGGGCGATGAAACGGGCCACCTCCTCGTCGCTCAGGCGAGTGCGGATCGGCAGCGATTCGAAATTCTTGGACTCGTCGAGCAGCTTCCTGAAGCGCTTGCGGTCACGCGGCTGGATGTCGATGATGGCGGACAGCGCATCAATGGTGGCATCGAAGTCCGGCACCTTGCTCGGGGTGATTTCCAGCGTGTAGGCCGAGTAGTTGCGCGCCAGCACCACGCCGTTGCGATCGACGATCAGGCCGCGATTCGGCGTGATCGGCACCAGTGCAATCCGGTTTTCCTCGGCGCGGGTCTCGTAATAACGGTGCTGCACCATCTGCAGCCACACGAAGCGCATCAGCAGGATGCCGAAGAAGACCAGCACGAAGCCGCTGGCAAAGGCCAGCCGGCGCCGAAACCGGTCCAGTTCTTCCTGTGGGTGCTTGAATTCCATACTGCGTGTTCTTTGGGCGTTGGTTACATCAACCCCTGCACTGGGGTGGGGAGCAAGCGACGCTTGCGAACTAGATAGTCACCCCCTTTCCCCGGAAAGGGGGCTGGGGGGATAGCTAACAAACTGGACGTATCGCCGATATGAACCACGGGCCTATATCGGACGGTTGTCGTCACGGTCTACCGGACGATATTGCGGGATCAATAATAGATACGTCAGCGGATACCAGAGCACGGTGGCGACCAGCGGCGAGAGCAGGTACAGCATGCCCGGAAACTCGGCGCCGCCGGCCATGCGCACCAGCAGCATGACCAGCTGGCTGCCGACCAGCAGCGGCAGGATGTGCAGGGCCTGCTGGCCGAGCGGAAACCACAGGATGCGGCGCGACAGGCCGGAGGCGGCAAAGGCGAGCAGCACATAGGCGAGCGCATGCTGACCCATGAGGCTGGCTTCGGCCACATCCGTGACCAGGCCGAGAATGAAGCCCGTCGCCATGCCGACCTTGAGCGGTTCGCGCACGCACCAGAAGGCCAGCACCAGCGCCACCCAGTCGGGCACGCCGACCATGCGGCCGAGCGGCAGCAGATTCAGGAACAGCGCCACGAACAGGGTCAGGATGATGAACCAGCCCTTGACCGGGAGCAGGATGCGGCGCGAGGAGTGGGTGGGTTGCATGGCTTAGTGGGCGGCCTGTCCGCGCTTGACCTTGCGGCCCTTGCCCGGCGTGTCGTTGTTGCTCTGATCCTCGGGCTGCGCCGCCGGCATCTCGCGCGGCGCCAGCACCAGCACCTGGCCGTTGCGTTCGACGCCGGCCAGCGGTTGGCACAGGATGCGGGCAAAGGTATAGGCGGCGTCGCGGTCGATCTTGACGATCCTGGCGACCGGCAGGCCCGGCAGATAAACCCCGTCCAGCCCGGAGGTGACGAGGATGTCGCCGACCTCGACTTCCGCATTCGCGGCGAGGAAGCGCAGCTCCATCTGGCCGGCACCGGCACCGGCCAGCACCGCGCGCAGGCCGCTGCGCTGGACCTGAACCGGGATGGCCTGGTTCTTGTCGGTGAGCAGGGTGACTTCGCTGATCAGCGGGAAGACGCGCGTGACCTGACCGACAACGCCCACGTCATCGACCACCACCTGCCCGGTGACAATGTCGTTCTGCATGCCCTTGTCGATGATGACGCGGCGCGAGAAGGGATCACGCGCCGCATACAGCAGGTCGGCGACCTGCCCCTGGGTGGGCTGGCGTTCGCGCATGCCCAGCAGTTCGCGCAGACGGCGATTTTCAAGCTCGAGGTGTTCCTGGCGCATCAGGCGGTTGGCCGTGGACAGCTCGCGGTCGCGCAGTTCGGCGTTCTCGGCCTGCAGCGTGGTCAGCGAGGAAAAGTACTCGCCGGCACCGCTGGCGAATTCGACCGGGCGATAGGCCAGCTGCTGGAGCGGATAGATGAGGGTGGCGATGGTGGCACGCAGCATGTCCAGCGTGCGGAAGCGCAGATCGACGACCAGAAGGAAAAGGCAGAGCGAGACAAAGATCGCGAGCCGCGCCAGCGGCGCGACGCCACGCTTGAAGAAGGGCGGAGGGGAATGGCCGACGACAGACATCACATTGGATGGCCCATGAAACGCAAAAGCGGCGCAAGTTCTGCGCCGCCTTGCACCTTACCGGGCCTGAGTCTTACTCGTTAGCAAAAATACTGCCAAGTTTGTCCATCTTTTCGAGGGCGAGGCCGGAGCCGCGCACCACGCAGGTCAGCGGGTCGTCGCCAACCAGGACCGGCAGACCGGTTTCTTCCATCAGCAGACGGTCGAGGTCGCGCAGCAGGGCACCACCGCCGGTCAGGACCATGCCCTTCTCGGCGATGTCGGCGCCCAGTTCCGGCGGCGTGTGTTCGAGGGCGATCTTGACGGCGCCGACGATCTGGTTGAGCGGATCGGTCAGGGCTTCGAGGATCTCGTTGGACGAGATGGTGAAGCTGCGCGGAATGCCTTCGGCCAGGTTGCGACCCTTGACTTCCATTTCCTTGACCTCGGAGCCCGGGAAGGCCGAACCGATTTCCTTCTTGATCGCCTCGGCGGTGGTTTCGCCGATCAGCATGCCGTAGTTGCGGCGGATGTAGTTGATGATGGCTTCGTCGAACTTGTCGCCGCCGACGCGCACGGAGCCGGCATAGACCATGCCGCCCAGCGAGATGACGCCGACTTCGGTGGTGCCACCACCGATATCCACCACCATGGAGCCGGTTGCGTCCGATACCGGCAGGCCGGCGCCGATGGCAGCAGCCATGGGCTCTTCAATCAGATAGACCTGCGAGGCGCCGGCGCCCAGCGCCGATTCGCGGATGGCGCGGCGCTCGACCTGGGTCGAGCCGCAGGGCACGCAGATGATGATGCGCGGGCTGGGACTGAACAGACGCGAGTCGTGCACCTTCTTGATGAACTGCTTCAGCATCTGCTCGGTGACGGTGAAGTCGGCGATCACGCCGTCCTTCATCGGGCGAATCGCGGTGATGTTGCCCGGGGTCTTGCCCAGCATCTGCTTGGCGGACACGCCGACGGCCTGAATGGTCTTCTTGGCATTGGGGCCGCCTTCGGTGCGGATGGCGACGACCGAGGGTTCGTCGAGCACGATGCCCTTGCCGCGGACATAGATCAGGGTGTTGGCGGTGCCGAGGTCGATCGCGAGATCGTTCGAGAAGTAGGAGCGTAGGGAGTTGAACATCGGTCTTTTTCGGTCAGGTTGGCGCCAAATGCATGCGCGATGACGGCAAAAATAGCCCAGACAGCAAAGTCTGGGTACGGTGATTAGAGGCAGTTATGATACCCTATCGCGCTTTCCCGCATACGTTTGGCGCCTGTGTTTTTGGCGCATTTCCAGCATGTCTCTCGATCTTGAACAGGTGCAGCGGATTGCCCGCCTTGCACGCATAGAAATATCTCCTGAAGAAGCGGCGACCGCCCGCGACCAGCTGAACGGCATCTTCGGCCTGATTGAAGCCATGCAGGCCGTGGATACGTCAGGTGTTGCGCCGATGGCGCATGCCGTGGACGTGGTCCAGCGCCTGCGTGAAGACGCCGTCACCGAGCCGAATCGCCGCGAAGCCTTCCAGGC
>JAIEOJ010000267.1 GCA_019750575.1 Rhodocyclaceae bacterium | reverse complement strand
CGATGCGTCCGTCATGGACGACAAGGACATGCTGGAAGACCTGGTTGCCGCGGCCGTCAATGACGCCGTGCGCAAGGTCGAGGCCACCAGCCAGGCCAAGATGGCAGGCTTCACCGCCGGCCTGAATCTGCCGCCGGGCATGAAGCTGCCGTTTTGATTAAAAGCGATTCACCACAGAGGCACAGAGACACAGAGAAGGCCCTGAGAATCATCCTCATGGTTTTGCTTGTTCTCTGTGTCTCTGTGCCTCTGTGGTTCAATGTTTCATGAAAGAGCCAAATTCCCTCGAAGGCCTGATCGAGGCGCTGCGCTGTCTGCCCGGCGTCGGCCCCAAGTCGGCGCAACGCATGGCCTATCACCTGCTGCAGCGTGATCCGCGCGGCGCCGAGCGGCTGTCTGGCGCCATCGCCGGCGCGCTGGCGAACCTGAGGCACTGCTCCCGCTGCAATACCTTCACGGAAGACGAGGTTTGCGCGCGCTGCGCCTCGCCCAAGCGCAATCCCGGCCAGCTCTGTGTGGTGGAAATGCCCATCGACATGAACGTGATGGAGCAGACGCATGCCTACAACGGTCTCTACTATGTGCTGATGGGCCGGCTGAGCCCGCTCGATGGTGTCGGCCCGCGCGAGCTCAACTTCGAGCGCCTGATCACCCGCGCCTGCGACGGCCAAGTGCAGGAGGTCATCATGGCCACCAACTTCACCAATGAGGGCGAGGCAACTGCCCATTACGTGTCGGAGCTGCTGCGCGCGCGCGGCCTCAAGGTCAGCCGCATCGCCCGCGGCGTGCCGGTTGGCGGCGAGCTCGAGTTCACCGACGCAGGCACCGTCGCCCAGGCCTTCATCGAGCGCCGCGACTACTGAGCCTGCCGGCGCTTGCCGTGCCGGGTGCCTCTCCCCGTACATTCGCTGTACGAGCGTCGTTTTTATCTCACGCATGACAAACTAATGTGCCCGGACTTGAGCTTGCTCAAGTCCGGGGGCACGCTTAATTGCTAATCTTGACCCGTCCAGTTGACCGGTGTTTGCGGATTGCCCCAGCCGGTGGCGGACAGAAACCACGAACACTATGAAACCCCTCAGCGGAATCAAAGTCATCGAGCTCGGCACCCTGATTGCCGGGCCTTTCTGCACGCGCATCCTGGCCGAATTCGGTGCCGAGGTCGTGAAGATCGAAACGCCGGGCGAGGGCGATCCCTTGCGCAGCTGGCGCAAGATCTATGAAGGCACCTCCCTGTGGTGGTACCTGCAGGCGAGAAACAAACAATCCCTGACCCTGAATCTCAAACAGCCCGAGGCGGTCGAGATCCTCAAGAAGCTGGTGGCGGATGCCGACATCGTGGTCGAGAATTTTCGTCCCGGCGTGCTCGAAAAGCTCGGCGTGGGCTGGGATGTGCTCTCGCAGATCAATCCGGGCCTCGTCATGGTGCGTCTCTCCGGTTTCGGCCAGACCGGCCCGATGGCCCAACAGCCGGGCTTCGGCGCCATCGGCGAATCCATGGGTGGGCTGCGTTATGTCACCGGCTTTGCCGACCGGCCGCCGGTCAAGACCGGCGTCTCCATCGGTGATTCGATTGCCGCGCTTTGGGCGGCCATCGGGGCCCTGATGGCCTTGCGTCACAAGGAAGTGAATGGTGGCAAGGGCCAGGTGGTGGACGTTGCGCTCTACGAGGCTGTCTTCGCCATGATGGAAAGCCTGGTGCCGGAGTTCGATGTGTTCGGCTTTGTGCGCGAGCGCACCGGCAACATCATGCCCGGCATCACACCCTCGAATACGCATACAACCAGGGACGGCAAGCATGTGATCGTCGGCGCCAATGGCGACGCGATCTTCCGCCGCTGCATGGAGGTGATGCAGCGCCCGGACCTCGCCGCCGATCCCGCCCTGCAGACCAATGCCGGCCGCGATACCCGCGCCACCGAGCTCTACGGCATCATCGACGACTGGGTCAAGCGCCACGATGAAGCGGATGTACTGAAACAACTGGGCGAAGCCGGGGTGCCGGCCAGCCGCATCTATTCCATCGAGGACATGTTCAGGGACCCGCAGTTTCTCGCCCGCGAGATGCTGCAGAGCGCACAACTCCCTGACGGAAAACAATTTCGCATGCCCGGCATCGTGCCGAAACTGACGGCAACCCCGGGCGGCGTTGACAGCATAGGACCGGCATTGGGGGCGCATACCGATGTCATTTTGAGGAAGCTTGGTTACAGCTCTGCACAGATTTTGGAACTTCGAGAAAAAGGTGTGGTTTAGCCATTAGTTTTGTCGACATACCCCTTTAAACCATTTTATCGATAAGGTATAGTGGCGCGGTTTGTCGTGCATTTACTGGTAGTTGCAACATCCGGTTCTTCAGGTTCTTAGGTTCGCAAGGTTCTTAATTCCAGAGGTAACTTCATGAGTTGTGATGAGAAAGTGGATTGCGGACGTCGCCGTTTGCTGGTGACTACAGCCGCCATTGGTGGCGTGGGCGGTGCCGTGGTGGCAACGCCGTTTATCAAGAGCATGCTGCCTTCCGAAAGGGCCAAGGCAGCCGGTGCACCGGTAGAGGTCGACATTTCCAAGCTGCAGCCGGGCGAAATGCTGACGGTCGAATGGCGTGGCAAACCGGTGTGGATCATCAACCGCACCGATGAGCAGCTGGCTTCGCTGAAGAAGACGGACGGCGATGTGGCCGATCCCAAGTCCGAAAAGCAGATGCAGCCCAAGTACTGCCAGAACGAAACGCGTTCGATCAAGCCGAACCTGTTCGTTGCCGTCGGCATCTGCACCCATCTGGGCTGTTCGCCGACCGAGAAGTTCAAGACCGGCGCCGAAAGCGGCCTCGGCGCCGACTGGCCCGGCGGCTTCATCTGCCCCTGCCACGGTTCCACTTTCGACATCGCCGGCCGCGTCTACAAGAGCAAGCCTGCGCCCGACAACCTTGAAATTCCGCCGCACGTGTATCTCAGCGAGACCACGATCCTGATCGGCGAAGACAAGAAGGGAGCCTGAGCATGGCCGGCAGCGAGAACAAGTACAAGTCGGACGGCACCCTGATCGGTGGCGCCCTGGAGTGGGTCGATGCCCGCTTCCCGGCGACGTCGCTGTGGAAGGAGCATCTCTCCGAGTATTACGCCCCGAAGAATTTCAACTTCTGGTATTTCTTCGGCTCACTGGCGCTTCTGGTGCTGGTGCTGCAGATCGTGACCGGCATCTTCCTGGTCATGCACTTCAAGCCCGATGCTTCGCTCAACGCCTCCGGCGTGCCGGTTGCGTTCGCCTCGGTCGAATACATCATGCGCGACGTGGAGTGGGGCTGGCTGATCCGCTACCTGCACTCGACCGGCGCATCGGCCTTCTTCGTGGTCGTGTACCTGCACATGTTCCGCGGTCTGCTCTACGGTTCCTACCGCAAGCCGCGCGAACTGATCTGGATCTTCGGCCTGCTGATCTTCCTGTGCCTGATGGGCGAGGCCTTCTTCGGCTACCTGCTGCCCTGGGGCCAGATGTCCTACTGGGGTGCCCAGGTGATCGTGAACCTGTTCTCGGCCATCCCGCTGATCGGGCCGGACCTGTCGGAATGGCTGCGCGGCGACTACGTTGTCGGCGACGCAACGCTGAACCGCTTCTTCAGCTTCCACGTCATCGCCATGCCGCTGGTGCTGCTCGGTCTCGTTGCCGCGCACATCATCGCGCTGCATGAAGTCGGCTCCAACAATCCGGACGGCGTCGAGATCAAGAAGCACAAGGATGCGAACGGCATTCCGCTCGACGGCATTCCCTTCCACCCCTACTACACGATGAAGGATATCGTCGGCGTGGTGGTGTTCCTGATCGTGTTCTCGGCCATCGTCTTCTTCATGCCCGAGTTCGGCGGCTACTTCCTGGAGTTCAACAACTTCATCCCGGCCGACCCGCTCAAGACCCCGCCGCATATTGCCCCGGTCTGGTATTTCACGCCCTTCTATTCGGTCCTGCGGGCAGTGACCTCGGACTTCATTCCCTTCCTGTGGCTGTTCATCGCCGCCATCGGCATGATCTGCGTGCGTCCGTCCAAACTGCCGCTGCTGGTCAAACTGGGCTACCTCGGCTTTGTCGGCGCCATGTTTGTCCTGCTCGGCGTGCCGGCCGTGCTGGCTGGCTGGGTGGGCATCAAGCTGACCTCCATTGTCTTCGTCGGACTGGAAGCCAAGTTCTGGGGGGTGGTGGCGATGGGTGCATCGGTGGTCATCATCGGCGCGCTGCCCTGGCTGGATCACAGCCCGGTCAAGTCGATCCGCTACAAGGGCCCGATCTACAAGATCGTGCTGGCCCTCTTCGTGGTTGCCTTCTTCATCCTCGGCTACCTCGGCGTCCTCGCGCCGACGCCGATGCGTACCTTGGTATCGCAGATCTGCACGCTGATCTACTTCGGCTTCTTCCTGCTGATGCCCTGGTACAGCCAGATAGACAAATGCAAGCCTGAACCGGAAAGGGTGACCGGATAATGAAGAAAAGAATGACTGCACTGCTGTTTGCGCCCATCTTTGCGCTTTTGACCACGGCGGCCCAGGGGGCCGGCGCGGAGCTGCATCTCGACAAGGCGCCCAACAAGCGCACGGATAACGCAGCCCTGCAACATGGCGCCAAGATTTTCGTAAACTATTGTTTGAACTGCCATTCTGCCTCCTACATGCGCTACAACCGCCTGCAGGATATCGGCCTGTCCGATGCCCAGATCAGGGAGAACCTGATGTTCACGGCAGAGAAGGTCGGCGAACCCATGCGCATTGCCATGACGCGCGCCGATGCCACGGCCTGGTTCGGGGCGGCACCGCCCGATCTGACCATCGTTGCCCGTTCGCGTGCATCGGAATTTGGCAGCGGGCCCGACTGGCTGTATACTTACCTCCGCTCCTTCTATCGTGATGAAGCCCGCCCCACCGGCTGGAACAACACGGTTTTTGAAAACGTCGGTATGCCGCATGCCCTTTGGGAGCTGCAAGGCATCCAGGTGAAGGGCGCAGATGGCAAGCTTTCCGTTGAGGTTCCGGGAAAGATGACGCCGGAGCAATACGACGAAGCGGTGGCCGACCTGGTGGCCTATCTGCAATACATGGGTGAACCTGTGAGCGAGTTTCGCAAGAAGCTCGGCCTCATGGTCATCGTTTTCCTGGGCATCCTGCTGGTGTTCGCCTACGCTTTGAAGCGTGAATACTGGAAAGACGTCCATTAATAATCAGCTTTGTTCGGGTAAATTATGGGGCATCGTGAAGTAAACGCACCGTCGGTTCGCCGCGTGGTGCGTGACGCCGACTATTCCTGGGGAACCAGCGCAATGATGAATCTGTATTCGGGTACCACCGACCCGTTCAGCCATCGCTGCCGCATCGTTCTCTATGAAAAGCAGATGGACTTTCAGGTCATTGATGTAGACCTGTTCAACAAGCCTGAAGACATCGCCGTCATCAACCCGTACAACCGGGTGCCCGTCCTCGTCGATCGCGAGCTCATCCTGTATGAAGCCAACATCATCAACGAGTACATCGACGAACGCTTCCCGCATCCGCAGCTGATGCCGCCGGATCCCATCATGCGTGCGCGTGCCCGCCAGCTCCTGTTCACCATGGAGCAGGAACTGTTCAGCCACATCGAGGCCATCGAAAAGAACCTCAAGGCGGCGGACAAGGCACGTCAGCACATCCGCGAACGCCTGGTTGAACTGGCACCGCTGTTCAATAAGCAGAAGCACATGCTGGGCGAGGACTTCTCCATGCTCGACGTGGCCATTGCCCCGCTGCTGTGGCGTCTTGACCACTATGGCGTCGAGCTGCCGAAGACCGCAGCGCCGATCCAGAAGTACGCCGAACGCATCTTCAGCCGTCAGGGTTTCATCGACGCGCTGACGCCGTCCGAAAAGGTCATGCGTCGCTGAGGCAATCGCCAGAAAAACAGAACGGCTGCTGCGGCAGCCGTTTTGTTTTGCACGACGCCTTGTGTTTCAATAAGCGCAGCGGCTGGGCCGTGCCCGAGCTTTGCCCGCGCTAACCTCCGGAAAGTCACGCATGTCTGTCAGCACCAAACCCTATCTGATCCGCGCCCTGTGGCAGTGGTGCATCGATCAGGGCGAAACGCCCTACATCGTCGTCGCCGTGGACGAGCACACCCAGGTGCCGGCCGGCTATGTCAAGGATGGCCAGATCGTCCTCAACGTCGGCCTCGAAGCCACCAATCAGCTCGACATCGGCAACGAGTTCATCGCCTTCCAGGCCCGCTTCGGCGGCGTGGCCCAGCAGATCTTCGTCCCGGTCGAACGCGTCGCCGCCATCTATGCACGCGAAAGCGGCGAGGGCATGGGCTTCGAGGTTGAGGATGTCGTACATCAGGAAAAGGCCGAAGACAGGCCGGTACTGAATGGCGTGAGGCCGGTCGAAAATCCTGGCGATGACAACCCGCCGGATGATCCCGCTCCACCGAGTGGTGGTGGCGCCAGACCCAGGTTCACGGTGGTCAAATAGGGGGTCGGGCTCTCGCCTCGTCGGGCCTGAGCCGGAGCGTATGTCTGGCGCCCCGTCGTGGAATCGAACCACGAATTGACCCTTAGGAGGGGCCGGTTATATCCATTTAACTAACGGGGCGCAGGCCGGCATAGCACCGGCACGGCGCGCATTATATCGCGTGGCCTGGGTGCCTTATCGGGCGCCGACTTATAATTGCAGCTTCGATTTTGCCGACGCGACGATCATGCGCAAGCTGCTTACTTTTTTCCTGCAACTTTTTACCTTCTGGCTGCCTTCGGCGCAGGCGGCGGATGTGCCGGCCACCGGAGCGCTGGCGCCGGTCTTTGTGCTCAAGGACCAGAACGGCAAGGTGCAGAAGCTTGAGGACTACCGCGGCAAGTGGGTGGTGCTGTATTTCTATCCCAAGGATGACACGCCGGGTTGTACCGAGCAGGCCTGCAAGTTCCGCGACGACATGGCGGAACTGACCCAGCTGGGCGCGCAGGTGCTGGGCATCAGCGTGGATGATTCGGCTTCACATGCGAAGTTCGCCGCCAAGTACAACCTGCCTTTCCCGCTGCTGGCTGACGAGGGCGGCAGCGTGGCCAAGTCCTATGGTGCCTACATGGACTGGGGCCTGTTCGGCATTGCGCGCCGCTACACCTATCTGATCGATCCGCAGGGCAGGGTCGCCAAGGCCTATCTCAAGGTCGATACCTCCAAACATTCGGCTGACATCATCGCCGACCTGAAACAACTCCAGAGACGCTGAGCGCCCAATCACTGACGCTCGTTTCGCGCCAGGCGCTGCATGGGCCTGGCGTTGGCTTTTATAGATTCTGTATGCCGCTCCTTTCGCTTACCAATGGCTGCCTTGCTTTCGGCCACGTTGCCCTGCTTGACCATGCCGAACTCCAGATCGATGCCGGCGAAAAGCTGGCGCTGATCGGCCGCAATGGCAGCGGCAAGTCCAGCCTCTTGCGCTCCCTGCTCGGCGAGGCTGCGCTTGATGATGGCCAGGTCTGGCGTGCGCCCGGCCTGCGCGTCGCCTATGTGCCGCAGGAGCCGCAGTTTGATCCGGCGGCGAAGCTGTTTGATGTCGTCGCGTCCGGCATGGGCGATGCGGCGCGTTTGCTGGTGGATTACCACGCCGCGACGCAGCGCCTGGCGCATGATGATTCGGTCGAGGCCATCGAGCACATGATGACCTTGCAGACCGAGCTTGAGGCCGTGGATGGCTGGAACCTGACCACCAAGGTCGAGCAGATGCTCAGTGTCCTCAAGCTCGACGGCGATGTGGTGGTGGGCACGCTGTCCGGCGGCGGCATCAAGCGTGTCGCATTGGCGCGTGCGCTGGTCGGCGAGCCTGATCTGCTGCTGCTCGACGAGCCCACCAATCACCTCGATCTGGCCGGCATCCTGTGGCTGGAGGAACTGATCCGCGACTTTTCGGGCGCCGTGGTGGTGATCACCCATGACCGCAGCTTTCTCGACAGCATCGCGACGCGCATCGTCGAGCTCGATCGCGGCCGCCTGGTCAGCTTTCCCGGCAGCTTTGCCGAGTATCTGAGCCGCAAGGAGCAGATTCTGGCCGACGAGGCGGTGGTGAATGCCAAGTTCGACAAGTTCCTGGCGCAGGAAGAAGTGTGGATACGCCAGGGCGTGAAGGCGCGGCGTACCCGCAACGAAGGCCGCGTGCTGCGGCTGGAGCAATTGCGCCGTGATCGCGCCGAACGGCGCGAGCGCCAGGGCAAGGTCAATCTGGAACTGGCGCGCGGCGAGCAATCGGGTAAGCTGGTGGCGGAGCTGGAGAATGTCGACAAGGCCTACGGCGAGCGCAGCATCGTGCGCAATTTCAGCACGCGCATCCAGCGCGGCGACAAGATCGGCCTGATCGGTCACAACGGCGCGGGCAAGACCACGCTACTCAAGCTGATCCTCGGCCAGTTGCAGCCCGACAGCGGCACCGTGCGCCTCGGCAGCAAGATGGAGGTGGCCTACTTCGACCAGTTCCGTGAGCAGCTTGATCCGGAAGCGGCGATTGTCGATGTGATTTCCCCGGGCTCTGATTATGTGGAAATCGCCGGCAAGCGCAAGCATGTGATCAGCTATCTGGAAGACTTCCTCTTCTCTGGCGCGCGCGCGCGTTCTCCGGTCAAGTCCCTGTCCGGCGGCGAGCGCAACCGCCTGCTGCTGGCGCGCCTGTTCGCCAAGCCGGCGAATGTGCTGGTGCTGGACGAACCGACCAATGACCTGGACATCGAGACGCTGGAGCTGCTCGAGGAGCTGCTGCAGGAGTATGACGGCACGCTGTTCCTGGTCAGTCACGACCGTCGCTTCCTCGATAATGTGGTGACGCAGACCATCGTTGCCGAAGGCAATGGCAAGTGGATGGAGTACGTGGGCGGTTACGAGGACTGGCTGCGCCAGCGCCCGGAAGGCGGCCTGCTGACGACCTCAGGCGCTGGTGCGGTGATCGAGAAGCCGCTGGCGGCCGAGCAGTCGGTCAAGGCGGTCTCGGATGCTGCGGCCAGGGCGGGGGAAAAGCCCGCCAAGGGCAAGCTGAGTTTCAAGGAGCAGAAGGAGCTGGCCGAGCTGCCGGGACGGATTGCCGCGCTCGAAGGCAGTATCGCCACCTTGCAGGCCAGCCTGGCCGATCCTGCCATCTATCAGGACGGCGGAGACGCGGCGCGCAAGGTGCAGGCGCAGCTTGAGGCCGATGAGGCCGGCTTGCTGGAGGCGCTTGAGCGTTGGGAAGTGCTCGAGGCCAAGAACGTCTAGAGCGC
>JAIEOJ010000055.1 GCA_019750575.1 Rhodocyclaceae bacterium | reverse complement strand
TATCCGCGCATTGCCCGCGATCTGGCCCGCAACCTCGGCAAGGATGTCGAGCTGGTGCTGGTCGGCGAGGACACGGAAATCGACAAGACCATGATCGAGGATCTGTCGGATCCGATCATCCACTTGATCCGCAATGCCGTCGATCATGGCATCGAACCGACCGCTGACCGCGTTGCTGCCGGCAAGTCGCCCAAGTCCGAAGTGCGCCTGGAAGCGCGTCAGGAAGGCGATCACATCCTGCTGCTGATTTCCGACGACGGTCGCGGCATGAATGCCGAGAAGCTGCGTGCCAAGGCCGTGGAGAAGGGCCTCATCAGTGACGAGGAAGCCAATGTCATGGACGAGCGCCAGAGCTTCAATCTGGTGTTCCTGCCCGGCTTCTCGACCAAGGATGCAATCACCGACGTGTCCGGTCGTGGCGTCGGCATGGATGTGGTCAAGACCAATATCCAGAAGCTGAACGGCTCGATCGAGACCAAGTCGGCGCTCGGCAAGGGCACCACCTTCATCATCTCCCTGCCGCTGACGCTGGCCATCCTGCCGGTGCTGCTGGTGCAGCTCGACCAGCAGCCCTTCGCCGTGCCGCTGTCGATGGTGCGCGAGATCCTGCCGATCAATGTGGCCGAAGTCCAGGAAGTGGGTGGCCGCGCCACCATGGTGGTGCGTGGCGAAGTCATGCCCATCTATCCGCTCAACTACATGCTGGGCTGGGCCACCGACCACACGCCGGGCTACGGTGTGCTGATGCAGACTGCGGAACAGACCTTCATCCTCGCCATCGACGGCTTCATGGGACGCGAGGACGCGGTGATCAAGTCGCTCGAGGACTTCCGTCCCAAGGGCGTGGCTGGCGTTACCACGCTGTCGAACGGCCAGATCGTGCTCATCCTCGATATCAAGGAGTTGATCTCCGATCTTGGTGATGGACGCGGCGTGCCGCGCTCGCTCTTCCAGGCCGCGATAAGTGCTGCCGCCTAAGGCGGCAGCACTTATCGCCCCAGCACTCACCATCCCCCAGCCCCTCCCGGGGCTGGCTTTGCATGCCTCTCCCGCTGCAGCGGCCTGAGTGCGTCTGAGCACCCCTGCCTTCCCTTTGGTTCATCCTGATTGCTGCATCGTTCCTGTCTGAACAAGGTGAGGAATAACTCTCCTTGCGTAGCTTGAAATGGCGGGCGATTTGCCGCTTGTTTGCTCCCTTCCAGGCCCCCTCTCCCGGCAATAATTGCCGCAGGTAAAACGAGGCGTGCTGCATCCTGCGGCGCGCGCTCGCAAGAGGGGATGCATCCTTGGCAGAAGAGAGCGATCTCGAGAAAACAGAACCCGCGTCACCGCGGCGACTGGAGAAGGCCCGTGAAGAGGGCAATCTTCCCCAGTCGCGCGAGCTCATGGCGTTTCTGGTCCTGCTGGCCGGGATGGGTTGCCTGTGGGCCATGGGCGGCTGGCTGGCGGCGCGCGTCACCACGATGTTGCGCGGCGGCCTGACGCTGACGCGCGAGATGGCCTTTGATCCGGCCTTGCTGTTTGATCGTCTGATGCAGCAGGGCAGCGAGGCCATGATCACCCTGGCACCCCTGTTCATGCTCACCGTGATGGGCGCCATTCTTGCCCCCATCATGATCGGTGGCTTCAACTTCACCGGCAAGCCGCTGCAGCCGAATTTCAGCAAGATGAACCCGATCAAGGGTATCGGGCGCATCTTTTCCATGCATGGCGTCGCCGAACTGGTCAAGGCCGTGCTCAAGTCGCTGGTCGTCGGCTTCGTGATCTGGTGGGTGCTGCGGCACGAGCTGGATCACCTGTTCGCCCTCATTGCCATGCCGATCGAGGCCGGTGTGCCGGAGATGATGCATGAGCTGCTGGTGGCCAGCCTAATGATCATCAGCGGCATGGCCATCATTGCCGCCATCGACGTGCCCTTCCAGCTCTGGCAGTACTACAAGAAGCTGCGCATGACCAAGGAAGAGGTCAAACAGGAGGGCAAGGAACAGGAAGGCAGCCCCGAGGTCAAGGGCCGCATTCGCCATCAGCAGCGCGAAGCCGCCCGTCGCCGCATGATGCAGGACGTGCCCAAGGCCGACGTGGTGGTGACCAACCCGACCCACTTTGCCGTGGCGCTCAAGTACGACAGCAGCCGCATGGCCGCACCGCAGGTGGTGGCCAAGGGCATGAACCTGATTGCCGCCAACATCCGCGAACTGGCCGAGCAGCACAAGGTGCCGGTTCTGGAAGCACCGCCGCTGGCGCGTGCCCTCTACAAGCATGCCGAGATCGGCGAGCAGGTGCCGGCGACGCTGTACACCGCCGTGGCCGAGGTCATGGCGTATGTCTATCAGCTGGCCCAATATCTCGCCGGCAACATGACTGCGCCCGAAGTGCCGGAGCGCATCTCGGTGCCGGAGGAGATGGATCCGGGTTCGCCCGATGCGCGTGACGGAGTGGTGGTCGCATGAATGCGCTGACCCTGCAGCTCCGCGAGTTCTTCTCCGGCCCGAACGCGCGCCTGCTGGTGGCGCCGCTGCTGATCATGATGATCCTGTCGATGATGGTGCTGCCGCTGCCCACCATCATCCTCGACCTGGCCTTCACCTTCAACATCGCCCTGTCCATCATGGTGCTGCTGGTGGCGATGTACACCATGAAGCCGCTGGACTTCTCGGCCTTCCCGACCGTGCTGCTGGTGACCACGCTGCTGCGCCTGTCGCTCAATGTCGCCTCGACCCGCATCATCTTCCTGCACGGTCACAAAGGCCCGGATTCGGCCGGCGCGGTGATCGACGCCTTCGGCCACTTCCTGGTCGGCGGCAACTACACGGTGGGCATCATCGTCTTCGTCATCCTGACGGTGATCAACTTCGTCGTCATCACCAAGGGTGCCGGGCGCATCGCCGAAGTGTCGGCACGTTTCACCCTGGACGCGATGCCCGGCAAGCAGATGGCGATCGATGCCGACCTCAATGCCGGCCTGATCGGCGAGGAGGAGGCGCGCAAGCGGCGCAAGGAAATTTCACAGGAAGCCGACTTCTTCGGCTCCATGGACGGTGCCTCCAAGTTCGTGCGTGGCGATGCTATCGCCGGCATCCTCATCCTGGTGATCAACCTGATTGGCGGCCTCATCGTCGGCGTGGCGCAGCACGACATGGCCGCCTCCGACGCCGCCCGCGTCTACACCCTGCTGACCATCGGCGACGGCCTGGTCGCACAGATTCCGGCGCTGATCATCTCCACCGCTGCCGGTCTTGTAGTCAGCCGCGTCAATACCGAAGAAGACATCGGCAAGCAGTTCAGCAGCCAGGTGCTGGGCAACAACAACGTGCTGTACCTGACCGCCGGCATCCTCGGCGCGCTGGGCCTGATTCCGGGCATGCCCAACTTTGTCTTCCTGCTGCTGGCAGGGCTGATCGGCATGTACGGCTACTACAAGCAGAAGCGCGAGGTAGCGGCTGCCACGGCGGCGGCTTCGCCTGCTGCCAGCACGGCAGCGGCTGCCACGGCGGTGCCCGGCGAGGCCCAGGAAGCCAGCTGGGCCGATGTGGCGCCGGTCGATGTGCTGGGGCTCGAAGTCGGCTATCGCCTGATCCCGCTCGTCGATCGCGGTCAGGATGGCGACCTGCTCAAGCGCATCCGCGGCCTGCGCAAGAAGTTCGCGCAGGACATCGGTTTCCTGTCCGCCCCCGTGCATATCCGCGACAACCTCGAGCTCAAGCCGAATGCCTACCGCATCACCCTCAAGGGGGTCGAGGTCGGTCGTGGCGAGTCCTATCCGGGCATGTTCCTAGCCATCAATCCGGGCCGCGTCAGCGGCCCCCTGAACGGGGTTGAAACCAAGGACCCGGCTTTCGGCCTGTCGGCCTACTGGATCGAGGCTGGCCTGCGCGATCAGGCGCACGTGCTCGGCTACACGGTGGTGGATGCGAGCACCGTGGTCGCCACCCACCTCAACCACCTGATCCTCTCGCACACCACCGAGCTGCTCGGCCGCCAGGAAACGCAAGCCCTGCTCGACCACCTGGCCAAGGATGCGCCCAAGCTGATCGAGGATCTGGTGCCCAAGCTGCTCAGTGTTTCCACCGTGCAGCGCGTGCTGCAGGGGCTGCTGGAAGAGGGCGTCAATATCCGCGACATGCGCACCATCATCGAGGTGCTGGCCGAACAGGCGCCGCGCAACCCGGAACCTGCCGATCTGGTCAGCCATGTGCGCGTTGCGCTCGGCCGCTCCATCGTGCAGCAGGTCTTCCCGGGCGAGGCCGAGGTGCAGGTCATGGCCCTCGATCCCTCGCTGGAACGCATGCTGGCGCAGGCGGTGCAGGGCAGCGGCAGCGCCGGTGGCATCGAGCCCGGGCTGGCCGATGCGCTGCTCAAGGAAACCGCCAACGCCGCCCAGCGCCAGGAAGACATGGGTCTGCCCGCCGTGCTGCTGGTCCCCGGCCAGATCCGCTGGTTGCTGTCGCGCTTCCTGCGCCGCGCCTGGCCGACACTCAAGGTTATTGCGAACTCGGAAGTTCCGGATTCGCGCACGATTAAAGTCACGACGATTATTGGAGCCAAATCATGACAGTGAAACGCTACGTTGCCGAGACCGCGCGCGAATGCCTGCGCCGAGTCAAGGAAGAGCTCGGGCCGGATGCCATCGTCGTCTCCAACCGCCAGGTCGAAGGCGGTGTGGAAATAACGGCGATGTCGGCGGACAGCCTGAATGCGCTGTCCATGCAGCAGGCGCCGCGCGCCGCCGTCGGTGGCGCCGCCGCCGGCTACGCGAGTGTCGCCACGCCGCCGCGCCCGGCACCGCGTCCGGTTGCCAGTGAGGGCGATGACTACACCGTCTCGCTGTCTTCGGGCGGCAAGCGTCAGCAGTCCTATCAGCCCTGGGCGCCCACCCCGGCACCGGCTCCGCTTGCCAGCGAAGCCGCACCGCGACTGCGCCCGCTGCCGCCGCGTGAAAATGCGCCGTCTGCCGCTCAGGTCGCGGCCAGCCTGCGTCAGGTGGCGGATGCCAGCGTGGCCGTGCCGCGTCCCGCCGAGCCCGCCCCCGAACGCCAGGCCCCGCGCCCGGCGGTTGCCGCCGTCGACAATGGCCAGGTCGCGCAGCTGATGGACGAGATGCATCTGATCCGCGGTCTGCTTGAACGCCAGCTGGCCGGCTTTGCCTGGGGCAGCATGAACCGTGAATCGCCGGTACGCGCGCAGCTGCTGGGCGAACTGCTTGATGCCGGTTTCTCCGGTCACTTCGGGCGCCAGCTGATCGATGCACTGCCGGAGGACATGCAGCAGATGGCCGATGCGCGCAAGTGGGCACGCAATGCCGTCGGCCGCAACCTGCGCACCCTCGGCCCTGAAGGCGACCTGATCGATCGCGGCGGTGTATTTGCCCTGGTCGGCCCGACCGGTGTCGGCAAGACCACGACCACGGCCAAGCTCGCCGCGCGCTGCGTGGTGCGCTACGGTTCCGACAAGCTGGCCCTGCTCACCACCGACAGCTACCGGATCGGCGCGCACGAACAGCTGCGCATCTACGGCCGCATTCTCGGCGTGCCCGTGCATGTGGTGCGCGACGGCGAGGATCTGCGCCACACCCTGTCCGATCTGCGCGACAAGCACATGGTGCTGATCGATACCGTTGGCATGAGCCAGCGCGACCGCATGGTGGCGGAGCAGGCCGCGATGCTCTCGCGCAGCGGCCAGGTGCAGCGCCTGCTGCTGTTGAATGCCACCAGCCGCGGCGACACGCTCGACGATGTGGTGCGCGCCTACGCCGGCGAAGATCTCGCCGGCTGCATCCTGACCAAGACCGATGAGGCCGCGACGATTGCTCCGGCCATCGACACCGTGGTGCGTCACGGCCTGCTGATGAGTTACGTGGCGAGCGGTCAGCGCGTGCCCGAGGACCTGCACCTGCCCAACCGCAACTACCTGCTGCACCGCTGTTTCAAGACCCCGGCCGAGGAGTCGCCGCATCACCTGCGCCATGACGAAGTCGGTCTGGCCGTGGCCAACAGTCGCGAAGCGCAAGCCATGGCGCGCGTGCAACGCTGAGCGGAGCGGCAAACATGAGCACGATACGGGTGGATGCGCACGATCAGGCGGCCGGCCTGCGCCGCCTGTTCAACACGCGCGGCGCGCAGGTGGTGGCGCTGACGTCGGCTGCCGTGGTGCAGAACCGGCCGCAATTGCTGGCCGGTGCCGCGGCGACCCTGGCCGTGCGCGGCCGTCGTGTACTGCTGCTCGACGAGAATCCGGCGCCGCGCAATGTGGCCAGCCTGCTGCTCGAACAGCCGGGCGAGGACATGCTGCAGGTGGTGCGTGGCGAGATTTCACTGGCGCGCGCCATCTCCCGCGTCAATCGCAATCTCGGCGTGCTCGGCGTAGACCGGCTGGCGAATGCCGAGCTGCCGCTCACGCGGCGCATTGCCGACCTGTTCCAGGAAATCGTCGACAGCCATGATCTGGTCCTGATCGACTGCTGCGCCTCGCGCACCGGTCAGGTCAGCACGCTGGCCCAGCAGGCCTCGCATCTGGTGGTGGCCGTGACCGCAGCCAGCAACGGCATCATGCAGGCCTATGCGCAGATCAAGCGGCTTGCCCAGTTTCATCACCGCGAGCACTTTCACATCCTGGTCAGCGGCAAGATCGGTCGCGATGAGGCTCGCGTGATTTTCAACAACCTGCGTCAGGTGGCTTTCGAGCACCTCGGTGTACGTCTCGATTATCTCGGTCTGGTCGATCCGGGGCGCGCCGACATGCTTTCCGATCTGCTCGATACCGGGCTGGGCATGCAGGCGTCGGGCGCGGGCGGCATCGCCGGGCTGACCGCCGCACTCGGTCTGGCATCGGGCCTGGGGCCGCGGAATTCGGTGGTATAGTCGGGCAAGGAAAACGCCCGCTCGATACGCTATCGATGTATACCGCACACGGGGTGCTCGACAGGCAGCAGCTTGTCACCCAGTACGCACCACTCGTCAAACGCATTGCCTTCCATCTCATGGCGCGCCTGCCGGCCAGCGTTCAGGTCGAGGACCTGATCCAGAACGGCATGCTCGGCCTGCTTGATGCCTGCGGCCGTTTCGAGGACGGGCAGGGTGCGCAGTTCGAGACCTATGCGGTACAGCGCATACGCGGCGCCATGCTGGACGGCCTGCGCGAGAACGACTGGGTACCGCGCAGCGTGCGCCGCGAAATGCGCCGTGTTGAAGCGGCCATCCTGCAACTCGAACATCAGCACGGCCGCCAGCCCACGGAAACCGAACTCGCCACGGCATTGGACATGCCGCTGGCCGATTATCAGCGCCTGCTCGGCGATGCGCGCGGCCATCAGCTGCTCAGCCTCGAAGACATGGGCGGTGGCGATGATGAGGAGTTTCTTGATCGTCACGAGAGCGGCGCCAGCCAGGATCCGCTGGCACTGTTGCTGGAAGACGACATGCGCGTCACCCTGGTCAGGGGCATCGAGGCCCTACCCGAGCGCGAAAAGCTGGTAATGTCGCTGTACTACGAGGAGGAGCTCAATTTGCGCGAAATCGGTGAAGTGCTGGGGGTGACCGAATCCCGTGTATGTCAGCTGCATAGCCAGGCCATCGCACGCCTGCGTGCCCAGGTACTGGGCGAGGACGGCAAGCTGAAGACCGCCAAGCGGCGCGGTCGTCCGCCGCGCAATCCGGCCAACGCGAGCTGACGGCATGGACAAGATCAGCATCATCGGCCTGCTCGTTTCCCTGCTGGCCATTCTTGGCGGCCAGGTACTCGAAGGCGGGCACATCGCCTCCCTGGTCCAGCCCACGGCCTTTCTCATCGTCATCGGCGGCACCCTCGGTGCCGTCATGCTGCAAAGCCCCTTTCCCGTCTTCAAGCGCGGCATCAGCATGGCGCGCTGGATCTTCTTCCCGCCCAAGGGCGGTGACCAGGGCGTGGTCGAGCAGGTCACGCGCTGGAGCAGCCTGGCACGCAAGGAAGGCCTGCTGGCGCTGGAAAACGAAATCACCACGCTGCGCGATCCCTTCGTGCGCAAGGGCCTGCAACTGCTGGTCGATGGCGCCGAGCCCATGCGCCTGCGCGAGGTCATGGAGGTGGAGCTGGGCAGCTACGAGCATCACATGAAGACCTCGGCCAAGATCTGGGAAGCCGCCGGCGGCTATGCGCCGACCATTGGCATTCTGGGCGCAGTCATGGGCCTGATCCATGTGATGGAAAACCTCTCCGACCCGAGCAAGCTCGGCGCCGGCATTGCCGTGGCCTTTGTCGCCACCATCTACGGCGTGGGCGCAGCCAATCTGGTTTTCCTGCCCATGGCCAAGAAGCTGCTGGCCTCCATCGGCGATACCGTGGCACTGCGCGAGATGTATATCGACGGACTGGTCGGCATTGCCAACGGCGACAATCCGCGCATCATCGAGAGCCGCTTGCAGGGATATTTCTCCCATTGATGGCGGCTGAGTAATGGCACGCAGACGGCACGAGGAAGAGCACGAGAACCACGAACGCTGGCTCGTCTCCTATGCCGACTTCATCACCCTGCTGTTTGCCTTCTTCGTCGTGATGTATGCGATTTCCTCGGTCAACGAGGGCAAGTATCGCGTGCTGTCCGATGCGCTCAACTCGGCTTTCCGCGATATTCCGGGCACCACGGCGGGGGCGATGCAGGTGGTCAATACGACGCAGAACTCGCAAATGATTTCTCCGCCGCAGATCCGCCCGAGCAATCCCAAGGTCGAGGAAGAGAAGCGCAAGAACAAGGAGAAGATGCGCAACATGGCACAGCAGCTGATGGCTGCGCTCAATTCCCTGGTCAAGAGCGGCCAAGTGCGCGTCACCGAGAATGCCCTCGGCATTACCCTCGACATCGATGCCAGCGTGCTGTTCGAGCCGGGCCAGGCGACCCTGGATGAAAAGGCCATCGTGGTGCTGGCCAATGTGGGGAGAATCCTCGCCGGCAGCGATTTCCCGATCACGGTGGAAGGGCATACCGACAACCTGCCGATCAGCAACACCCTGTTCCCCTCAAACTGGGAGCTGTCGGTGGTCCGTGCCTCCAGCGTGGTGCGGCTCTTCATCGAGAATGGCGTCGAGGCACGCCTTCTGACCGCAACAGGGTTTGCCGATCAGCGCCCGGTCGCCGGCAACGATACGCCGGAAGGACGCCAGCGCAATCGCCGCGTGGC
>JAIEOJ010000296.1 GCA_019750575.1 Rhodocyclaceae bacterium | reverse complement strand
ATCGAACAGGGCGTGGGCGTGCGCGCCATCAGCGGCGAGAAGACCGCCTTCGCCTATTCCGACGACATCAGCCTGCCGGCCCTGCTCGGCGCGGCCGAAGCCACGCGCGCCATCGGCGCCGCTGGTCACCGCGGTGTGCCCGCAGCGCTGAAGAGCAGCGTGGCGCGCGCACCACTGTATGCCGCCATGGACCCGATCGCCTCGCTGCAGGACACCGAGAAGGTAGCCCTGCTGGAGCGCCTGGAAAAATTCGCCCGCGCCATCGATACGCGGGTGGTCGAAGTCATGGCCAGCATCGCCGGCACCTGGGAGGTCATCATGGTGGCCCGCTCCGACGGCCATCTCGCCGCCGACGTGCGCCCGCTGGTACGCGTCTCGGTCACCGTGATCATGGAAGAGAACGGACGCCGCGAGCAGGGCTCCTCCGGTGGCGGTGGTCGTTTCGACTACGGCCACTTCAGCGACGCCGTACTCCAGGACTACGCCGCCAAGGCCGTGCATCAGGCCGAAGTGAATCTGCGGGCGCGCCCGGCACCGGCCGGCAGCATGACCGTAGTGCTCGGCAACGGCTGGCCCGGCATCCTGCTGCACGAAGCCATCGGCCACGGCCTCGAAGGCGACTTCAACCGCAAGGGCAGCTCGGCCTTCGCCGGCCGCATCGGCCAGCAGGTCGCGGCCCGAGGCGTGACCGTGATCGATGATGGCACCCTGCTCAATCGCCGCGGCTCGCTGACCATAGACGACGAGGGCAACCCGACCCAGCGCACCGTGCTGATCGAGGACGGCATCCTCAAGGGGTACATCCAGGATTCGCTCAACGCTCGCCTGATGGGCGTGGCGCCCACCGGCAACGGCCGCCGCGAATCCTACGCCCACCTGCCCATGCCGCGCATGACGAACACTGTCATGCTCAATGGCCCGGACGGTGGCAAGGACCCGGAAGAAATCATCAAGTCGGTCAAGAAGGGGCTGTACGCCGCCAACTTCGGTGGCGGCCAGGTGGACATCACCAGCGGCAAGTTCGTGTTCTCCGCCGCCGAGGCCTACATGATCGAGAACGGCAGGATCACCTATCCGGTCAAGGGCGCCACCCTGATCGGCAACGGCCCCGATGTGCTGACGCGCGTCTCCATGATCGGCAACGACATGGCCCTCGATCCGGGCGTGGGGACCTGCGGCAAGGAAGGCCAGAGCGTGCCGGTCGGCGTGGGCCAGCCAACGCTGCGTATCGACGGACTGACGGTGGGCGGCACCGCCTGAGTCAGGGCCGCACGCGCCCATGGACGGCGCGCGCGGCTTCCGCTATCGTGGGCGTACCGATCATGAACATGGAGATGCCCCATGCTTCATCCGCATCCGGAAACGCCCGAAGTCGCACCCGCACTACGGCCTGCTGTCGAACGGCCGTCGGTTCTCGACCTGCCGCTGGCTGAGCTGTCAGCCAGCGCGCCGCTGCGCTGGCTGCTGCTCGGCTGTGTGGACTTCCACCGCTGTCCGCACATCGGGATTTTCTACGGCAGCTGTTTCTTCCTCATGGGCCATGCGCTGTGGCAGGTGTTCAACCATGCGCCGGCCTATGTGCTGGCCGTCAGCGCCGGCTTCCTGCTGCTGGGGCCTTTTCTCTGCCTGGGGCTCTACGCCACCAGCCGCGATCTCCAGCAGGGGCGCGCACCCCGGCTGATCAGCTCGCTGCTGGCCTGGCGCCCCAGCCTCTCCAGCATGGCCATCTTCGCCGCCGTGCTGCTGATCCTGGAAATGCTGTGGGGCCGCGCCTCGCTGGTCGTGTTTGCCGTCACCATGAAGACCCTGCCCGCCGGCGGCAATCTCGCAGCTCTGGTGCTGGAGAGTGGCAATCTCGAGTTCATCTTCGCCTACACCGCGGTCGCCACCTTCTTTGGCGGGCTGATCTTTCTCAGCAGCGCGATTTCCATCCCCATGATCCTCGACCGGCAGACCGATGCCATTTCGGCAGCACTGACCAGCTTCCGTGCCTGTCTGCAGAACCCGGGCGTCATGCTGTTCTGGGCGGCACTGGTGGCGGGACTGACGCTGATTGCCATTGTGCCCGGCTTTCTCGGCATCCTCGTGATCGGACCGGTGCTGGGGCATGCCAGTTGGCATGCCTACCGCGAGATCACCTCACCCGCCGCAGCGGAGGCTCAGAACTCGGCCTTGTAGTTGGCGGCCTGGAGCAGGCGCGCGTTCAGCACCATGTTCTCCAGCACCAGTTTGGTGATGGTGGCCGCCGCCATCAGCTCGCGATCGGCGTAGGTGAGGGACTGAAAGACCTCCGAGTCCATGAGCTCGCTGACATTGCAGCAGGCGAGTTCGCGCAGATTGTCTTCGTCGAAGGGCAGATCGGCGTAGTCGATGGGATCTTCCGACTCGATCTGCAGCAAGAGGCCAAACAGGTCTTCCGTTTTCATCTGGCATACCCTCCTGTGAAGGAAGGTCCGAATAACCTACTGCGCGGCCGTATGATTGCGTTGCGCGGTACTCGGAATCCTCATGTACTGAAGTACATTCCGGTTCCTGCGCTCCGGGCGCCTTGTCCTCCGTCCGCTCGCTACGGTTCTTCAGCCCTTCCTGACGCGACAATCTCACCTTACGCCGCAATAAAAATTCCTGAAACGCAAAACAGCGGCGGACTCGGCATCTAAATCTTCCTGCCTGAGTCCAGTATGGTTTAAAAAAGTTCGCCTTGCGCGGAGGGCTTTGTCGGCTTGATGAACAGGCTGCAATCCAGCTGCGGCCAGGCCTCCTTGTGGCGGGTGATGTCCAGCCGCTTGGCCGCGATGCGGTAGCGCTGCTGCAGGAGCCGCGCATACTCGCCCTCGCCGCGCATGCGGGTCGCAAAATCGCTGTCGTAGTCCTTGCCGCCGCGCATCTGACGGATCAGGCTCATCACATGCCGGGCTCTTCCCGGGGCATGGGTGTCCAGCCAGTCACGGAACAGCGGGCTGAGTTCATGCGGCAGGCGCAGCAGCGTGTACCAGGTATTGCTGGCGCCCGCCTCGACGGCGGCAGCCATGATGGTTTCCATCTCCTGATCATTGAGGGCCGGAATCATGGGCGCGATGGCGACACCGACCGGGATGCCGGCAGCGCTGAGGGCCTTCACCACCTCCAGCCGGCGCGCCGGGCTCGCGGCGCGCGGCTCCAGCGTGCGCGCAAGCTCGGGATCGAGCGTGGTGATGGTGACGGCGACATGACAGAGCTGCTGCCTCGCCATCTCAGCTAGCAGATCGAGGTCGCGCAGGATCAGCGCCGACTTGGTGACCATGCCGACCGGGTGCTTGCACTCGGCCAGCAATTCCAGAATCCCGCGGGTGATACCGAGCTTTCTCTCCGCAGGCTGCCAGGCATCGGTATTCATGCCCAGCGCGATCGGCGCACACTCGTAGGCGGGCCTGGCCAGTTCGCGCTTGAGAACGGCCACCGCATCCGGCTTGTAGAGCAGCCTGGTCTCGAAATCGAGGCCGGGCGAGTAGCCCAGGTAGGCATGCGATGGCCGCGCATAACAGTAGATGCAACCGTGCTCACAACCACGATAGGGATTGATGCTACGGTCGAAGGGCAGATCGGGCGAGTCGTTGTAGGCGATGACGCTCTTCGCCGTATCCACGATCAGCGTGGTCTTGAGCGGTGGCAGTTCATCGTCCAGCCACCAGTCGTCCGCCACGCGCTCGCGCTGCTGCGCGTCGTAGCGACTGACCATGTTGAGCGTCGCACCGCGGCCCTTGCGGCTCAGCGGCGGCAGGATGACCTTGGGTGGAGGATCGAACTCGTTGTCCATGGCCGGATTAAACACCGGCCGCGGCTCATGAGGTGAGCCGCTTACAAATTCGTCTATTGCAGGCGATGTGCTTTCGGCGTAGCCGGGCCATGCAGATGGCCCAGTTCATGCAGAAGATTGAGTGAGCGGCCAATGCGCTCGGCGCGGGCGAACCAGGCATCAGCCTGCTCCACCGGTAGATGCGTGTCCAGCGTGGTGCGGAACAATGCCAGCCAGTCCACCAGTAATTCCGGCGTGAAGCCGGCTTCGGCGTGCCTGGCCGGCACCTGATAGCTGTAGTCGAGATAGCGCTCGCCGCCCAGCGTCACCCACCAGAAGTGCGTGAGGATATCGAGGTGATGCGGCCAGTCATGCACGCGCGCAAACGGCAGCGACAGCGTTTCATGCTGGCGTACCTGCGAATAAAAAGCCGCGACCGTTTCTGCTACGCGGTCGCGGCCGATGTCGTGCGCAATGTCACGCATAAGAGCTCCAAGAAAGGCTGAAGAACCGTAGCGAGCGGCCGAAGGACAAGGCGCCCGGAGCGCAGCAACCGGAACGTACACTTAGTACGTGAGGATTGCGACCGCAGGGAATACCGCGCAACGCCGTCATGCGGCCGCGCAGTAGGTTATTCAGTCTTTCTGTCAGTCGTATTGCTTCGCATAGATAGCATCATTGTAAAGCGCTTCCGGATACTGCTTGGCGCCGTATTCGCGAATGATCTTCTGGCCCGCCGGTGAAGCCACGAAGGCGATGAACTTCTCCGCCGTGTCACGACCTGCCGTGGCGCCTGGGTTTGGGTCCCTGGGAGCGACAATGGCGTGGTAGGTATTCACGAGAAACCGGTCGCCGCGGAACAGGATCTTGAGCGACGGCGCCACGCCCTGCTCCATGATCCAGGTACTGGAATCGGACATGAAATAGGCGCCCTCGGCGTTGGCACGCTTGAGGCTGGCGGTCATGAAGTCCTTGGTCTCGATGTACCAATTGCCTTCAGGCTCGGCACCGGGCCGGGCCGCCCCAACCGGTGCCGCGCCCCCTTGGGGGGCAGCGACCGAAGGGAGCGTGGGGGCAGGCTTGATGCCGGCTTTGGCCCACACCTGCAACTCCTTCTGGTGCGTGCCTGAATTGTCGCCGCGCGAAACAAACTTTGCCTTCGCAGCGGCGATGCGTGCATAGGCATCGGCAGCGTCCCTGGCTTTGGCAATGCCGGCGGGATCGCTGGCCGGCCCGACGATGTAGAACTCGTTCGAGCCGATCAGCGTCTTGCCCGTCGCCCAGCCGTCGGCGATCGCCTTATCGACCTGCGCCGGAGCATGCACCATGGCCATGTCGACCTTGCGCTCCTTCAGCAACTGCATGGACTGGCCGGTACCGGCCTTGATCCACACCAGCGTTGCATCAGCCTCCTTGCCAAAAGCCTCACCCAGCACCTTGAGCAGCCCGAGCTCGCCGGGGCTGCCGGTGGCCAGGCTGAAGCGCTGGGAACCGCTGCCGTATTCGGCGGCAGCGGTTTGTGCGTTTGCGGTGACGGCAGACATGCCCAGCATGATGGCGAAACCCAGCGCGCGCATCGTGCTTACTTCTTCCTGGCCACCGGCTTGGCTTCGGCCGCTTGTTCAGCGTTCGGGAAGAACAGCTGATCATCGCCAATCTTGTAGGCGGCGATGGCGCGCTGACCGGCCGGCGACACGATCCAGTCGATGAACTTCTGGCCGGCGGCAACCTTGACGTGGGGATGCTTGGCCGGGTTGACCAGGATCACGCCGTACTGGTTGAACAGGCGCTTGTCGCCTTCAACCACGATGCTCAGGTTCTGACGGTTCTTGAACGACAGCCAGGTGCCGCGGTCGGCGAGGATGTAGCCGTTCATGGCAGCGGCACTGTTGAGCGCCGGGCCCATGCCGGAGCCGGTGTCCTTGTACCAGGGGCCCTTGGCCTTGTCGAGGTCGATGCCGGCCAGCTTCCACAGGCGCAGCTCGGCGGCGTGGGTGCCGCTCTTGTCGCCGCGCGAAACAAACTGGGCCTTGGCCGCTTCGATCTTCTTCAGGGCCTCGGTGATGTCCTTGCCCCCGGCAACCTTGGCCGGATCATCCTTCGGGCCGATCAGGATGAAGTCGTTGTACATGACTTCCTGGCGCTTGACGCCGAAACCTTCGGCGATGAATTTCTCTTCGGCCACCTTGTCGTGCACGAAGACCACATCGGCGTCACCACGACGCGCCATGTCCAGGGCCTGGCCGGTACCGAGGGCGACGACACGCACCTTGATGCCGCTGTCCTTGCTGAAAATCGGCAGGATGAAGTTGAACAGGCCGGACTGCTCGGTCGAGGTGGTCGACGAGACGGTGATGAAGTCATCAGCAGCGTGAGCCGACAGGGTGGCAGCCAGCGGCGCGCTGACAGCGGCGGCGAGCAAAAGGCGACGCAGGGACGAAAAAGCGGGATTCATGGTAACTCCTCCTGTAAGAAATCGGATGCAGCGGTGGAACGCGGTTGCCGGAAAAACTCCGTGGCCGGCGTGTGTTCGGTGACACGCCCCTCTTGCACGAAAACAATGTCCTGTGCCAAGCGACGGGCCTGGCCGAGATGGTGCGTGACCATGACGATGGTCGTGCCCTGCGCATGCAGTTCGGCCAGCGTCGCCTCGATGGCGCGCGTGGCAACCGGATCCAGGCTGGCGGTGGGTTCGTCAAGAAACAGGATGGCCGGTTCGAGCGCCACCGCGCGTGCCAGGGCGACACGCTGCTGCTCGCCGCCGGAGAGGACGCGGGCGGGACGATCGGCCAGATGCACTAGCCCCACGCGCGCGAGTGCTGCCTGCGCACGCTGACGCGCCTCGGCGGCAGCCACGCCCTGGACATGCAGGCCGTAGATGACATTGCCAAGCACCGAACGGCGCAACATGACCGGACGCTGAAACAGCATCGCCTGCTGGGCGGGACGCGTTTCCAGCCCGCCCCATTGCACACGCCCGGTGGTCGGCACCAGCAGGCCATGCAGCAGACGCATGAGCACGCTCTTGCCGGCACCATTGGGACCGAGCACGGCGGTGAAGCTGCCGCGTTCGAGGCGCAGATCAACGCCATCGAGAATCTGCTTTTCGCCAGCGGCAAACCCGAGTGCATGCGCCTGCAGCGGGAACATGGCGAGCGCGGCGGCCTGGGTACTGGTGTTCATTTCCAGCCCCCTCTGGCTGCCCAGCTGCGGATGAAGTGGGCGATGGCATTCAGCACCAGCACGATGACGACCAGCACGATGCCGAGCCCGAGGGCCAGCGGCAGATCGCCCTTGCTGGTTTCCAGGGCAATGGCGGTGGTCATGACGCGCGTGACGCCCTCGATATTGCCGCCCACGATCATGACTGCCCCGACCTCGGCAATCGCGCGGCCGAAGCCGGCCAGCATGACGGTAGACAGGGACCAGCGCGTATCCCAGAGCAGGGTCAGGGCCGCCTGCCAGTTGCTGGTGCCGAGCGACTGCAACTGCTCGGTATATTCGAGCCAGGCATCCTCGACGATCTGGCGCGTGATGGCGGCAATCAGCGGGAAGACCAGCACGGCCTGGGCAATGCTCATTGCAGTCGGGGTGAACAGGAGGCCGAGCTGACCCAGCGGACCGGCACGCGACAGCAGGAGATAGACGGCCAGGCCGACGACAACCGCCGGCAGGCCCATGAAGCCGTTGATCAGGACCGTCAGGGTACGGCTGCCCGGGAATTTCGAGACGGCCAGCATGGCCCCCAGCGGCAGGGCGAACACGGCAGCCAGCAGGACGGCGATGCAGCTGACGCGCAGGCTCAGGCCGACGATGCCATAGAGATGGGCATCGGCATTGAGCAGCAGGGAAAGCGCAGTACTGAAGCTGTCGGAAAAGGTGTTCATGGTGCGGGCATGGCAGGCGGACCAAGACGGGAGGTCCGGCACTGGAATGCCTAAGTTGGCCGGCCCCGCACTATAGCGAGAGGCCCGGGGGCAGGCCAATATGACATTTTGTGCATATGTTGGAGCGGGCAGCGGATGCCGGACCCGGCGACAAACCGGGGTTTTCCGCGCGCCCTAGCCGCCAGCCCCTGCCCCCTTGTAAAATGGCGGATTGAGCCACCACCCCTGCCCGCCATGAACCCCATCGTCGACGACGTGCGCGTCAAGGAAATCAAGGAACTGCTGACGCCCGAGGTCATCCTCAAGGATTACCCGACCACCGAGACCGCAGCCCGGACCACCTATGCCGTGCGCCAGGACATCCATCATGTGCTGCATGGAGCCGACGACCGGCTGGTCGTCATCATCGGTCCCTGCTCCATCCACGATCCCAAGGCCGCGCTGGAATACGCCGAAAGGCTCAAGCACGAGCGCGAACGACTGAAGGCCGACCTGATCGTGGTCATGCGCGTCTATTTCGAGAAGCCGCGCACCACCGTGGGCTGGAAGGGCCTGATCAACGATCCGCACCTCGACGACAGCTACGACATCAACACCGGTCTCAAGATCGCCCGCAAGCTGCTGTGGGATCTCAGCGAAATGCAGATGCCTTGCGCCACCGAGTTCCTCGATGTGATCACGCCGCAGTACACCGCCGACCTCGTCAGCTGGGGCGCCATCGGCGCGCGCACCACCGAATCGCAGGTGCACCGCGAACTGGCTTCCGGTCTGTCCTGCCCGATCGGCTTCAAGAACGGCACCGATGGCAATGTGCGCATCGCCATTGACGCGATCCGCTCCGCCTCCAGTCCGCACCACTTCCTGTCGGTCACCAAGGCCGGCCGCTCGGCCATTGTCTCCACCACCGGCAACGAGGATTGCCACATCATCCTGCGCGGCGGCAACGGCGGCACCAACTATGATGCGGCCAGCATCGAAGCGGCCTGCGCCGAACTCGGCAAGGCCGGTCTGGCCGCGCGCCTGATGGTCGACTTCTCGCACGCCAACAGCAACAAGCAGTTCAAGCGCCAGGTCGATGTCGCGCGCGATGTCGGCGCGCAGATCGCCGGCGGCGATGCGCGCATCATGGGCGTGATGGTCGAGTCCCACCTCCAGGAAGGCCGTCAGGATCTCAAGCCCGGCGTGGCGCTGGCGTATGGTCAGAGCATCACCGACGCCTGCATCGGCTGGGAAGACAGCCTGACCGTGCTGGATACGCTGGCCGAAGCGGTGCGTGAACGCCGCGCCAGGGCTGCCGAGGAAAGCCTGAGCGAATGAGCCCCCAGCCCGGCACCTGGGGCGCACGCCGGATCTTTTTTGCCGCCCTCGCACTCTCGCTGATCTTCCGGGTCTGGCT
>JAIEOJ010000305.1 GCA_019750575.1 Rhodocyclaceae bacterium | reverse complement strand
GCTTCTTTGGCTACTTTCTTGTCGTATCACAAGAAAGTAGCTCGCCTGTCCGGGCGAGACCGGACATTGGCCGTTAGTCTGCCAAGAGGCTAGAGATTAAGACAGCTCAGCCCTTCGGCCGCACCGCATGCTTCGGCCGCCAGGCAACCACCACCTCGTCATGCGTCTCGATATACGGCGCACCGATCAGATCCAGGCAATAGGGCACGGCCGCAAAAATGCCGGGCACGAGCTGCTTGCCGTCGGCGTCCTTGACACCTTCCAGCGTTTCCTTGATCGAGCGCGGCTGGCCGGGCAGGTTCATGATCAGGGCCTGCTTGCGGATCACGGCAGTCTGGCGCGACAGGGCGGCGGTGGGCACGAAGTGCAGGCTGATCTGGCGCATCTGTTCGCCGAAGCCCGGCATTTCCTTGTCGGCCACGGCCAGCGTGGCTTCGGGGGTGACGTCGCGCAGGGCCGGGCCGGTGCCGCCGGTGGTGAGCACCAGGTTGCAGCCGGCGACATCGACGAGTTCGATCAGGGTCTTCTCAATCGCGGGCTGGTCGTCCGGGATCAGGCGGACTTCCTCTTCCCAGGGCGAGGACAGGGCGACCTTGAGCCAGTCGCGCAGGCCGGGGATGCCCTTGTCTTCATAGACGCCGCCGGAGGCGCGGTCGGAAATGGATACCAGGCCGATACGGATCAGGTCACCACTCATGCTTCATCGTCCTCCTTGTGTTCTTCGTCGGTGGGAATCGGCAGGTCGGAGCCGCCGTTTTCGAGTTCGCGCAGGATGCGGAAAATCTCGCGATAGGCCTTGGGCGGCTTTTTCAGCTCATGCTCGCGGATGGCATTGCGGCGTTGCTGGCGCAGGTACTGGATGTCTGCGTTCGGAAACTTGGCCACGATTTCGTCGATGACCTTCTCATCGGCGATAAAGCGGTCGCGCAGGCGTTCGCGCTGGTGCATGCGCGCGTTCTCGGCAGCGGAGAGGCCGGCGATCTTGTCGAGCGCCGCCTGTAGCGGGGCCGGATCGACCTTGCGCATGATGCGGCCGATGAACTGCAGCTGGCGTCGCATGCCTTCGGTGCGCGGCGCAAGACGGTGCGCCTCCTTCAAGGCAGCACGCAGCTCCTCGGGCATCTCGATCTTCTTGATCTGGTCGGCGGAAAGCTCGACCAGCTTGGTGCCGAGTTCCTGCAGGGCCTCGACCTCGCGTTTCTTCTGCGATTTACTGGGACGGCCGTAGAAGCCCGAGTCGTCGAGTTCGGGGCTGAGTTCTTCGCCCTCGGGGAGCTCACCGGAGGGCAGGGGGACTGAATAATGTTTCTTCACGGGTATCATTATATCTTTCCATCCGCCCATCCCCTCTTTCATGGCCGATTTCAGCTACACCCAGGACAATTTGCGCAATCTCGCCCAGGATGTGCTCGCCCACGCCCGGAAGATCGGTGCCACGGCCTGCGAGGTGGATGTCTCCGAGGGTTATGGCCAGTCGGTGTCGGTGCGCAAGTCCGAAGTCGAGACCATCGAGTACAACCGCGACAAGGGCATAGGCGTCACCGTCTATCTGGGGCAGCAGCGCGGCCATGCCAGCACGTCCGACTTTGCGCCCGAAGCCCTGCGTTCCACCGTCGAGGCGGCGCTGTCGATCGCCCGCTTCACCGCCGCCGATGATGCCGCCGGCCTGGCCGACGAAAAGCTGCTGGCGAAGCAATCGATGGCGCTCGATCTCTACCACCCCTGGGACGTATCCGTCGAGGCGTCGATCGAGATCGCCAAGCGCGCCGAAGACGCCGCCTTCGCCGTCAGCCCGCTGATCACGAATTCCGAAGGCGCCAGCGTCTCGGTGCAGCAATCGCATTTCATCTCGGCCAACAGCCTCGGCTTCTGCGACGGCTTTGCCAGCTCGCGCCACTACATTGCCTGCTCGGTGATCGCCGGCAAGGGCGACGACATGCAGCGCGACGACTGGTACAGCAGCCAGCGCAAGGGCAGCGATCTGGCCAGGCCGGAAGTCATCGGCGACTACGCCGCGCGTCGCGCCCTGTCGCGCCTCGGCGCGCGCCAGCCGAAAACGGCCCAGGTGCCGGTGCTGTTCGAAGCGCCGTTGGCGGCCGGCCTGATCGGCAGCTTCGTGCGCGCGGTCAGCGGCGGCGCGCTCTACCGCAAGTCCTCCTTCCTGCTCGATTCGCTCGGCACGCAGGTCTTCCCCGAGTTCATGCAGATCAGCGAGCGCCCGCACCTCAAGGGCGGCTTCGCCAGCAGCGCTTTCGATGATGACGGTGTGGCCACGCAGGATCGCGAGATCATCATTGACGGCGTGCTGCAGGGTTACTTCCTGTCCACCTATTCGGCACGCAAGCTGGGCATGCAGACCACCGGCAATGCCGGCGGCAGCCACAACCTCATCGTCAAGCCAGGTCCGGACGACTTCGCCGGCCTGATCAGGAAGATGGGGCGCGGCCTGCTCGTCACCGAGCTGCTCGGCCAGGGCGTGAATTACGTCACCGGCGACTACTCGCGTGGCGCGGCCGGTTACTGGGTCGAGAACGGCGAGATCGCCTATCCGGTGCATGAGTTCACGATTGCCGGCAACCTCAAGGACATGCTCAGGCATATCGCCGGCGTCGGCAATGACGTGCTGGTGCGCGGCTCCAAGCAGGTCGGTTCCATCCTGATCGAGAACATGACCGTGGCGGGCCAATAATGTCGCGCCGCCGCTTCGTCCAGCACGCAGTCACTGCGCTCGCCGGCGGCGGCGTACTCGCGGCCTGCGGCAAGCAGGATGCGCCCTCGCCTGTCGCGGCGGCGGCAGCGCCGGTGAGCGGCGATCTGCCGGTCATCAAATGGCGGCTTGCCTCCAGCTATCCCAAGAGTCTCGACACCATCTTCGGCGCTGCGCATGTGGTGGCCGAGCGCGTGGCGGCGGCCACCGACGGCCGCTTCCAGATCGAGGTCTTCGCCGGCGGCGAGCTGATGCCGGGCGGCCAGGTCATGGATGCGGTGCAGAAGGGCACCGTCCCCATCGGTCACACCACCAGTTACTACTACGTCGGCAAGGATCCGGCGCTGGCCTTCGACACGGCCATGCCCTTCGGCATGAACAGCCGCCAGCATGCCGCCTGGATGTGGCACGGCGGCGGCCTGCAGCTGATCCGCGACCTGCTCGGCGAATACAACATCTACAACATCCCCTGCGGCAATACCGGCGCCCAGATGGGCGGCTGGTACCGCAAGGAAATCAACACGCTGGCCGACATGAAGGGCTTGAAGCTGCGCATCGGCGGCCTGGCCGGCCAGGTCATGCAGCGCCTCGGCGTGCTGCCGCAGCAGATTGCGGGCAACGACCTTTATCCTGCTCTGGAAAAGGGCGCCATCGACGCGGCCGAATGGGTCGGCCCCTATGACGACGAGAAGTTCGGCTTCCAGAAGGTGGCGAAGTACTACTACACTCCGGCCTGGTGGGAAGGCGGCGCGCAACTGTCGATGTTCGTGAACCTGGACGAATGGAAGGCCTTGCCGAAGTCCTATCAGGCCATCCTCGAGGATGCCTGTGCCTGGGCGCACAACAACATGCAGGCCGCCTACGACGCCAAGAACATGGCAGCGCTGAAACGCCTCGTCGGCGCCGGCGTGGAGTTGCGTTTCTTCGCCAAGGAAATCATGGATGCGGCCCAGCACGAAACCTTTGTGCTGTACGAGGAGCTTGCCGCCAAGCACCCGCGCTTTGCGCGCATCTACGGCCCCTGGCGCAAGTTCCGTGACGAACAGATGCTGTGGTTCGGCGTGGCCGAGCGGCCCTATGACAACTTCGTCGGCGCCAACGCGAGCGCGCTGGCGAAGTGATCACTCGGCCTGGTAGCCGCGCGCTTCACGCAGCGTGCGGCTGATCGCCCGCGCCTCGGCATCATTCTCCACCGAGGCCTCGGGCCCGCCCTGCACTGCGTCAGGTGCGGCATACGGCGCGTAGGGAAAAGCCGGCAGTTCCAGCCTTACCTTGTCCGGGTCGATGACGACACGCTTGTCCAGCATGCCCGTGACCAGACCCGGCCACAGGATGACGATGGCCGCCATCAGGAGTTGCAGACCCAGCCAGGGAATCGCGCCGCGATAGATGTCGCCGCTCTTCACTTCCCTGGGCGCAATGCCGCGCAGATAGAACAGCGCAAAGCCGAAGGGCGGATGCATGAAGGCGGTCTGCATGGTGATGCAGATCAGCACGCCGAACCAGACCAGGTCGATACCCAGCTTCTGCGCCACCGGCGCCAGCAGCGGGATCAGGATGAAGGCGATCTCGAAGAAGTCGAGGAAGAAGGCCAGCACGAAGACCAGGGCGCAGATGAAGAAGAGGAAGCCGGTCACGCCGCCGGGCAGCGAACTCACCAGTGACTCGACCCAGTGGTTGCCGTGCATGCCCTGGAATACCAGGGTGAACATGGTCGAACCGATCAGGATGAAGACCACCATGGTGGTGATTTCCATCGTGGACTGCATGCTCTGCCAGATCAGTTTCAGCGTCAGCCGCTTGTGCAGGGCGGCCAGCAGCATCGCGCCGACGGCGCCCATGGCACCGGCTTCGGTGGGTGTGGCCATGCCGAGGAAGATGGTGCCGAGCACAAGGAAGATCAGCGCGATGGAGGGCAGCATGCCCCACAGCACGCGCTTGATCAGCGTCCAGCCGCGCTGGGTGCGCGCCTCGGGCGGCAGCGGCGGCACCTTGTCCGGTCGCGTGATGGCGACGAAGACGATGAAGGCGATGAAGAGCAGTACCTGCACCAGCGAGGGACCGATGGCGCCGGCGTACATCTCGCTGACCGGCGTGTGCAGCTGGTCGGCGAGGATGATGAGCACCAGCGAAGGCGGGATCAGTTGCGTGATGGTGCCGGAGGCGGCGATCACGCCGGTCGCGATGCGCATGTCGTAGCCGTAGCGCAGCATCACCGGCAGCGAGATCATGCCCATGGCGATGACCGAGGCGGCGACGGTGCCGGTGATGGCGCCGAGAATGGCGCCGACGAGGATCACGCCGATGGCCACGCCGCCGGGCAGGCCGCCGAAGAGCTGGCCCACGCCTTCGAGCAAATCTTCCGCGAGTCCGCAGCGCTCCAGCAGCGCACCCATGAAGGTGAAGAAGGGAATCGCCAGCAGCAGTTCGCGCGAGAGGATGTCGAAGATGCGCAGCGGCATGGCTTCGATGAAGCTCATGGGGAAGAAGCCGAGCTCGACGCCGATGAAGGCGGCGGAGAGACCGAGTGCGGCAAGCGAGAAGGCGACCGGGAAGCCGATGAGCAGAAAGCACACCAGTCCGGCGAACATCAGTGGGGCGGCGTATTCCGTCATCAGTGCCACCACCCACCGTTCAGGCTGAGCCTGTCGAAGCCGCACCATGTCTTTCGCTGGCCTGCGAAAAAATCTTCTGCCAGAAGATCAACGCTCGCAGCGCCTTCGACAAGCTCAGTCCGAACGGTTGCTTGGATATTCATTGCAGCGGCTTCTCGTAGTGCAGATCCATCTCGATCTCGCCACGCAGCCAGGCGATGCGCTTGATGATCTCGGCCACCCCCTGCAGCAGCAGGCAGGCAAAACCCAGCGGCAGCATCAGCTTGGCCGGCCACAGGGGCAGGCCGCCGGCGTTGGCGGAAATCTCGCCGCTGCTCCAGGCCGTGGCGAACAGCGGCCAGGTGTGGATCAGCAGCCACAGGCAGACCGGCATCAGAAAAACGATAAAGCCGAGCAGATCCACCCAGGCCTGGGTACGCGCTTGCCAGCGGCCGTAGAACACATCGACGCGCACATGGCCGTTCCTTGCCAGTGTCCAGGCACTGCCCAGCATGACCATGCCGGCGAAGAGATGCCACTGGATTTCCAGCCAGGCATTCGAGCCACCTGAAAAGCCGTAGCGGATCAGTGCGTTGGTGGCGCTGATCAGACAGGCGAGCAGCACCATGAGGCTGGCAATTTTTGCGCAGGCCTCATTAAAACGATCAATGGCGCGAGACAGGACGAGCAGCCGTGGCACGGTAAAATGACGTCTCGGAAATGAAACAAAGCGCGCAGTGTAGCGCACAGGATCATATGAACGCCCCGGTTTTCCGCCCGCCGTCTGAAGAAGTTTCTCCCACCCGCCTGTGCATCGTTCGCCATGGCGAGACCGACTGGAATGCACAACGCCGCATCCAGGGGCAGATCGACATTCCTCTCAATGCAACCGGTCGCCAGCAGGCAGAAGCCACGGCCAAGGGACTGCTGGGCCTGCCCTTTGCCGCGATCTACAGCAGTGACCTGCAACGCGCACACGATACCGCTGCCGCTGCCGCCGCACTGCTGCAACTGCCGGTGCGGCCCGAACCCGGCCTGCGCGAGCGTCACTATGGCGAATTCCAGGGCCTTACCCAGGACGAGATCAAGGCGCGTGCCGACTACGAGCGCTACATCAACCGCGATACCGGCTTTGCCTTCGGCAATGGCGAGAGCCTGGCCGGCTTTGCGGAGCGCATCAAGCGCACGGTCAACGATCTGGCCCAGCGCCATGCCGGCGAAAGCCTGCTGATCTTCGCCCACGGCGGCGTGCTCGATGTGATCTACCGCATTGCCACACATCGCCCGCTGGAAACCGCGCGCGATTTCCCCATTCCGAATGCCGCCCTCAACTGGGTTGAAGTCGGCAATCCGGACTGGCAACTGATCGAATGGGGCGTGCAGGACCATCTCGCCGGCAGTCGCGAACTGGTGCTCGAATAAGGCCGCAACGCGCCGGATTTCATGCCGCTAACGGCATGAAAATAATGCCGTTTGGGTGAGTGTTGGGCGGTGCTAGAATGGCCGCTTACCTTTCATTCACCCGTTCGTCATGTTTTAGTTCCGGCCCGGGCGCAACTGCGCATGAGCCTGCACTGAAACATTTTTGCGGAGCAAAAATGTTTTCAAGGAAAAACACCCTCGCCAAGACCGATGCCGAACTCTGGGCCGCCATCACGGCCGAGAATCAGCGCCAGGAAGATCACATCGAGCTGATCGCTTCCGAGAACTACGTCAGTGCAGCCGTCCTCGAAGCCCAGGGCTCGCAGCTGACCAACAAGTATGCAGAGGGTTATCCGGGCAAGCGCTATTACGGCGGTTGCGAGCATGTGGACGTGGTCGAGCAGATCGCCATTGACCGCCTCAAGGAGCTGTTCGGCGCCAGTGGTGAAAACTACGCCGCCAACGTGCAGCCCAATTCCGGCTCGCAGGCCAATCAGGCCGTGCTCATGGCCTTTGCCAAGCCCGGCGATACCCTGCTCGGCATGAGCCTGGCCGAAGGCGGCCACCTGACCCACGGCATGAAGCTCAACATGTCCGGCAAGTGGTTCAATGCAATTTCCTACGGCCTGAATGCCAAGGAAGAAATCGACTACGACCAGATGGAGGCACTGGCGCGCGAGCACAAGCCGCGCATCATCATCGCCGGCGCCTCGGCCTATTCGCTGCGCATCGATTTCGCCCGCTTCGCCAAGGTCGCCAAGGAAGTCGGCGCCATTTTCTGGGTGGACATGGCCCACTACGCCGGCCTCATCGCCGCCGGCTACTACCCGAATCCGGTGCCGCATGCCGATGTCGTGACCTCGACCACGCACAAGACCCTGCGCGGTCCCCGCGGCGGCGTGATCCTGATGAAGGCCGAGCACGAGAAGGCGATCAACTCCGCCGTCTTCCCCGGCCTGCAGGGCGGTCCGCTGATGCACGTGATCGCGGCCAAGGCCACTTCCTTCAAGGAAGCCGCGACCAAGGAGTTCCAGCTCTACCAGGAACAGGTGGTCGAGAACGCCATCGTCATGACCAAGGTGCTGACCGCGCGCGGCCTGCGCATTGTCTCCGGCCGCACCGAGTCGCACGTTTTCCTGGTTGATCTGCGCGGCAAGAAGATCACCGGCCGCGATGCCGAAGCCGCGCTCGGCGCCGCCCACATCACGGTCAACAAGAACGCCATCCCCAACGATCCGGAAAAGCCCATGGTCACCTCGGGCATCCGCATCGGCACCCCGGCCATGACCACGCGCGGCTTCACCGAGATCGAAGCCGAACGCGTCGCCCACCTGATCGCCGACGTGCTGGACGCGCCCAACGACGAAGCTGTGCGCGCCAAGACCATCAATGAAGTCGCGGCGCTGTGTGCCAAGTTCCCGGTTTACGGCGCATAAGACCAGATGGTTTTTCCAGCCACCGCCGTGCGTAAAGAAATATTTGGGAGCACGCGAAGCGTGCGAACCGTAGTCACCCCTTCCCTTGGGGAAGGGGTTGGGGGATGGGCGGTCCACTGCCGCAATAAGGGCATTTCAGAATGAAATGCCCTTATTGCGGTGACTTGAACACTCAGGTGGTTGACACCCGCCTCAACGACGAGGAAGACACGGTCCGCCGCCGCCGCCGCTGCATTGCCTGCGACAAGCGCTTCACGACCTATGAGCGCGTCGAACTGCAGATGCCGGCGGTGGTCAAGAAGAACGGCAGCCGCACCGAGTTCAGCCGCGACAAGCTCAAGGCCAGCTTCATGCTCGCCCTGCGCAAACGCCCGGTGATGACCGAGAACATCGACGCGGCGCTGGATCGCGTGGTGGACAAGATCGTGACCTCGGGCGAGCGCGAGATCACCTCGGACCGCATCGGCGATCTGGTCATGCGCGAGCTGCGCAAGCTCGACACGGTTGCTTATGTGCGCTTCGCCTCGGTGTACCGCAACTTCGCCGATCTCGACGAGTTCTCCGACGTGATCCGCGAGGTCAAGACGCCGCGCGCGCCCAAGCCTGCGGGCAACGGCAAGGCGGGCAAGAAACCCAAGTGAGCGGCGCGCCCTTTTCCGCTGCGGATCATGCGCA
>JAIEOJ010000174.1 GCA_019750575.1 Rhodocyclaceae bacterium | reverse complement strand
GTCAAGTGGAACGGCGCCACGGTCAAGCCGGCGCGCGAGATCAAGGTCGGCGACACGCTTGAAATCCGCAGCGGCGAACAGGTCTTCGAAGTCACGGTCAAGGCCCTGCACGCGCTGCGCCGCCCCGCACCCGAGGCGCGCACCATGTACGAGGAAAGCGAGGCCAGCTTCAATGCCCGCGTCAAGGCATCCGAAATGCGCAAGCTCGCCCCCACACCCGGCGCCGAACTGCGCGGCCGTCCGACCAAGCGCGACGCGCGGCAGATGCGGCAGGTCAAACGGGGCTGAGCCTGCGTCGAAAACAAAAAGGCCTTGGCAGTCGCCAAGGCCTTTTGCTTTACGGGGTTTGCTTATGCGCGTTCGGGCAGCATGCGCACAGCAAATGCTGCCAGCGAAGTCGTGACCGCCAGCGCCACCACCGCCAGCCAGCCCCACTGCGCAAACAAGAGCGATGCCACCGCAGCGCCGGCCGACATGCCGATGAACATGCCCACAAACAGCACCGCATTCAGGCGGCTGCGGGCGGCGGGTTCAAGGCCGTACACAATCGTCTGGTGGGCGATCAGCGTGGCCTGCACGCCAAGGTCGAAGCCCACGGTACACAAGACCAGCAGCCACAGCTGACCCTGCACCGGCAGTGCCGGGGCCAGCGCCATCACGGCAAACGAGGCCGCGGTGAAAGCGGTGCCGATGCGCGTCACCAGTACCGGGCCGCGTCGGTCGGCAATCTTGCCGGCAATCGGCGCAATCAATGCGCCAGCCGCGCCGGCCAGACCGAAGCTGCCGGCCACGGCGCTGCCGAGGTAGTAGGGCGCTTCATGCAGCATCAGCGCCAGCGTGCACCAGAAGGCGCTGAAGCCCGCCGCCATCAGACCCTGCGCCAGCGCAGCGCGACGCAAGGCCGAATACTTGGCCAGCAGCTCGAACAGCGACTTCAGCAGCGTGAGATAGGGCAGGCTGGTCGTCGGTGCAAAGTTCGGCAGCGAGCGCCACAACGCCAGCCCGGCCAGTGTGACGCTCACGGCGGCGATGTAGAACACCGCGCGCCAGCCAAAGGCCTCGGCGATAAAGCCGCTTGCCACGCGTGAGAGCAGAATGCCCAGCAGCACGCCGGTCATTACCGTGCCCACGATCCTGCCGCGGCTGTGTTCGGGCGCCAGCGTTGCCGCGGCAGGTACGATGTCCTGCACCAGCGAGGCCGACAGGCCGATTGCCAGGCTGGCGGCGAGCAGCAGGCCGATGTTGGGTGCGGCGCCGGCAAGCAGCAGCGCCACGGTGAGGATCGCCGCCTTGGTCAGGATGATGCTGCGTCGGTCGTAGCGGTCGCCCAGCGGTGCCAGCAGCAGAATGCCGAAGGCATAGCCGAGCTGGTTGGCGGTCGGCACCAGACCCACGGTGCCGGGGCTGGCCTGCAGGTCCGCGCCGAGAATGCCGAGCATGGGCTGCACGTAGTAAATGGTCGCCACGGCCAGCCCGGCGGCGGTGGCGAGCAACAGCACCAGGGCGGCGGTAAGTGCCCCGGCAGGCACAGCCGCGGCTGCTGCAGCGGGCAGGGCAGGGTTATGTGTTTTTTGCATGGAAGGCATCTCGAATTCCGGTGGTATTGCGTGGCTGCATTATCAAATCTGGGCATTGGCTTGGGTAGTAGCGCCGCTTGAACATCTGATATACGCTATGCGTATGAAAGAGCGCATCCCAGCGACTCCGGGCCTGGTCGGCGCGGGCGCCGACCGAGTCGACCTGATCCAGACTTTCGTGCGCATCGTGCAGGCCGGCAGCCTCTCCGCTGCCGCCGCGCAGATGGGCACCACCCAGCCCACCGTCAGCCGCCGCCTGCAGCAGCTCGAACGCTCGCTGGGCGTGCGCCTGCTGCAGCGCTCCACGCACGCCATGAAGCTCACCGAAGACGGCGAGCGCTGCTTCGAGCGCGCCAAGGACCTGCTCGCCGGCTGGGATGCCTTCGAGTCCGACCTGCGCGGCGCCGGCGTCGAAGCCAGCGGCTCGCTGCGCGTGGTCGTGCCGCATGCCTTCGGCCAGCAGCAGCTGATCGGTCCGCTCGCCGAGTTCATGCGCCGCCATCCGCGCATCCATGTGGACTGGATGCTGCACGAGCGCCCCAACGACTTCGTTGGTCAGGGCCTGGACTGCGCCATCCATGTCGGCGAGGTCACCGACTCCTCGCTGGTCGCCATCCGCCTCGCCGAAGTGCCGCGCATCATGGTCGCCGCGCCTGAGGTGCTGGCCGGCCAAAGGATCGAAGTGCCGGACGATCTCGCCGCCTTGCCCTGGCTGGCCATCTCGCACTTCTACCGGCGCCAGATCACGCTGCGCCACGCCGCCAGCGGCGAACATGCCGAGGTTGCCATCCAGCCGCGCCTCGTCTCCGACAATCTGCATGCGCTCACCAGCGCCGTGCTGGAGGGCCTGGGCGTCTGCATCGTCTCAGCCTGGATGGTGGCCGAGCATGTCCGGAGCGGTCGCCTGGTCGAAGTCCTGCCCGACTGGCGCGCCGATGCTTTGCCCGTATCCGTTCTTTACCCCTATGCCCGCCACTACCCGGCGCGGCTGCGCCTCTTCGTCGAGCTGATGAAGGAGGTCATGCCCGCCGCCGTCGGCGCGGAAACCTGCCCGCCCAAGTAGCCGGGGAAAGCCCCGCTGACTGGCTCACCCTGTGGGCCCCGGATGCGGCATCATGTCGCTCATTCGTCGCAAGGAATGACCATGGAACTCCTGATTGCACTCATTGCCGGCCTGATCGTAGGCGCGGGCATCACCGCCGTGCTGCTGCGCAGCCGTATTGCCGACGCGCATGCGCGCGGTCTGGCCGAAGGCACCGCAGAAAGTGCCGTGCTAGCCGAGCGCCTGAAAGGGCGCGAGGAGATGCTGGTTGCGCTTGATGCAGAGATCAAGGAGGCCCGGGCGAGCATCGAATCCCTGACAGTTGAGCGCACCACGGCAGCCGGACAACTGGCCACCCTGACGGCAACGCTGGAAGCGGAGCAGAAGCGCTCGGCCGAGAAGATTGCCCTGCTGAACGAAACCCGTGAACAACTCAAGGTTCAGTTCGAGAACCTTGCCAACCAGATTTTCGAGGAAAAGGGCCAGAAGTTCGCCAAGCAGAATCAGGCCAATCTGGACCTGCTGCTGAATCCTCTTGGCGAAAAGATCAAGGCCTTTCAGGAGCAGGTCGCCCAGACCTACGACAAGGAGTCGAAGGAGCGCCTGACCCTGCAGAACGAGGTGGAGCGGCTGGCCAAGCTCAATGCGCAGATCAGTACCGATGCCATCAACCTCACCCAGGCGCTCAAGGGCAGCAACAAGGCGCAGGGCATCTGGGGCGAAATGGTGCTGGAGCGGATACTCGAATCCTCAGGTCTGACCAAGGGCCGCGAGTACGACGTGCAGGAAAGCTTTGCGCGTGACGAAGGCAATGCGCTGCGCCCCGACGTGGTGGTGCACCTGCCGGAAGGCAAGCATCTTGTCATCGACTCCAAGGTTTCCCTGCTGGCCTATGAACGCTATTGCAGCGCCGAAACCGACGAGGACAGGGCCGCCGCCCAGCGCGAGCACCTCAACTCGGTGCGCAGCCATATCCGCGGCCTGTCGGACAAGAACTACCAGAGTCTCTACGGCCTCAATTCGCTGGATTTCGTGCTTCTGTTCTTCCCCATCGAGCCGGCCTTCATGCTGGCCAGCACCGCCGATGCCTCATTGTTTGATGATGCGTTTGCAAAGAACGTGCTCCTGGTCAGCCCCAGCACCTTGCTGGCCACCATGCGCACCATTGCCAGCATCTGGCGTTACGAGCAGCAAAGCCAGAATGCGCAGGCCATTGCCACCCAGTGCGCCAAGCTCTACGACAAGTTCGTTGCCTTTGTCGAAGACCTGGAAGATGTAGGCAAGCGCCTCGAGCAGGCACAAAAGTCTTATTCAGATGCGCATGGCAAACTGGTATCTGGCCGTGGCAATTTGATCCGTCAGGCCGAAGGCATACGCAAGCTCGGTGTCAAGCCGAACAAGCAGCTGCCGCGCAATCTGTTGGCGCAGGATGGGGAGGATGACGATCTGGCCGAAGAGTTGCCGGGCACGGCCGGCGCTTGATTTTCGTATAGTCATGCTATACACTCTGGCATGATCAAGTCGTTTCTGCACAAGGGTCTTGAGTTGTTTTTCGAGACCGGCAAGCGCAGCGGCATCCAGCCCCATCATGCGGCCAGGCTGGGTCGGCAACTGGCGCGGCTGGACGTGGTGCATAGTGCGGCCGACATGAACCTGCCCGGCTGGAACCTGCACAGCTTGTCCGGCAAGCTGGCCGGGCACTACGCAATAACGGTGAATGGCAACTGGCGCATGACCTTCCGCTTTGAGGGTGAAGACGCCGTGCTGGTTGATTATCAGGACTACCACTAGGGAGGCTCTGAAGAATCGTAGCGAGCGGTCGGAGGGCAAGGCGCCCGGAGCACAGCAACCGGAATGTACTTTAGTACATGAGGATTGTGAGCACCGCGCAATAGCGCCATACGGCCGCGCAGTAGGTTATTCAGAACTTCCCTTGCAAAGGAGATAGCGCGATGAAAATGCATGCCCCCCCGCATCCCGGCGAAACCCTGCGCGACGACATCCTGCCGGCGCTCGAACTCAGTGTCACCGAGGCCGCCGATCAACTTGGCGTCACGCGAGCCGCGCTCTCGCGTGTGCTCAACGGCCGTGCGGCCATCTCGCCGGAAATGGCGCTGCGCCTTGAAGCCTGGCTAGGTATCGACCATGGCGGTCGCGCCGATATCTGGCTTGCCCAGCAAGCGGCCTACGATTTGTGGAAGACCCGCAAGGCGGGAGTACCCAAGGTCAAGGCATTGCAACTCGCAGCCTAGTGTTGCCAAGGAGCGGCCAGCGCGAACCCCGTCAAGGTCTCCAATAACTGAAGCTGGCTGTTTATATAAAAAACATCGGGGCAAGGCGTGAGGAAATCGTTTACGCAGGACAAGCGACTGATGCTGTCGATTGCACTGTTCGTCGTGCTCGACTTTGGCACCCTGGCCTTCGGCTACCAGATCTCCAAGCAGGTAGAGCAGGACGCCGTTGCCATCAACCTGGCCGGCCGCCAACGCATGCTGTCGCAGCGTGCAACCAAGGCCGTACTTCTTGCCAGCAACGAAAAACCTCCCGGCGAGCAGCGCACTGCTGCGATAACTGAGGCTAACGCAGCCTACGACCTCTTTCTGGAAACCCTGCGCGCCTTTGCCAAGGGAGGCAAGGCGCGTGGCGGTGCCGGCCAGCCGGTTATGCTGGACCGGGTCGAGGGCAAGGCGGTGGCGCCTGTCGAAAAAGTGCTGGCGATTGTCGGCCGCTACGAACACCTGCCCAATGATCCCAAAGCCCTGCAAGCCTTCTCGACCTTTCTGGTGGCGAACAACCAGACCATACTCGACTCGATGAACCAGCTCACCAACGAGCTGGAAAAGCAGTCGGTCGCCGTGGTCAGCAAACTGCGTCTGGCGCAGAGTCTGGCTTTCCTGCTCTCGCTCCTTAATTTCGGCGCCATCCTCGCCAGCATGTTGCGCCAGCGCAAGACTGCCGAGCGCTCCTCAATGACCGATATCCTCACCGGCCTGCTCAATCGCACCGGCATCTATCGAACGCTGGACGAGGAAATTGCGGCCGCCCGGAAAAAGGGCAAGCCCATCGGCGTGCTCCTGCTGGACTTGAATGGCTTCAAGACCATCAACGACGAACATGGCCATGCCATGGGCGACAAGGCGCTGATCGATGTCAGCCAGAAACTCACCGACTGGTGCCCGCGCAACTGGAGCGCCGGCCGTCTCGGTGGCGACGAATTCGTGGTGATCTGCCCCGGAGTGCACACCAAGGTACTCGAGAACTATGCCCGCGAGCTGACGCGTTACCTCAAGCGGGTCGAAGTCACCGAAGGGGCCTTTGTTTCTGCCAGTGTAGGCTGGGCCTCAAGCCCGCCGGAGACAACGCCAGACAGCCTTATGTCGGCTGCCGATGCCATGATGTATTCGGAAAAAGAACACCACAAGGTGCAGCGCTACCGCGAGTCGAGCCGTAGTGCGGCGATAGATCCGGCATGAAACCGGTAACTAACCCGGTCAAGTCGCTACCGCGTAGGGTAAGGTGATTTCGATTAAGGTAAGGCTGCTACGACAGGGGTTATTCTTCGCTCTCAGGGAGGCTGTTAAGGTACTCGGCAATGATGTCTCCATGGCATGCGTGGGGCTTGCAGTGGCAACCTAACGTCATTCCCTTTAGTCGTAAGAGCTCTTTATGCCGCTCGGGGTTGCTGAGAATTTCTTTTTCAAAGTATTCCCGATATTTTGCGATAACTACATCGCGGGTTTCACTAGTCCCAGGCAGTATTTTGAACGGGTTTCCCCACATCCCGCCTCGTCCAATGTAAACGTCGTAGTCTTCATTGTGATCTTTGTTCACGACTGCCGTTACTAATACTGGAACAATCTTGTACGCCACTCTGAGTTTCGTCGCATAAAAAACTAAGTCGTTAGTATCTCTTCCGTTCCAGAACATGACCAGCCGGCTTGCCGTCGAAATGATTTTTTGAGCTTCAATTCTGTTACGGCAAGCGGAGGTTTGGTAGGGGATGCGTCTGGTTCTGCAGTACTGCTCGATAATTCCCTTCCAGTCATCAATAGCAATGATTTCATAGTCAGTAAGATTGCTCAAAAGATGTTCGAGCTTTTTCTCAATCAACTTCTGATCATTTACTCCTGATGACAAACCAATCGCAACAATGTCTGGCATACCAAATGATTTTAATTAGTAGAGGTGCTTGATTTCTAGATTACTACCCCAGCATGAGTTCAAGTAGTCAACCGCTACGCGCCTATGGCAGTGGTGGGGTTTGTGTTCACTGCAGAGCAGGCAGCCATTATCTAACAAGGACTCGTTGATAGTGCGTTCAACACTTCGACGAGCTATCTCTTCCCGATATAAGTCTTCATATTGACTCCAGCTTAGTTCCTTCTTCTGGTACGCGCTCAGAATGGCTTTACTAGGAGCGAGGTCTTTGAGCTCTTGGTAGCCAATGCCCATAAACTCGCTGAGGAAAAAGGAAAGGTCGTCTTTCTTTGCGTAACCGGAAAGTTGCGACGTGTTGTTTAGCCGAACATCAAAAACATTTTTTACATTGGCTGTCGTTAATAGACCAAAAAACTGTTGAGCAGACTTCTGAGTGAAGCCTATGGTGAGAATTCGAGTCACTTATAGGTCCTCAGTATTTTTTCGTAGTCCGGGAATGTGTATATCCCATTTACTTGAATCCAATAGCCTCCGTTGTCATCATCAGGGGGCCAAGGTGTACGCCCGATACCGAGCCGAAGAATGATTTCTTTTTGAGTCTTAATGAATGCGTTAATTGTGCTCACACTTATGGTTTTTCCCGTTCCTACTGAATCAAAGAAACCAAGATCAGTAATAGATGCCCTAGACAGATATGTGCCGTTCGGTAGAGCAACGTTTGCGCGTAGCTTAAGCCTCCCATTCTGCTCAATCTCTACTATCTGAATCTGATTTGGTTGGATTTTTAATGTAATGATAGAGCGACTAGGGATGAGTGGGGTCGGTATCAACTTGCTTGTAATCGGCAATCCGAAGCCTACGGAAATGTCGGGAGATAGCGAGGCCTCTAATGCTGATTTAAATTCGGCAGGAGTAGCACTTCTGACTATCTCGAGTTTGGACCAGTCCAGATCCTCAATGTGAGGCGCTACTAAATGTGTGGGGCCCGTAAATGCTCCTCGGAGTATCGAGCCAGGTTGAACGTTGTATTCCTTGCATTTGGCATAAGGCAGATATCTGGCCATGTTTGTAGCGTCGCTACGAAATGGCCGAATACACCGAGAGCCATCAAGCGTGATCCCTGCCGTGCATAGGTAGTCATGCCTCGAGAAACGGGTTAAATCAGTAACTATGAATTCTATTATCTCTGCCATCTCGCTTCCCTGGATAGTGAATATGCATAAATGATTTTTTAGATACTACGTTTTTTTCTTTTTAATTGGCTAGCGCGAGAACAAAAAAGCAGCCCATGATGAGCTTCCCTTTTGTTTTGAAGCAACTCAAAACTCCTGCGTTAGCGTGCGCAGCCAGATTTCGTTGATGCCCACATCGGCCGCTTGCTTGATGGCGAAGAAGATGGCGGGGGCGACGGAGTCGGCGGGGATGGCCTGTTCGTAGAACTGGTTTACCACAGTCTTGCTGGCTTCGTCGCTGGAGCCGAGCTTGAGTTCCCTATCCACGGCGCTAGGTTTGATGGAGGTATCGGACCTTACCGGCCTTTCGTGGCGCAGGCCTTCGGAGGTGGCGCCCAGCCAGGACATTCTGTCCTAGGGCTTAATGTCCAATGTTGATCGCTGCCTGCTTGGCCTAGAATCAGCTGACTTCAATCGAGATGCAGGCAGCGTTGTGAGCAGGTGCTCTTCACGCTAGCTGGCGTCAGGCAACAGCCGGGAAATACGCAACATGTGGGATTGGTTCCCTATCGTCTTCATTACCTTCAAGGTGATCGTGTTCGGCACGGCCATGTTCTTCGCTATCAAGTGGCATTACGATCAGGACAGGAAGAATAAATAAGGGTGTTGCGGCCATTGTCTTCAGAGCGTGCGCGACGCGCTGCTTGCCGGCCTTGAGCCGCGCGGTACGTGGCTGAGACATTCCTGTCTCTGGAGTGAAAACGGCGACCTCGGTCGCCGTTTTCATTTGTGCCACGGCCCGGGCTGCGCCGGCTAGCCTGCGGACTTGCTGCTGCGCATGCCGAGCAGGTAGCCCACCGTCTTCACCAGCAGC
>JAIEOJ010000031.1 GCA_019750575.1 Rhodocyclaceae bacterium | reverse complement strand
CCAGCCTCCCCATCCCTGTTCCTCTCCGACAGCTCAAGCCTTGCCGCTCTCCGTCGTTTCGGCTACGCCTGTGAATCAGGGGTGTATTCATCAAGGCCTACGCCATTCCGCAGCACTGGCATGCTGCCGTGTGCTGGGGTAGGGTGGCTAAGTGCCTTTTTGATACTGACTGCCAGCGAGTGCCAGTGATCGATATGACTGGCTGACGGCACGAGTCATGACGATTGCTTCTATCCGCTTCAGCATGAAAACAAAAAGGCCAACTCGTCGAGTTGGCCTTTTTGTTGATACCTGATGGGAGCGCTCTGGCTACAGCGGCATCCGCTGGTGATGTCCGCCGCCTGCGGCCTTGAGCTGCGAAGCCGGTCAGCCTTGATACAAGCTGGTGTGCCTAAAGCAATACCAGGTTGTCGCGATGAATGAGCACTTCTTCATCCACGTAACCGAGGAGGCTCTCGATCTCGGTGCTGGCGTGGCCGGCGATGCGGCGGGCTTCGGAAGATGAATAGTTCGCGAGGCCACGAGCAATTTCGCGTCCGTTGCTGTCTCTGCAGGCGATGGCTGCTCCGCGTTCAAAGTCGCCACTGACCTGTTTGACACCAACGGGAAGCAGGCTCTTGCCTGACTGCAGGGCGGAAACTGCGCCGCTATCGAGCGTGACCGAGCCGGCGAGTTGCAAGTGGTCGGCCAGCCACTGCTTGCGTGCAGCGAGCGGCGATGAGGTCGCGTAGAGCAGGGTGCCGAGCTGCTCACCCTGGATCAGACGCGGCAAGACATCAGCTTCGCGGCCACTGGCGATGACGGTATGGGTGCCGCTGCGGGCTGCGCGTTGCGCAGCCTTGATCTTGGTGATCATGCCGCCCTTGCTGATACCGGTGCCTGCGCCACCAGCCATGGCCTCATACTGGCGGTCTTCGGCCTTGCCTTCATGAATGAAGACAGCATCGGAATTGCTGCGCGGATCGGCGCTGTAGAGACCTTGCTGATCGGTCAGGATGATCAGCGCGTCGGCCTCGATCAGGTTGGCGACCAGGGCGCCGAGCGTATCGTTGTCGCCGAACTTGATTTCGTCGGTGACAACGGTGTCGTTCTCGTTGATGACGGGGACAACCTTGAACTCGAGCAGGCCTTGCAGGGTCGAGCGCGCATTCAGGTAGCGCGTGCGATCGGCCAGATCTTCGTGGGTGAGAAGAATCTGCGCGGTATTGATGCCGTGTTTTGCGAACGCGCCTTCATAGGCGGTTGCCAGGCCCATCTGACCCACGGCGGCGGCGGCCTGCAGCTCGTGCATGGCGCTCGGGCGGGTGGCCCAGCCCAGGCGCTGCATGCCGGCAGCAATCGCGCCGGAAGTGACGAGCAGGACCTCCTTGCCCTGCTCGCGCAAGGCCGCCATCTGTGCGGCGAGATTGGTGATGAACTGCTCGGAGAGGCCGGCGCCGTTGTCGGTGACCAGCGCGCTGCCGACCTTGATGACCAGTCGGCGGCTATTCTTGATCTGTTGTCTCATCTACTTCCGCTTCGCTGTCTTCGTTATGACGGGGTAGTGATTCGAGGTGTTCCATGATGGCGTAGGTGAGAGGCTTGCAGCCCTCGCCGTTGATGGCCGAGATGACAAAATGCTTGTCGACCGCGCCATATGCCTTGACCAGGTTGGCGATGCGTTCGGCGCGCTCGTCTTCGGGCAGCAGGTCTACCTTGTTGATGACCAGCCAGCGCGGCTTGTTGTACAGCGTCTCGTCGTACTTGCGCAGCTCCTCGACAATGGCATGCGCCTCATGGACCGGATCGACGTTTTCATCGAAAGGCGCAATGTCGACGATGTGCAGCAGCAAGCCGGTGCGCTGCAGATGCTTGAGGAAGCGGTGTCCGAGGCCTGCGCCTTCGGCGGCACCTTCGATCAGGCCGGGAATGTCGGCGATAACGAAGCTGCGGTTGTCATCCACGCGCACGACACCAAGGTTCGGATGCAGCGTGGTGAAGGGGTAATCGGCGACCTTGGGCTTCGCTGCGGATACCGAGCGAATGAAGGTGGACTTGCCGGCATTCGGCATGCCGAGCAGGCCGACATCGGCCAGCACCTTCAACTCGAGCTTGAGCTCGCGGTGCTCGCCTTCCTCGCCTGGCGTGCATTGACGCGGCGCGCGGTTGGTGCTGGACTTGAAATGCAGATTGCCGAGACCGCCCTTGCCGCCGCGCGCGATCAGTTCGCGCTGGCCGTCACGCGCGAGGTCGGCGATGATCTGGCCGGTATTCGCGTCGGTGATGGTGGTGCCGACTGGCACGCGCAGTTCGAGGTCATCGCCGCCCTTGCCGTAGCAATCGGAACCGCGGCCATTCTGCCCGCGCTCGGCGCGGAAGTGGCGGGTGTAACGGTAGTCGATCAGCGTGTTGATGTTGCGGTCGGCAACGGCAAAAACGCTGCCGCCACGTCCGCCGTCACCACCGTCGGGACCACCGAAGGGGATGAACTTCTCGCGGCGAAACGTGGCCACGCCGTTGCCACCGTCGCCGGCGACTACTTCGATTTTCGCTTCGTCGAAGAATTTCATGGTGTCTTGTCTGTATTTGCTGGGGCTAGAAACACAAAAGCCCTACCCGCGAGGATAGGGCTTTTGCGGTACCGGGGGCCGGGATTAAGCGGCAGCCGGAACGATGATCACGGTCTTGCGTTGCTCAGCGCCCTTGACGACGAACTGAACAGTGCCTTCGACCTTGGCGAACAGGGTGTGATCCACGCCCATGCCAACGCCGTCACCAGCGTGGAAACGGGTGCCGCGCTGACGAACGATGATGCTGCCGGCCGGAACCAGTTGACCACCGTAGGCCTTTACGCCGAGTCGCTTCGATTCTGAGTCGCGGCCGTTACGCGAACTGCCGCCTGCCTTTTTGTGTGCCATGGTGCTGGACTCCTGTTAACCGGCGATGGCGCCGATTTCGATTTCGGTGTAGTTCTGGCGATGGCCTTGATGCTTCTGATAGTGCTTGCGACGGCGCATCTTGAAGATCTTGACCTTGTCGTGACGACCTTGGGCGATAACCTTGGCCTTGACCGTGGCACCCGCAACCAGCGGGGCACCGATCTTGACCGAGTCACCCTCGCCGACCATGAGAACCTGGTCCAGGGTGATTTCCGCGCCCACGTCTGCAGGTATCTGTTCTACCTTAATTTTTTGGCCGGCTGCGACGCGATACTGCTTGCCGCCGGTTTTTATGACCGCATACATAGGGAACTCCGTTAATGAAAGGTACTGCAAAGAGCCCGCTATGGTATGAGGAATTCCCATGTATGTCAATACCTTGTCAGAGTTTGGCGGAGACCCGCACCAGGGGGGCGAAAGCGCGGTATCGTGGCGGATATCCCTATCCAGGAGGAATGATGAAGCGCGGTATTGTCTTGTTTGGACATGGATCCAGGAATCCGGCCTGGGCTGAGCCTTTCCAGCGTTTGCACGCGGAAGTTGCCCGTCAGCAGCCCGATGCCCTGGTTGCCCTCGGTTATCTGGAACTGATGGAGCCCAGCCTACCTGATGCCATCAGCGGTCTGGCCAAGGCGGGGGTGGAAGAGGTTGTCGTCGTTCCGGTCTTCATTGCGGCCGGAAGTCATGTGCGTGAGGATTTGCCGCGTCTCGCGGCGGAGGCGATGCAGGCCCACCCGGGGCTGCAGGTGCGCATGGTGCCATCGCTCGGCGAGGCGCCGGAGATGCTGGCGGCAATGGCCGACTATGCCTTGCGCAGCGCGGGTCTGAGCCGCTGAGCGATGGCTTTGGCAACACCGGGGCGAATGGAGCGGCGCGGGGCCAATATCCTCGTCGTCGATGACGATCCCGCCCATCTTGCGCGCGTGGCCGATCAGCTTGACGATCCGGTGTTCCGCCTGCGCCTGTTCGACTCCGCGCCTGCGGCCTGGCAGCACCTGCAGGAAGATGCCGGACCCAGCTATGACCTGATCCTGCTCGATCGCGTCATGCCGGAGATGGATGGCATGGAGCTGCTGCGCCGCATCAAGTCCGACCTGCGCTTCCGGCACACGCCGGTGGTGATGCAGACCGAGGTGGGCAGCAGCGAGCCGGTCAGTGACGGCCTGCAGGCCGGCGCCTACTACTATCTCAACAAGCCGTGTTCGCGCGAGGTGATGCTGGCGACGGTCAACGCGGCGCTGAGCCGGCTGGCTTTCCCGCACGAGTTTCTCGCCGAGCCCGACGACGAGATGGCGGGCGACAAGGTGTTCGAGTTTTCGACCCTGCGCGAAGCGCTGCAACTGGCGCGGCGTCTGGCGCGGCGCTGTCCCGAGCCCGAGCTCGCCTGCATGGGGCTGGGCGAGCTTTTCATCAATGCCATCGAGCACGGCAATCTGGCCATCAGCTATGCCGAGAAAACCGCCCTGCGCATGGACGGCAGCTGGGAGGCCGAGATCGAGCGGCGCCTGGCCGCCCCCGAGCATGCGCAGCGCAAGGTGCGTGTGGAGGTCAAGGGCGGTGCGGATGCGCTGACCTTTGTCATCAGCGATTGCGGCAAGGGCTTTGACTGGCAGGACTACCTCGCCATTGCCCCCGAGCGCGCCTACGATCCGAACGGCCGCGGCATCGCCGTTGCGCGTGCATTGTGTTTTTCGAGTCTCGAATATCAGGGCTGCGGCAATGTCGTGGTTGCCACCGTTTCCACCCATGCCGGCAGCAGGACGAATGCCATGAACCAGATACTGCCGGACTTCGCCAGCACTGCTGCATCCGGGTTCCGACTCAAGGTCATGGTGGCCGACGACACCGCCGTCAACCGCCAGATCCTCAAGGTTTTTCTCGAGCGGCTCGGCTACGAGTTCCTTGGCGCCGGCGACGGCACCGAGGCGCTGGCCACCTTTGTGCGCGAGCGTCCGGACGTGATCCTGATGGACGTCATGATGCCGCAGATCAACGGCTACGAAGCCACGCGGCGCATCCGTGAACTATCGGGCCAGCGCTGGGTGCCGGTGATCTTTGTCTCCGCGCTCGACCGCAATGACAATCTCATCGACGGGCTGGAAGCCGGGGGCGACGACTTCATGTCCAAGCCCATCAACTTCATCGTGCTCGATGCCAAGCTGCGCTCGCTCTACCGCATGGTCGAACTGCAGCGACGCGTCGAGGCCTACCGCGAACACCAGGAGCGCGAGCACGCCCTGGCCCAGGAAATCGTCGAGCGCCAGATGGCGCGCCCCGGCCTCGCCGACAAGTGTGTGCAGCACTGGGTCCTGCCTGCGCAGGATTTCAGCGGCGATATCGTGGCGGCTGCGCGTGCCGCCGACGGCAAGCTGTTCGGCATGATCGCCGACGGCTGCGGCCACGGCCTGGCGCCTGCAATCAGCGTGATGCCGGTGCTGAGCATGTTCTACAGTCTGGTCGAGGCGGCAACGCCGCCCGAGCTGCCCTATCTGATCGGCGAGCTCAACCGGCAGCTGGTGGCCACCCTGCCGCGCGGGCGCTTTGTCGCCGCCGCATTCCTGTGCATGGATCAGCACAGCCAGCAGGCCGATATCTGGGTCGGCGGGATTCCCGTGTTGTTCTGGCTTGGCGTAGACGGCCGGGTCAAGCAGCGCTTCACGTCGAATCACCTGTCGCTGGGGATTGTCGATACGGATGCCGAGCTGCTCAGCCTGAGCCGGGTACATTGGCAGCCCGGCGACAGTTTCGTGGTCTGTTCCGACGGCCTGCTTGAAAGCCCCATGCTTTCCGGCGAGGCTTTCGGCACCGAGCGCTTTGCGGCACTGCTCGAGTCGCGCCCGGCGGGCGTGGATCTGCTCTCGCATGTGCGTACCGGCCTCAAGGTGCAACTGGCCGACCGGCCACCGGCGGATGACATTTCCCTGCTCGTGATCGAGTGCCCGGGGCCGGCCTGATAAACGCCGGCCGAATTAAATCGGCATGTAATTTGCATCTTTCCTGTCATGTCGATTCCTCCTTCCAAGCCTGATCAAGCCATGCTGAGCGTCCTCGTCATCGACGAGTCGAGTGGCCGTGCTGCCGAGATCTGTGCCGGTCTGGCCGGCGCGGGTTACCGCGTGGCCGCCCTGATGCCTGACACGCTCGATCTTGCCGAGCATGTGCAGCGCCTGCGGCCGGATGTCATTCTCATCGAGACCGAGTCGCCCTCGCGCGATACGCTCGAGCATCTGGCCGTGGTCGGGCGTGCCCTGCCGCGACCGGTGCTCATGTTCGCCAAGGACAGGGATAGCAAGGTCATCCGCGAAGCCATGCGGGCCGGGGTTTCCGCCTACGTCGTGGATGGCCTCAAGGCCGAGCGCATCCAGCCCCTGGTCGAGGTGGCGATGGCGCGCTTCGAGGAATATCGCGAGCTCAGGCGCGAGCGCGACGAGGCCACGCGCAAGTTGTCCGATCGCATCACCATCGATCGCGCCAAGGGCGTGCTCATGAAGGCGCGCGGCCTCGATGAGGACGCCGCCTACACGGCACTGCGCAAGCTGGCCATGGATCGCGGCCAGTCCCTCTTCGACGTGGCCAGTGATGTGCTGGCCATGGCAAAAATCCTCCTCTAGTTTTTCCGCACACGCTCCCCATTCCGGTGCGGATGCACCGGAATATGGCATGCCTGCAGCGGGGCATGCGTCCCGGCGCCGCTTTCCCCGGGTCTTTCGCCTGACCCTGCAAACCTTGCAGCACAGTCGCTTGCATGGATTTTTCAACTGCTGGCACAGCGCTTGCTGAATAGCAGTCATCTCGAGTCAATGGCGATTCGAGCGATCAGCGGACAACGGCGTCCAGGCATTCCTTCCTTTCCCGGAGGTCTGTCTGCGACGCCGCTTTTTTTGCCTGCAGCAAACGGAAAACGGAGATAAGCATGGAAGACAAGAAGCAGGGTTTGACCCGTCGTGACTTCATCAAGACCACCGCCATGGCCGGTGCCGGCGTCAGCCTCATGAGCATGGTGCCGCCCGGCGTGCGCTCTGCTGCCTGGGCGGCAGGCTCCGATGCGCCGGAGAAGAAGGAAGTCCGGATCGGCTTCATTCCGCTGACCGACTGCTCTTCTGTCGTCATGGCCGCCGTGCAGAAGTTCGACGAGAAGTACGGCATCAAGATCATTCCCTCCAAGGAGGCTTCCTGGGCCAGCGTGCGCGACAAGCTGGTGAACGGCGAACTCGACGCCGCCCATGTGCTGTACGGCCTGATCTACGGCGTGCAGCTGGGCATCGGCGGTCCCAAGAAGGACATGAACATTCTCATGTCGCTGAACAACAACGGCCAGGCCATCACGCTGGCCAAGGCGCTCAATGCCAAGGGCGTGACCGACGGCGCCAGCCTCGCCAAGCTGGTGGCCAAGAAGGAAAAGGATTACACCTTCGCCCAGACCTTCCCCACCGGCACGCACGCCATGTGGCTGTACTACTGGCTGGCCGCCAACGGCATCGACCCGATGAAGGACGTCAAGACCATCACCGTGCCGCCTCCGCAAATGGTCGCCAACATGCGCGTCGGCAACATGGACGGCTTCTGCGTGGGCGAGCCATGGAACAACCGCGCCATCATGGACGGCATCGGCTTTACCGCCGTCACCACCCAGGACATCTGGACCGACCACCCGGAAAAGGTGCTCGGCACCACGGCTGACTGGGTCAAGCAGAACCCCAACACGGCGCGCGCCATGACGGCCGCGATTCTCGACGCCGGCCGCTGGATCGATGCCTCGATCAGCAACAAGCAGAAGACCGCCGATACCGTGGCGCAGAAGTCCTACGTCAATACCGATTCCGACGTCATCGTCGCCCGCATGCTCGGCCGCTACGACAACGGCATCGGCAAGACCTGGGACGACAAGAACGCCATGAAGTTCTTCAACGACGGCGCGGTGAACTTCCCCTACCTGTCGGACGGCATGTGGTTCCTGACCCAGCACAAGCGCTGGGGTTTGCTGAAGAGCGATCCGGACTACCTGGCTGTGGCCAAGGCGGTCAACCGTGTCGATATCTACAAGCAGGCCGCCACCGCTGCCGGCGTGGCCCTGCCCAAGAGCGAAATGCGTACGCACAAGCTCATCGACGGCGTGGTCTGGGACGGCAAGGACCCGGCCAAGTACGCCAACAGCTTCAAGATCAAGGCCTGACGCATTTACCAATAAAGGCCAAGCGTTCTCACCGTAGCGTGTGCTGCCACGCTACGGATGAGCCAGAGTAATTCAGGAGACTGACATGAGTGCATTGACCATGGAAACAAAAATCGAAGAAGCCGCTACCCCTGCGGCCAAGACCGTGGAACTGGTGGCAACGGCCACTGCGACGCGCCCCGAAGACAAGTCCGGCGAACTGTTTCGCGCCTTTCTCAAGGTGGCCATCCCGCCGGTCTTCGGTCTGGCGTTGCTGATCGGCATCTGGGAGCTGGTGGCCGTCAAGGGCGGCAGCATTCCCACGCCGGCACTGACCTTCAAGGCTGCCGCCGCACTCTTCTCCGATCCCTTCTACAGCAACGGCCCGAATGACCAGGGCATAGGCTGGAACATCCTGTCCTCGCTGCAGCGTGTCGGGATCGGCTTCGGCTTCGCCGCCGCGGTTGGCATCCCGCTCGGCTTCATGCTCGGCCGCTTCAAGTTCATGAGCAGCATGTTCGATCCCAT
>JAIEOJ010000103.1 GCA_019750575.1 Rhodocyclaceae bacterium | reverse complement strand
GCACTGTCGGTGTTCGGCGGCGCGCTGGGCGTGGGTCTCGGCTTCGGTCTGCAGAAGATCGCCAGCAATTACGTGTCCGGCTTCATCATCCTGCTGGAGCGCTCGATCCGCATCGGCAACACGATTGCGGTCGGCGCCGAAAAGGGCAAGGTCAGCAAGATCACCACGCGCTATACCGTGCTGCGCGCCGGTTCCGGGGTCGAGTCCCTGGTACCGAACGAGGCCCTGGTCAGCAGCACGGTGCAGAACGAAACCTACAGCGATACCCTGGTGCGCTACACGCTGCCGGTGCAGATTGGCTACCAGAATGACCCGGCCGAGGCCATGCAGCTTCTGGTGACACTGGCCAAGGCGCATCCGGGCGTGGCCGTCACGCCGGAACCGCAGGCCTACACCGTGCTGTTTGCCGATTCCGGCATCAATCTGGAGCTCTGGTTCTGGATCGGCGACCCTGACACCAGTCAGGCGCGCGTACGCTCCGATCTGAACCTTGCCATCTGGAAGGCCTTTGCCGAGGCCGGCATCAGCATCCCCTTCCCGCAGCGTGAAGTGCGTCTGCTCAACAGTGGCGAGGGCGCGCCCTGAGCGGCACTGGCCGGCCGGATTGCAAGCGCCAAGCGCCTAATTAATTTCATATTTATCAAAATAAGGACGGTTTTTGGCGTAGAATCAGCCGGTTTGCTGTCCGTTCCTGAAAGGCATGCTGTCGCTCTATGTTGTCCGGTATTTTTGATCTGCCCTGGTGGGGCTACGTGCTTGTCACGTTGGGCATGACCCACATCACCATCGCCGCTGTCACCATCTACCTGCATCGCCATCAGGCTCATCGCGCGCTTGAACTCGGGCCGATCCCCAGCCATTTCTTCCGCTGCTGGCTGTGGCTGTCCACGGGCATGAACACCAAGGAATGGGCGTCGATCCACCGCAAGCACCACGCCAAGTGCGAGACCGAGGAAGATCCGCACAGCCCGCAGATCCACGGCATCCACAAGGTGCTCTGGGGCGGCGTCTTCCTCTACGTCAAGGAAGCGCACAACCGCGAGACCCTGGAAAAGTACGGTACCGGCACGCCGGATGACTGGCTGGAAAACAAGATATACACCCCGCACCAGAAGCTCGGCATTGCGCTGATGTTCCTGATCGATGTGGCGCTGTTCGGCATCGTCGCCGGCCCCATCATCTGGGTCGTGCAGATGATCTGGATTCCCTTCTGGGCAGCCGGCGTGGTGAATGGCCTCGGCCATTTCTGGGGCTACCGCAACTTTGCCTGCGCCGATGCCAGCACCAACCTCTTCCCGATCGGCATCCTGATCGGCGGCGAGGAGCTGCACAACAACCATCACACCTTCGCCACCTCGGCCAAGCTGTCCAACAAGTGGTACGAGTTCGACATCGGCTGGATGTATATCTGCATCCTCGAAATGCTGGGTCAGGCGCGCGTCAAGAAGGTCGCCCCGCGTCCGCGCCTCGGCGCAGTGCGTACCGACGTCGATCACGCCACGCTGAATGCCGTGATCACGCACCGCTACGATGTGCTGGCCAAGTATCTGAAGTCGCTGCGTCAGGTGGCGCAGGAAGAGCTGCAGCATCTGCGCGAGGACGCACAGCGTCATGCCGTCCTGAAGCGTCTCACCGGCGACCTGCAGGGCGAAAGCTGCGCGCATACCGAGGCCGTGCTGGCCAAGAGCGAGAAGCTCTCCAAACTGGTCCAGATGCGTCAGGAGCTCGAAGCGATCTGGGCCCGCTCCAGCGCCAGCCATGAGCAGCTGCTGAAGCAGCTGCAGGACTGGATCCACGAGGCCGAGCAAAGCGGCGTCAAGCAGCTGCAGGAGTTTTCGCAACGCCTGCGCAGCTACAAGGTCGCTGCGTAAGCGAGCGCGGGGCCAACAAAAGGGAGCTTCGGCTCCCTTTTTTGTTGGGTGAGCGATGCGTGCCTTCCCGGCGGCATCGACCAATACCGCAAGCGTGAGCCTGGAACTCGACTGTTCCTTGTCGCCTGTTTGATGAAGCCGGTTTTAAGGGCGAGGAGGCTGGGGTTGGTTGAAAGGGGCGGCACCACGCTTGGACTTGCGCTCAGCCAAACAAAAAGCCCGCATCTGCGGGCTTTTTGTTTGGCTGAAACCGAGCGAGGCTTACTTGAGCTTCGTTTCCTTGTACGCCACGTGCTTGCGCGCCTTGGGATCGTACTTCATGATCTCCATCTTTTCCGGCATGGTGCGCTTGTTCTTCGTCGTGGTGTAGAAGTGGCCAGTACCGGCCGTGGATTCCAGCTTGATCTTTTCGCGACCGGCTTTAGCCATGATCGTCTCTCCGTATTCGTCAAAAAGACCCGAAGGGTCTAATTAGTAAGGGATTCCAAAGGGGTGGAACCCCTTTGCATTGTGCGGACGCTTAGACCGCCTCGCCGCGGGCACGCAGATCGGCCAGGACGGATTCGATACCGTTCTTGTCGATGGTACGCAGACCGGCGGTGGACACGCGCAGGCGCACCCAGCGGTTTTCGCTTTCGATCCAGAAACGACGGCTTTGCAGGTTAGGCAGAAAGCGGCGCTTGGTCTTGTTGTTGGCGTGGGAAACGTTGTTTCCGACCATCGGGGCTTTGCCCGTTACTTGGCAGACGCGAGACATGGTTGCTCCAAAAATTCGGTTTCAGCAGAGCCCGGCAGTATAACCGCGTTTTGGCCGGTAAATCAAGCCCTTTTTAGGTTTTCTCGGACAGGGGTGGCTGAGAGCTAGAGCAGGCCGCGCTCGGCGAAGGAAAGCGGCCTTGCGCTACCGGCCACGATGAAGTGGTCGAGCACGCGTACATCTACCAGGGCCAGCGCCTGTTTGAGGTTCTGCGTCAGCAGTTCGTCGGCCTGCGAGGGTTCGGCCACGCCGGAGGGGTGATTATGACAGAGCAGGACGGCGGCGGCATTGTGGGCCAGCGCCCGCTTGACGACTTCGCGCGGATAGACCGAGGTTTGTGACAGCGTGCCCTTGAACAGTTCTTCCCAGGCAATCAGGCGGTTCTTGGCGTCCAGCCAGAGGGCGCCGAACACTTCGTAGCCCAGACCGCCCAGCTTCAGCGTCAGCCACTCGCGCACCGCGGCCGGCGAGGACATCAGGTCGCGCTCCTGCATTTCGCTGCTCAGGGCGCGCCGCGCCAGTTCCAGCGCAGCCTTCAGCTGCACCGCCTTGGCCGGCCCCATGCCGGGGATGGCGGCGATTTCCTTGAGCGTGGCTGCACCCAGTCGTGGCAGGTTGTTGTCGAAACAGCCCAGCAGTTCGCGCGCCAGATCGACCGCGCTCTTGCCGCGCACGCCAACACGCAGGAAGATGGCCAGCAGCTCGGCATCCGAGAGCGCTTCCGGGCCGAGCTTGAGCAGACGTTCGCGGGGTCTTTCGTGTTCGGGCCAGTCGGTGATTGCCATCGGTTAGAATCTCCGTATTCCTTCCTTATGCAGCGGGCATTCTGCCATGTCATTACTCGCAGGAAAACGGATTGTGCTCGGGGTCACCGGCGGCGTTGCCGCCTACAAGGCGGCCGAGCTGGCGCGGCTTTTCGTCAAGGCCGGCGCCCGCGTTGATGTCGTGCTCACCGAAGCCGGCGCTCACTTTGTAGGGGCGGCCACTTTTCAGGCCATTACCGGCCATTCCGTGTGGTCAGACCTGTGGGATGCGCGCATGCCCAATGGCATGGCGCATATCGATCTGTCGCGCGGTGCGGATGCCATCCTGATTGCACCGGCCAGCGCCGACACGATTGCCCGGCTGGCCCAGGGCCGTTCGGATGACTTGCTGACCACGCTGTGCCTGGCGCGCGACTGCCCCTTGCTGGTGGCGCCGGCGATGAATCGCCAGATGTGGGAAAACCACGCCACGCAAAGGAATGTCGCCCAGATCCGCGCCGACGGCATCCAGGTACTCGGCCCGGCTTCGGGCGAGCAGGCCTGCGGCGAAATCGGCGCAGGCCGCATGCTTGAACCCGAGGAACTGTTCGATGCACTGGTTTACTTCTTCCAGCCCAAGAAGCTGGCAGGCCGGCGCGTACTGCTGACCGCCGGGCCGACCTTCGAGCCGCTGGACCCGGTGCGCGGCATCACCAATTCGAGCTCGGGCAAGATGGGCTTCTCGCTGGCGCGCGCCTGTGCCGAAGCCGGCGCCGTGGTCACCGTGGTGGCCGGCCCGAGCAGCCAGCCCACGCCGCATGGCGTGTTGCGCATCAATGTGCAAAGCGCGCTGGAAATGCGCGAGGCGGTGCTGGCGCAACTGCCAACCGATATCTTCATTGCCGTGGCCGCGGTGGCCGACTATCGGCCGGCGGCCACCGTGCAGCACAAGATCAAGAAGCAGGCCGACACGCTGACCGTCGAACTCATCAAGAACCCGGACATTCTCGCCGAGGTGGCGGGCATGGACACGCCGCCCTTCTGTGTCGGCTTTGCCGCCGAGAGCCAGGATCTCGCGGAATATGCCGAAGGCAAGCGGCGCGCCAAGAAGCTGCCGCTGGTGGTCGGCAACCTGGTGCAGGACGGCCTGGGCGGCGACGGCAACCAGGTCACCCTGTTCGCCGACAATGGTGTCTATCCGCTGCCTGCCGCTGACAAGCTCACCATCGCGCGCAGCATCGTCAATCACATCGCAGGTTTGCTGGAGGTGAAATAATGCACCAGATCGACATAAAGCTGCTCGACCCGCGTCTCAAGGATCAGCCGCCACAGTATGCAACGCCGGGCTCGGCCGGCCTCGATCTGCGGGCCTGCATCGACAGCCCGATGAAGATCGCCCCGGGACAGACCGTGCTGGTGCCGACCGGCATGGCCGTGCATCTGGCCGATCCCGGCCTGGCCGCGATGATCCTGCCGCGCTCGGGCCTGGGTCACAAGCACGGCATTGTGCTCGGCAACCTGGTGGGCCTGATCGACTCCGACTATCAGGGCGAGATCTTCGTCTCGACCTGGAATCGCGGCCATGACACCTTCACCCTCAATCCGATGGATCGCCTCGCCCAGCTCGTGATCGTGCCGGTGCTGCAGGTCGGTTTCAATGTCGTGGACGCGTTTCCGCAAAGCGAACGCGGCGCCGGCGGCTTCGGCAGTACCGGCAAGGCCTGATTTCCCGGCTTCAAGTGAAAAGGGCTGCACAGTGTGCAGCCCTTTTTTCTTTGCCTCCGGCGCGGATCAGCTTTCCGCCTGCCAGTGCCCGGACTTGCCGCCCAGCTTTTCGAGCAGGCGGATGTTTTCGATGCGCATGCCGCGATCCACGGCCTTGCACATGTCATAGATGGTCAGGAGGCCGACGCTGACCGCAGTCAGGGCTTCCATCTCGACGCCGGTCTTGCCGGTAGTGTGCGCCGCAACTTCACATTCGACCGCATTGCCTGCGGCATCGATACGGAACTCGGCCGCAACCCGCGTCAGGGCGATCGGGTGACACAGCGGAATCAGCTCGCTGGTGCGCTTCGAGGCCTGGATGGCCGCGATGCGGGCAATGCCGATGACATCGCCCTTCTTGGCGTCGCCGGCCTGGATCAGGGCCAGGGTTTCCGGCTGCATGACGATGCGGCCGGCGGCACGCGCGACGCGCTGGGTATCGTCCTTGGCGCCGACATCGACCATATGGGCCTGACCGGCGACGTCGAAGTGGGTCAGTGGGGAGGCGGGTGAGCTCATGCGGGGTCCTGGGCGAAAGAGGTGGGCGTGGCGGCAAAGCGGGCCGGGCAAGGCGTTATGATAACGGCTATGTCTCTGCACCTCCCGGCCTTCCGAACGAATTTGCGCGTGCGCCGCCTGCCATTCCTGCGACGTGCCGGCGCCCTGGCCATGTCCCTGCTCCTGCTGCCGGCCGGCATGGCGCAGGGCCTCCCCGACCTTGGCGAGCTGGCCCAGGTCGATCTGCCGCCGGCGGTCGAGCAGCGCATCGGCCAGGCCATGCTCAACGAGTACCGTGCGTCCCCCGAATTCCTCGATGACGCGGAGATCACCGCCTACGTGAATCGCCTCGGCCAGGGGCTGGCCGTACACGTCGACGAGATCTCGCAGCCCTTCGAGTTCTTTGTCCTGCGCGACAAGACCCTGAATGCCTTCGCCATGCCCGGCGGCTACATCGGGCTGCATACCGGACTGATTACCGCCGCAGAGACCGAGTCCGAGCTGGCGGGTGTGATCGGGCACGAAATCTCGCACGTCACGCAGCGCCATCTGGCGCGCCTGTTCAACAAGCAGAACCAGACGTCGATCCCGATGATGGCGGCGATGGCGTTGGCGCTCCTGGCCGCGCGCAACAACAGTCAGGTCGCCGTCGGCGGCGTGGCCGCCGCGAGTGCCCTGAGCATACAGAACCAGCTCAACTACTCGCGCGACTTCGAGCGCGAGGCGGACCGGCTCGGCCTTACCCTGCTCGATAAGTCCGGCTACGACGTGCGCGGCATGGAGCGTTTCTTCGAACGCCTGCAGCGTTTCGGCCGGCTTTACGAAGGCAATGCGCCCGGTTATCTGCGCACTCACCCGCTGACGACCGAGCGCATCGCCGACATGGACAACCGCATCCGCTCGCTGCCCTGGCGCACCTTGCCGGACTCGCTCAACCTGCGTCTGGTGCAGGCCAAGATCGTTGCCGGCGAAGGGCAGGGGCGTGATGCCGTGCTGGAATTCCAGGGGCAGCTGCGCGAAAAGAACTATCGCAGCCTGGCCGCTGCCTGGTATGGGCTGGCCCATGCGCAACTGCGCGCACTCAATGTCGCCGGCGCGGCCCAGGCCCTGGCCGAGTTGCGCAAGCTCAAGGTCGATTCACCCATGGTGGAAACCCTGACCGCCCAGATCCAGCAGCGTCAGGGCGAGGCCGCTGCCGCCGAGGCGACCTTGCGCCAGTCCCTGCAGCGCCACCCTCAGGATCGGCCGACCTCCTATGCCCTGATCCAGCAGTTGCAGCGCATGCAAAAGCATGAGGAGGCTCTGCGGCAGGTAAAATACGACCTGCAGTTCTGGCCCAACGATGCGCAGTTGTATTTCCTGCAGGCTCAAAGCCATGCGGCGCTCGGTAATCAGCTGCAGCAGTTCAGGTCGCAGGCCGAAGGCCATGTGTTGCGCGGCCAGCTGATGCCGGCCATCCAGCAGTTGATCCAGGCGCAGAAAGTGCCGGACGGAGACTTTTTTGAACATTCGCAGGTGGATGCCCGCCTGCGCGAACTGAAGCAAAGACAGGCCGAAGAAGCCAAGCCGAAATCCTGAACCCCCGCCAGTCAAACCGGCGCCATTGCGCCGGCACCCCATCATGACCAAACAAAGCCATATCACCCCCCAGCTCATGCGCATCGACGAGGAGCCGTTCTACCAGCCCGTCGACAATGAAATCGAAATGTTCGAGGCCGCCGCCAAGGCCGGCCTGCCCGTGCTGCTGAAGGGCCCCACCGGCTGCGGCAAGACGCGCTTTGTCGAGCACATGGCCTGGAAGCTCGGCCGCCCGCTGATCACCGTATCCTGTCATGACGACCTGACCACGGCCGACCTGATCGGCCGCTATCTGATCGTCGGCGACGAGACCGTCTGGGTCGACGGCCCGCTCGCCGCCGCCGTGCGCGCCGGCGCCATCTGCTACCTCGACGAAATCGTCGAGGCGCGAAAGGACACTACCGTCGTGATCCACCCGCTGGCCGACGCGCGTCGCGTGCTCAATATCGACAAGCACGGCGAGCAGGTCGAGGCGCCGCCCGAGTTCATGCTGGTGATTTCCTACAATCCCGGCTACCAGAGCGTGCTCAAGGAAATCAAGCCTTCGACCCGCCAGCGCTTCGTCGCCTTCGACTTCGACTATCCGAGCGCCGCCGTCGAGGCGAAGATTGTTGCCACCGAAGGCGGCGTCTCCGAGGAGATCGGCCAGAAGCTGGTCAAGCTCGGCCAGATGACGCGCAACCTCAAGGGTGCGGGCCTCGACGAGGGCGCCAGTACTCGTCTGCTGGTGCATGCGGCGCAACTCATCGCCGCGGGCGTCAAGCCGCAGGCCGCCTGTACCGCCGCCGTGGCGCGTTCGCTGTCCGACGATCCGGACATGACCGCCAGCCTGCAGGATCTCGTCAACGCCGTCTTCTAAAAAAGCCCACCACAGAGGCACAGAGCCACAGAGAAAATCGGGAGAGGGTGTTTTGTCTTTCTCTCCGTCTCTGTGTCTCTGTGGTTTAAGTTCATGAGTAATGTGCGCCGTCTTTTCACCAGTGAGCTCGAGGTTCGCTTCGAGAATGCGCTGCCCGGTCACCCCGATGCAGCCGGCATGCGCCGTGCCGTGCAGGGGCTGGAGCCGCTGACGCGCGTGCAGCAGGATCTGGTCCTGCACTGGCTGGATGCCGCGGCGCAGAGCAGCTTCGAGCTGGCCCTGTTCATGACCCAGATGGCGCCGGCCGC
>JAIEOJ010000151.1 GCA_019750575.1 Rhodocyclaceae bacterium | reverse complement strand
TGGGCGGTCAGCGACGATGTGAAACCGGATGCCAGCCTGCTCAAGGAGCACGAGGGCCTCGGGCTGGTGCGCGCCAGCGATGCGCTGATCAAGTTCTTTCCCCAGCCCAGTATCGGCCGCATCTACCTGATCGACGATCGTGGCAACCAGGTGTTGCGCTACATGCCCAAGCCGGAGCCGAAGCGCATGATAAAAGACGTTTCACGTCTTTTATTGATCAAGAAGATGTGAGCCATCCCCCTAGCCCCCTTCCCGAAGGAAGGGGGTAACCTCTGTTCGCGGCACGCCGCTCCCCGTTGTTTCTTTACGCGCAACGGCTGCAACGAAAAACCGATCGCAGCTGGGGGTTAGTGTTTCGAACGGATTGCCTTCAGGCAAACAAGAACAAAAAGCACCCCGCCGATGATGGCGATCAGGCCGCCGAGGCCCATCATGCCCATGCCGGTTTTCTGTTGCCAGGTCAGCAGTACCTGTTCCGAGCCGGCGACCTTGCGCTGCACGCCGTAGCCGCCGGACCAGGCGAGGCCGATGATGTGGATGAGCTGGCCGCCGCCGTACACATAAGGCTGCCACCGAGCCATGCGGCCTTCGACCTCGCCGTAACCGAGGCGCGGCAGCAGCACGTAAGCGAGTCCCATGAAGGCCAGTGTCACGCCGACGATGGAGCCGTGATAGTGGGCGGGAATGACGACGTTCACGCCGCGGATCATGTAGGCGAGAATGCCACCGGCGATGAACAGGACAATCGAGCTGAGCAATGCCGATTTGGCAGGCGACTGCAGCTTGCACACTTTCGGCAGGGCGATCAGCACCAGCAGGATCAGCGGGGTCATCAGCGAGTGGCCGTGCTCCATGAGCTTGGCGAAGGCCAGGATATGGCCGGGCGTGCCGACCGGCGCCAGCAGGTAGATGACCGGCATGGCGAGCACGGGTGCTGCCGCCAGCACGAACAGCGCGCTTAATACTTTGGGTGTGGTTTGCAAGGGCTTGCCGAGATGGTCGAGCAGCAGGATCCAGGCAACGACCATCAGCAGGGCATGCTGGAATTGCAGCGTGTGACCGCCACCCCAGAAGACCGCCTCATACAGCGCATGGCCTTCATGTGCCGGACGTCCCAGCCAGGACCAGGCGAAGCCGATGAAGGCGAGGCTGCCGGCGATGGCCCCGGCATAGACGCCGATGGCGACGACATCGCTGTTCTGGCCCCAGCCTGTCGGTGCCGATGTCAGCAGGGCGCGCAGCAGCGTGAGCGCAAAGCCGATCATGGCAATCACGAGCCCGGCGAAAAAGACCGGTTGCTGCAGGATGGGAATGTAGTTGTTGAGCAGCGGTTGCGGATCGCCGCAGAAAGGCGAGACCACCATCAGGGCGGTTCCGATGACGGCGAGCCAGACGCCGGCCCAGCCCAGCCTGATCAGTCGTTCATTGCCGGCGAGGCTCCACAGTACGCCGCCGAAGGCCATGAACCAGATCAGTACCGATAAATCCACATGCACAATCAGGGCGGCGCGAAAAAAATCTTTAATGGGGATCAGTGCATTCACCCCGGGCGTGCGCGCCAGCACCAGCAGGATGGCGAGCAGGCCGGCGCCGATCAGCGCAGCGATTCCGAGCAGCAGCCAGGCGCGGGCGAGACGCAGGGCGGATGAAGTATCCTGATGATTTAAAGCGGGTCGCAGGGCGCTGAGAGTGTAGGTTTCGTTCGACATGTTCGGGTATGGGTAGGGCGTTTTGTCCACTGGTTTCGGAGTATATGCGCTGGCACCCATGTTAAAATTATTTGATCCACATCAAAGTGGACGCAAGCTGATTCATGCCGTGAGATTTCGGCCCTTCGATTCCTGCAAGTGAGAACGCCTTGATCGCCACCCAGACAGTTTCGTACCGCCTCAGTCAGTACCTCGCACTGACCAAGCCCCGCGTTGTCTCCCTGATTGTTTTCTGCGCCGTCATCGGCATGTTCCTGGCGACGCCGGGCATGGTGCCCATGAAGGTGCTGGTACTGGGCACAATCGGCATCGGTCTGGTTGCCGGCGCAGCAGCGGCGGTGAACTGCCTGATCGAGCAGAAGGTCGACGCCATGATGGCGCGCACCAAGGGCCGCCCGCTGCCGCAGGGCGAAGTGAATTCGCTGGAAACGCTGATGGTCTCCGGCGTGCTCGGCGGCATCGGCCTCTCGATGCTCTACCAGATCAATGCGCTGACCATGTGGCTGACGCTGGCGACCTTTGTCGGATACGCCATCATCTACACCGTCTTCCTCAAGCCCAACACCTCGCAGAACATTGTCATCGGCGGCGCTTCCGGCGCCATGCCGCCGGTGCTGGGCTGGGCTGCCGTGACCAACTCCATGCCGCCTGAAGCCTGGCTACTGTTCCTCATCATCTTCGTGTGGACCCCGCCGCATTTCTGGTCGCTGGCCCTGTACCGCGCCAAGGAATATGAAGCGGCCGGCTTCCCCATGCTGCCGGTGACGCATGGCGCCGAGTACACGCGCCGTCATGTCTTCCTGTACACCGTCGGTCTCACCTTCATCACGCTGGTGCCGGAATTCATCGGCATGACGGGCTGGTTCTACCTGGTCTCGGCCGTGATTCTGAATGCGATCTTCCTCAAGCACGCCTGGCTGGTATGGCGCCACTACACCGACCAGATCGCACAGAAGGCCTTCCGCTGGTCGATTGCCTACCTGTCCTTCCTGTTCGCTGCGCTGCTGGTGGATCACTATCTGCAGCCGCTGCTGGCGGGCTGATCCCATGCGCAAGTTTCTGCTGGTCCTGTGTGCGGCGCTGCTCGCGGCGTGCAACGGCGGCGGCGAAGCGCCGCCCAGGTTCAATGCCACCGACGTCAGCGGCGCTGACTGGGGCCGCGAGCTCAGCCTGACCGACCACAACGGTCAGCCGCGCACCCTGGCCGACTTCAAGGGCAAGGTGGTCATCCTTTTCTTCGGTTTCACCCAGTGTCCGGACATCTGCCCGACCACACTCGGTGCATCCGCTGCCGCCCTGCAGTTGCTGGGTAGTGACGCGGACAAGGTGCAGGTGCTGTTCGTGACGCTGGACCCGGCGCGCGATACGCCGGAAGTGCTGGCCAAATACACACCGGCTTTCCACCCCAGCTTCCTCGGCCTGTACGGCAATGCAGAGGCTACCGCTGCCGCGGCCAAGGAGTTCAAGGTCTTCTTCCAGAAGGCCCCGGGCAATGACGGCAATTACACCATCGACCATACGGCGGCGAGTTACGCCATCGATCCGCAAGGTCGGCTGCGGCTCTACATGAAGCACGGCGAAACACCTGACCAGATGGCTGCGGATATCAAATTGCTGCTGGCCGGCAAGTAAGCGTAGGACATGCACAAAAGAAAAGGCCACCCGCGGGTGGCCTTTTTGCTGGTGGTGGTTCGACTCAGCTCAGGTGTGCCTTCATCTTCTGCATGGCCTTGGCTTCGATCTGGCGGATGCGCTCGGCAGAGACGCCGTATTCGTCGGCCAGTTCGTGCAGGGTGGCTGCTTCCTCGCCGTCCTCCACCAGCCAGCGGCGCTGCACGATGTCGCGACTGCGTTCATCCAGACCGGCCAGGGCATTCATCAGGCCGGTGGTATGCATGCGGTCGCGTTCCTGGCGCTCCAGGATCATCGACGGTTCGACGCTGTTGTCCGCGGCAAGGTAGGCGATGGGCGCGTAGCTGTCTTCGTCGTCATCGACGCCGGGTTCGAGGGCGATGTCCTGCCCGGTCATGCGCGTTTCCATCTCCATGACCTCCTCGGGCTTGACGCCCAGGGTCTTGGCGATGTGCTGCACCTCGTCCGGGCCGAGCGTGTTGAAACCCTGCTTCATGCTGCGCAGATTGAAGAACAGCTTGCGCTGGGCCTTGGTCGTGGCGACCTTGACCAGACGCCAGTTCTTCAGGATGTATTCGTGCATCTCCGCCTTGATCCAGTGGATGGCGAAGGAGACGAGGCGCACGCCGCGATCGGGATCGTAGCGCTTGACCGCCTTCATCAGGCCGATGTTGCCTTCCTGAATCAGGTCGGCATGCGGCAGGCCGTAGCCGAGGTAGCCGCGGGCGATGGCAATGACGAGGCGCAGGTGCGAGGTCACCAGTTGGCGTGCCGCTTCCACATCGCCTTCGTCACGCAGACGGCGAGCGAGGCTCTTTTCTTCCTCTTCGCTAAGCATGGGCACGCGATTCGCTGCCTGGATGTAGGCATCGATGCTGCCGGTGGCGGCGGGCAGGTTGAAACCGGCAAGTGCAAGCGCGTTGGTCATAAGGCTAACCTCCTTGAGGACTATATTAGCACTCTTGCTAAGAGAGTGCTAAACGTCGAAAGTTCCGGATGGACGACCGGTTTGCACGCAGTATGCGCAGGGAGGCGGCTCGAATAAAGAGTCGGTAACGAGTTTTACAATTCAGCCTTGGCGAATAATCGGCTGGCCGTCAATGGCCGCGCAAATGCTGGCGCACGGACAGGGCCGCGCCCAGCCAGCCCAGTGCCGAGGCCAGCCCGAGCACCGCCAGCATCTCGCCTGCCCGCATCTGGCGCAGACTGAAGCCCATGCGATAAAGCTCTGCCAGTTCGGCCACGCGTTCCTGCAGCAGGGCGAAGCCGGCATACACGATGGCGCAGGCCACGAGGCCGCCCAGGAAGCCCTGGAGCGCACCGAAATAGTAGAAGGGCCGACCGATATAGGTATCGGTGGCGCCGAGCAAGCGGCTGACCTCAATCTCTTCACGCTTGGTAAGTACTTGCAAACCTATGGTGTTGAAGATCAGCGCGACCAGGCCGATAGCGAGCAGGGCGGCCAGCAGCCACACCAGGGTACGGCCCAGATTGAGCAGCACGGCGAGGCGCTTGGCCCAGGCACTGTCGAGCTGCACGTGCTCGACACGGGGCAGCCCGGCCAGTTCGCTGCGCAGGCTTTCCAGCGCTTCCGGCGAGGTGTCGCGCGGGTTGACGATAAAGGTGTCGGGGAAGGGATTCTTCGGCAGTGAGTCGATGACCTGGGCGAGGCCGGCTTCGCGCAGGCGTTTCTGCGTGGCTGTACGGCTGACGAACTGGACTTCGGCGATGCCCGGATGCGACTTGAGCTGCGCGGCAACCTTGTCGCCCGCCTTGTCGTCGGCATCCAGCGCCATGAAGACGGAAAGCTGCGGCGTGGCCGCGCTGCCCTGTCCGAGTTGCTGCAGGCTGGCCAGCAGCAACTGACCGGCGGCCGGGAGTGATAGGGCTACGCCGATGCTGAGGGCGGCGAGCAGGCTGGTCACCGGCGTGCTCGTCAGGCGTTGCAGGGCCAGGGCAAAGGCGGCGCGTTGCTGGATCAGCCAACGGTTCATGCGCCAGCCTCCATGCGTCCGTGGGCCAGGCTGATGCGGCCCGTGGCATAGGGCATATAAAGTTCTTCGTTATGGGTGGCGATCACGACGGTGACGCCGACCTGCTGGAATTCATGGAAGAGGCGCGCCACTTCGCGCGCATTGCCTTCGTCGAGGTGGGCGGTCGGTTCATCTGCCAGCAGCAGGGAGGGACGGCCAACCACGGCGCGCGCGATGGCCAGACGCTGTTGTTCACCGCCGGACAGGGCGACGGGCATGACGCGCGCCTTGTCGAGCAGGCCGACCTTGTCGAGTGCAGCGTGTACGCGGCGGTCCGCCTCGGCCGGCGGGAAGCCGGCAATGGCCAGTGGCAGCATCACATTGGCAAAGGCATTGCGGTCGAACAGCAGCTTCTGGTCCTGGAATACGAGCCCGATATTGCGGCGCAGCCAGGGAATCGCGGCCCGCTTCAGGGCGCCGACGTTTTCGCCATTGACCAGCACGGTGCCGGCAGTCGGCTTTTCGACCGCGGCGATGAGCTTCAGCAGCGTGGATTTGCCCGCGCCCGAATGGCCCTTGAGCAGGGTCAGGCTGCCCTGATCGATGCTGAAATTGATGTCCGCCAGGGCTTCGAGGCCCTGGGGATAGCGCTTGTAGACGTTCTGGAAACGGATCACTGTTCGAACAGCGCCGCAACAAAGTCCTTGGCGACGAAAGGCTGGAGATCATCCACACCTTCACCGACGCCGATGAAGCGGACAGGCTTGGGACACTGGCGCGCGATGGCGGCCAGCACGCCGCCCTTGGCGGTGCCGTCGAGCTTTGTGACGATGAGGCCGGTCACGCCGATGGCCTTGTCGAAGGCCTTGACCTGCTGCACCGCGTTCTGGCCGATATTGGCGTCGAGCACGAGGATGACTTCGTGCGGGCCGGTGGCTTCGGCCTTCTGGATCACGCGCTTGACCTTGGCAATCTCTTCCATCAGGTGCAGCTGCGTCGGCAGGCGGCCGGCGGTATCCGCCATGATCACGCCGATATTGCGGGCACGCGCTGCATTGATGGCGTCGAACACCACGGCGGCCGGATCGCCCGATTCCTGGGCAATCACGGTGACATTGTTGCGTTCGCCCCAGGCCACCAGCTGTTCGCGCGCGGCAGCGCGGAAGGTGTCGCCGGCGGCCAGTAGCACGCTGTGACCTTCACTCTGGAAGTGATGGGCGAGCTTGCCGATGGAGGTGGTCTTGCCGGCACCATTGACGCCGGCGATCATGACAATGAAGGGCTGTGCGGTGCTGACGTCGAGCGGCTGTTCCAGCGGCTGGAGCAGGTCCGTCATCAGTTCGGCCAGCACGGCGCGCAGCTGCGCCGCGTCTTCCAGCTTGTCGCGCTTGACGCGCGCCTTGAGTTCATCCAGCAGCCACTGCGTCGCGTCGATGCCGCAGTCGGCCATCAGCAGCGTGGATTCGAGCTCCTCCAGCAGCGCATCATCGATCCGCCCGCGGCTGAACAGTTCGCCGAGAGGCGTGTTGAGCGTGGCGCGCGTCTTGGACAGGCCGGCCTTGAGGCGCTCGCGCCAGGAAGGCGAGGCGGGGGCGGCTGCATCCGCAGGCGATGCCGACGCAGTCGTCGGGGGCGCAGCGGGCGCGTCTTTCTTGAGGAAACCAAACATGCGGTGGAGTGTCCATGCAGAGCCCGCACGGTATGATGCGCGGCTTGAACAGGCATTTTATCAGATGCCCCACTTCGTCTTTTCCGGGACTTGCTGCGCATATGAACACGAAATCCGTATCCGCAATTTCTGCCCTGTGGCTGGGCCTGCTGATGGCTCTGCCGGCCCAGGCCAACCCGCATGAAATGCAGCTGAAGAATGGCCTGCGTGTGATCGTCAAGGAAGACCATCGGGCACCGACCGTCGTGAACATGATCTGGTACCGCGCCGGCAGCATGGACGAGAAGGATGGCTACTCGGGCGTGGCGCATGCGCTGGAACACCTGATGTTCAAGGGCACCAAGCAGTACAAGTCGGGCGAATTCAACCGCATGGTCGCGGCCGCCGGCGGCAACGACAATGCCTTCACCAGCCGCGACTACACCGCCTATTTCCAGATCGTGCCAAAGGGAGCACTGCCGAAGATGATGGCGCTGGAGGCCGAGCGCATGCAGAACCTGGCCTTCACCAAGGAAGAGTTCGCCAGCGAGATCAAGGTGGTCATGGAAGAGCGCCGCCTGCGCACCGAGGACAATCCGCACGCTCTGGTCTATGAGGCGATGAATGCCGCCGCCTTCAAGGCGCATCCCTATCGCCGTCCCATCATCGGCTGGATGGATGATCTGGAGAACATGAGCTGGCAGGACGCGATGAACTGGTACAAGGACTGGTACACGCCGTCGAACGCCTACATCGTGATCGTTGGCGATGTGAACAGGGACGAGGTTTTCCGGCTTGCCGAGAAGTACTACGGCAACATCAAGTCACGCCCGCTGCCCGTGCGCAAGCCGCAGAACGAGCCGGTGCAGAAGGGCATCAAGCGGGTCACGGTCAAGGCGCCCTCGACCCTGCCCTACATCGCCATGGCCTGGAAGGTGCCCAAGCTGAATGACGTAGACAAGGACCTTGATCCTTATGCGCTGGAGGTGCTGGCCGCCGTGCTCGACGGCCATGATGCCGCCCGCTTTGCCCGTAATCTGGTGCGCGAGACGCGCGTGGCGCAGTCAGCCGGCGCCGGCTACGACGCCACGGTGCGCGGCGAAAGCCTGTTCTATCTGGACGGGCAACCCGGCGAGGGCCGCAGTCTGGCCGAGCTGGAAGCGGCGCTGCGCGGCGAGCTGAAGAAAATCCAGGAACAGGGCGTGGATGAGGCCGAGCTCAAGCGAGTCAAGGTGCAGCTCGTCGCCAGCCAGGTCTACAAGCGCGATTCGATGATGGCGCAGGCCATGGAAATCGGCGGCATCGAAGCAGCCGGTTTCCACTGGCGCGATATCGACCGCATGCTGGAAAAGCTCAA
>JAIEOJ010000301.1 GCA_019750575.1 Rhodocyclaceae bacterium | reverse complement strand
CCCTGCATGCCGCGCATGAGCTTGCCCATGCCGCCCTTGGAGAACTGCTTCATCATCTTCTGCATCTGCTCGAACTGGTTGAGCAGGCGGTTCACTTCCTGCACCGGCACGCCGGCACCGGCGGCAATGCGGCGCTTGCGGCTAGCCTTGATGAGTTCGGGCTTGGTGCGCTCCTCCATCGTCATCGAGTTGATGATGCCTTCGGTGCGACGAATCTGCTTTTCAGCCTGGCTCTGGTCAACCTGGCCGGCGGCCTGCGACAGCTGCGCCGGCAGCTTGTCCATCAGCGAGGAAAGGCCGCCCATCTGGCGCATCTGGCCGATCTGCGCCTTGAAGTCGTTGAGGTCGAAGCCCTTGCCGCTCTTCAGCTTCCTGGCCAGCGCCTCGGCCTTGTCGGTATCGACATTGCGCTGCGCTTCCTCGACCAGGCTGAGAATGTCGCCCATGCCGAGGATGCGCGAGGCCATGCGCTCGGGGTGGAATTCCTCGATGCCGTCGAGCTTTTCGCCAATACCGGCGAACTTGAGCGGCTTGCCGGTGACATGACGCACCGACAGCGCTGCACCACCGCGCGAATCGCCATCGAGCTTGGATAACACGATGCCGGTCAGCGGCAGCGCCTCATTGAAGGCGCGCGCTGTATTCACTGCATCCTGACCCAGCATGGCATCGACCACGAACAGGGTTTCGATGGGCTTGACCAGCGCATGCAGCTGCTGGATTTCGGCCATCATGGCCTCGTCGATCGCCAGACGGCCGGCGGTATCGACGAAGAGCACGTCGTAATAGTGACGTTTGGCGTGATCCAGCGCGGCCGCGGCAATATCGGCCGGCTTCTGCTCGCCACTGGACGGGAAGAAGTCGATACCGGCCTGGGCGGCAACGGTCTTCAGCTGTTCGATGGCGGCGGGACGGTAGACGTCGCAGCTGACCACCAGCACCTTCTTCTTCTGCCGCTCCTTGAGCAGCTTGCCGATCTTGGCCGTGGTCGTGGTCTTGCCCGCACCCTGCAGGCCGGCCATGAGAATGACGGCGGGGGGCTGGGTCGCCAGATTGATGCCGGTGGCAGTACCGCCCATGAGTTCGGTGAGCGCCTTGTGCACCACGCCGATCAGGGCCTGGCCCGGCGTCAGCGAGCCGACGACCTCCTGCCCCAGCGCCTTTTCCTTGATCTGGGCAATCAGCTCCTTGACCACGGGCAGGGCGACATCGGCCTCCAGCAGGGCCATGCGCACCTCGCGCAGCATGTCTGCGATGTTGTCTTCGGTGAGGCGCGCCTGGCCGCGCATGGTCTTGACGACCTTGGCCAGTCTTTGGGTCAGATTATCCAGCATGACAAATGGGAAAAGGCGGAGGCAGGGAATGCGTTAAACTGCGCTAATGCCTGCAATTTTACTGCATCTGTTGGCGGCAGCCCTGTATCTCTCGCTCGCGGCGCACTTCTGGCGCAGCCGCTGGCGCGGACCCGCGCTCAACCAGCCCACCATCCACCTCGGCGCCATGGAGCGCGGCTGGCTGCTGGTCGCCATCATCGCTCACGGCCTTGCGGTTGTCGGCGAACTCTTCGGCGATGGCCAGATGCACTTCGGCTTTGCCGTCGCCGTCTCACTGATGCTGTGGCTGGCGCTGGCCTTCTACTGGGTGGAAAGCTTCTATGCGCGCATGGAAGGCCTGCAGATGATCGGCCTGCCACTGGCCAGCGTGGGCGTGCTCCTGCCGCTGGCCTTCCCCAGCCAGCACCTGCTGGTGAACGCAGACTCGCCGCTGTTCCGCGCCCACTTCCTGATCGCCATGCTGGCCTACAGCCTGTTCACCCTGGCTGCCCTGCACGCCATGCTGATGATGGCAGCCGAGCGCAGCCTGCATCGCGGCCGCCTGCCGCGCATCATCGCCAACCTGCCGCCGCTGATGACCATGGAAGCCCTGTTGTTCCGGCTCATCCACATCGCCTTCGTGCTGCTCACGCTGACCCTGCTGTCCGGCAGCTTCTTTTCCGAAGCCCTGTTCGGCAAGCCCCTGTCCTTCAATCACAAGACCGTCTTTGCCCTGCTGTCCTGGCTGATCTTCGCCGGCCTGCTGCTCGGCCGCCACCTGCGCGGCTGGCGCGGCCAGCTGGCGCTGCGTTGGACCCTGGCCGGCTTCACGGCCCTCCTGCTGGCCTATGTCGGCAGCCGCTTCGTGCTCGAAGTGCTGCTCGGCCGCGGCATCTGATCCCTCATGGAAAGTGGTTCCATTACCAGTAATCTGGTCATCCTCGGCATCCTGCTGATCTGCTCCGGCTTCTTCTCCATGGCGGAGACCGCCATGATGTCGAGCAACCGGCACAAGTTGCGCATCGCCGCCCGCGGCGGCAGCCGCGGCGCCCGGCTGGCCGTGGCCCTGCTGTCACAGCCCGACCGTCTGCTCGGCGTGGTCCTGCTTGGCAACACCCTGCTCAACGCCGCCTCGGCCGCACTCACCAGCTACATCGCGCTCGAACTCTTCGGCGCCGAAGGCTGGGCGCTGGAAGCCGGCACCCTGGTCGTCACCTTCTGTCTGCTGGTGTTCTCGGAAATGACCCCCAAGGTCATCGGCGCCACCTATCCGGACTGGCTCAGCCCGCGCATCAGCTTCATCCTGGCGCCGCTGGCCCGTCTGGCCTATCCGGCGATCTGGTTCGTCAACCTCTTCGTCAAGCCCATCCTCAAGCTGATGCGCCTCGACGCCAAGGCCGGCGACAACGAGCAGAGCATGTCGCCTGACGAACTGCGCGCCATCGTGCTCGAATCCGGCCAGTTCATTCCGGAACAGCACAGGGCCATCCTGCTCAACCTCTTCGATCTGGAGGACATCACGGTCGAGGACATCATGACGCCGCGCGGCGAAATCGAGGCCGTGAACCTGCAGGCGCCCATCGACGAAATCCGCCAGCAGGTCACCACCGGCTTCCATTCGCGCATCGTTGTCTATGACGACGAGCTCGGCAACGTCGTCGGCATCCTGCAATTGCGCCGTCTGATCGACGCCGCCTTTGACGGCCAGCTCACCCACGACGAGCTGCGCGAAGTCATGGTTGCGCCCTATTACATCCCGGCCAGCACCCCGCTCTACGACCAGCTCAAGTTCTTCCGCGACAACCGCCAGCGCCTCGGCCTGGTGGTGGACGAATATGGCGAACTGCTGGGCCTGGTCACGCTGGAAGACATCATCGAGGAGCTGATCGGCAAGTTCACCACCGGCGCCCCCGACGACCACCACAGCGTGCGCTGGTCCGAAGACGGCACCGCCATGGTGGATGGCGCCCGCACCCTGCGCAGCCTCAACCGGGAGCTGAACCTGGACCTGCCGCTGGACGGGCCGAAAACCCTGAACGGGCTGATCATCGAGCATTTCGAGGATATTCCGGAGGCCGGCGTGTCCCTGCGTATCGCCGGGGTGGCCATGGAAATCGTGCAGACCCAGGATCGGCGCATAAAGGTTGTAAAAGTGCAGCGCCCAACTGCGATAAACCCCAATGATATTGCCCATTAATCAGGGCACTAGCGTATGATCCAGCGAATCAGCTTGATGTAGGACATGACTAACCTGTCTTACAGGGACAGGATCAATCGCCAGGGGACACGAATGGCCGTAGCCAGACCTGCAAAAAAACCTGCTGCACCAAAGGGCCCGAAAGACTACAACTTCGTCTGGGAGGGCAAGGACCGCTCGGGCAAGATCGTGCGCGGCGAAATGCGCGCCGGTGGTCAGGCCGTGGTGCAGGCCACCCTGCGCCGTCAGGGCGTTCTGGTCACCAAGATCAAGAAGCAGAAGATGGCCAGCGGCGGCAAGGTCACCGAACAGGACATCACGGTATTCACCCGCCAGCTCGCCACCATGATGAAGGCGGGCGTCCCCCTGCTGCAGGCCTTCGACATCGTCGGCAAGGGTGCCAGCAAGCCGGCTGTCGGCAAGCTGCTGCTGGACATCAAGACCGAGGTGGAAACCGGCAACTCCCTCAACTCGGCCTTCCGCAAGCACCCGCTCTACTTTGACGCGCTCTACTGCAACCTGGTCGCCGCCGGCGAACAGGCCGGCATTCTGGAAAACCTGCTCGACCGTCTGGCGACCTACAAGGAAAAGATCCTCGCCATCAAGAAGAAGATCAAGGGCGCGATGTTCTACCCCCTCGCCGTGATCGTGGTGGCCTTCCTGGTGACCGCCGTGATCATGATCTTCGTGATCCCGCAGTTCAAGGAGGTGTTCCAGAGCTTCGGCGCCGACCTGCCGGCACCGACCCTGTTCTTCATCAGCCTGTCCGACGCCTTTGTCGAATGGTGGTACGTGATCTTCGGCGCCATCGGTGCCGCCGTGTTCGCCTTCTTCGAGAGCTGGAAGCGCTCCAAGCCCATGCAGATCGCCATGGACCGCCTGTTCCTGCGCCTGCCGATCTTCGGCGAAGTCATCCGCAAGGCCACCATTGCACGCTGGACCCGTACCCTGTCCACCATGTTCGCCGCCGGCGTGCCGCTGGTCGAGGCGCTGGACTCGGTTGCGGGCGCGGCCGGCAACCATGTTTATTACACTGCCACGCGCCAGATCCAGGGCGAAGTCAGCAGCGGCTCCAGCCTCACCGTGGCCATGCAGAACTCCCAGGTCTTCCCCAGCATGGTGCTGCAGATGGTCGCCATCGGCGAGGAATCGGGCGCCCTCGACAGCATGCTGAGCAAGGTCGCCGACTTCTTCGAGGCTGAGGTCGATGACGCGGTCGATGCGCTGTCCAGCCTGATGGAGCCCATCATCATGGTCTTCCTGGGTGGCCTGATCGGCGGCATGGTCATCGCGATGTACCTCCCGATCTTCAAGATGGGCGCTGCCATCGGCGGTTAAAAAACGTTCACCACAGAGACACAGAGAAAATCAGAAACAGGAAAATCCAACGGGTCTCTCCTTTGTTTTTCCTCTGTGTCTCTGTGCCTCTGTGGTTCAAGCCTTTTCATTCATGCCCATCGAACTCTGGATTTTCGCGGCCGCCCTCTTCGGCCTGATCGTCGGCAGTTTCCTCAACGTCGTCATCCACCGTCTGCCGAAGATGATGGAAAACGACTGGGCCCTGCAGTGCGCTGAACTGCGCAGCGAGGAACTGCCCGAGCAAGCGCGCTACAACCTGGCCGTACCACGCTCGGCCTGCCCGCATTGCGGGCACCAGATCACGGCAGCGGAAAACATCCCGGTTCTGAGCTGGCTGTTCCTGCGCGGTCAATGCAGTGCCTGCAAGGCAGCCATCAGTGCCCGCTATCCCCTGGTCGAGGCCGCCAACGCGCTGCTCTGGGTCGCCTGCGTTGTCCATTTCGGGGCCGGCGCGCAGGCGCTGGGCGCGATGTTCTTCTGCTCCTGCCTGCTGGTATTGGCGCTGATCGATTTCGACACCACCCTGCTGCCCGACGACATCACCCTGCCCCTGCTCTGGGCCGGCCTGCTGCTCAACCTGTCCGGTCTTTACACCGGACTGCCCGATGCGGTGATTGGCGCCATGGCCGGCTACCTGTCGCTGTGGTCGGTGTACTGGGGCTTCAAGCTGCTGACCGGCAAGGAGGGCATGGGTTATGGCGACTTCAAGCTGCTGGGCGCCCTGGGTGCCTGGCTGGGCTGGAAGATGCTGCCCCTGCTGATCCTGCTCTCCTCCTTCGTCGGCGCCCTCATCGGCATCGCCCTGATGGTGCTGGCCAAGCGCGGCAAGGACATTCCCATGCCCTTCGGCCCCTACCTAGCCGCCGCCGGGGTAATTGCCCTGTTCTGGGGCGAGCCGCTGAACCGTCTGTATCTGGCTCTTTAAATATCCGTGACCCACCCCAAATCAAGGGCTTAAGCCCGTAGTGCCGGACGGCGCCACGGTATAATCACTCGGTCTGTTGTACACGCCCGCCCCAGGCGGGCCATCAGTTCCACGGAGAAAGCAATGCCGATCTACGCCTACCGCTGCAGTGCCTGCGGCCACGAAAAGGAAGTCCTGCAGAAGATCAGTGCCGAGCCGCTGAGCACCTGCCCCGCCTGCAATACCGAAAGCTTCAGCAAGCAGATCACCGCCGCCGGCTTCCAGCTCAAGGGCAGCGGCTGGTATGCGACCGACTTCAAGGGCGGCGCCAGCAGCACAGGCAGCAGTTCGGCAAGCAGCAGCGAGAGCGCCGCCGCGCCCGCCGCCTGTGGCGCATCCTGCGCCTGCCACTGACGATAGCGCGTCTTGAAACAGGTCAAGAAGTACTTCATCACCGGGCTCCTGATCTGGGTGCCGCTGGTGATCACCGTCTGGGTGCTGTCCATCGTGATCAACACGATGGACCAGTCCATTCGCCTGATTCCCACCCAGTTCCGCCCGCTGGCACAGATCGGTTTCGACATTCCCGGTCTCGGCACCATCCTGACCCTGCTGATCATCTTCGTCACGGGTCTGGTGACGGCCAACATCCTCGGCCAGCAGGTCGTCAAGTTCTGGGAAGGCGCGCTGTCGCGCATCCCCATCGTCAAATCCATCTACTACAGCGTCAAGCAGGTCAGCGACACGCTGTTCTCCGGCAATGGCGATGCCTTCCGCCAGGTGCTGCTGGTGCGCTACCCGCATCCGCAAGCCTGGTCGATTGCCTTCCAGACCGGCGAACCCGCCGCAGAAGTGACCAGCAGCCTGCCGGATGAATACGTCGCCGTCTTCATCCCGACCGCCCCCAGCCCGGTCAATGGCTTCTTCTTCTTCGTCAAGAAAAGCGAAACCATCGTCCTCGACATGAGTGTGGACGAGGCGCTCAAATACATCGTCTCCATGGGGGTGGTCTCGCCCTCCCATCTGCTTGACGAAGGGGGCCACCCCCTGAACTAGGGCGGCCGCCCCCTTTGCCCCTGCCGCCGCCTCCGCGTAAAATAGCCGGCTTGCCTGCAGGCTCTGCTGCACAACCCACAGAATCACAACGGAATCCACCATGCGTACCCACTACTGCGGCCACGTCAACGCCGCCCATGTCGATCAGATCGTCACCCTCGCCGGCTGGGCGCACCGTCGCCGCGACCACGGCGGCGTCATCTTCATCGACCTGCGCGATCGCGAAGGCCTGGCCCAGATCGTGTGCGATCCGGACCGCGCCGACATGTTCAAGATTGCTGAAGATGTGCGCAACGAATTCGTGCTCAAGGTCACCGGCAAGGTGCGCCGCCGCCCGGCCGGCACCGAAAACGCCAACCTGCCCTCCGGCGAGATCGAGATCCTGTGCCATGAACTGGAAGTCCTGAACCCTTCCGTCACGCCGCCGTTCCAGCTGGATGACGAGAACCTGTCCGAAAACGTGCGCCTGACGCATCGTGTGGTCGATCTGCGCCGCCCGCAGATGCAGAAGAACATGATGCTGCGCTACAAGACGGCCATGGCCTTCCGCCGCTTCCTCGACAAGAACGGTTTCATCGACATCGAAACCCCGATGCTGACCAAGAGCACCCCGGAAGGCGCGCGCGACTATCTCGTGCCTTCGCGCGTGCATGACGGCCAGTTCTTCGCCCTGCCGCAATCACCGCAGCTGTTCAAGCAGATGCTGATGGTGGCCGGCTTCGACCGCTACTACCAGATCACCAAGTGCTTCCGCGACGAAGACCTGCGCGCCGACCGCCAGCCCGAATTCACCCAGGTCGATATGGAAACGTCCTTCATGGACGAAGACCAGATCACCGCCATGATGGAAGAACTGATCCGCACCGTCTTCAAGGAAGCGCTCGATACCGATCTGCCCTCGCCTTTCCCGCGCATGAGCTATGCCGAGGCGATGAGCCGCTTCGGTTCCGACAAGCCCGACCTGCGCGTGACGCTGGAATTGACCGACGTCACAGACGCCGTCACCGACGTCGCCTTCAAGGTCTTCAGCGGCCCGGCCACCACCGGCGGCAAGGTTGCCGCCCTGCGCATCCCCAACGGCGGCACCCTGTCGCGCGGCGAGATCGACGGCTACACCGAGTTCGTCAAGATCTACGGCGCCAAGGGTCTGGCCTACATCAAGGTCAATGACGCCTCCAAGCTGAACGAGGAAGGCCTGCAGTCGCCCATCGTCAAGAACATTCACGAAGCCGCGCTCAAAACCATCATCGAGCGTACCGGCGCGCAGAACGGCGACCTGATCTTCTTCGGCGCCGACAAGACCAAGGTCGTGCTGGACGCGCTCGGTGCACTGCGCATCAAGATCGGCCATGAGAAGGGCTACACCAACGGCAAGGCCTGGGAGCCGCTGTGGGTCGTCGACTTCCCGATGTTCGAATACGACGAGGAAGCCAAGCGCTGGAGCGCCTGCCACCACCCCTTCACCTCGCCCAAGGACGG
>JAIEOJ010000071.1 GCA_019750575.1 Rhodocyclaceae bacterium | reverse complement strand
GTCTTGCGGATCTGTTGCCAGTCGCCGCCGCGCAGGAAGTCTTCGTCGATATTGCCGACGCGCAGATTGCCGTGGCGGAATTTCTCGATGAGGATTTCCCAGCGTTCGTCCTGCGGATCGAAGTAGGCCTTGATGGCGATTTCACCGGACACCACGGCAGCCAGCTTTTCGGCGCTTTCCTTGGCAGCTGCTTCGCTGCTGACGTCGATGTTGATGTCGTTGGCGAGCAGGGCGTGCATGACTTCGGGTTCGATGAAGTCGGTAAGGCGGCGGATGATGGCTTCGGACAGCAGATAGTCGCGGGCGAGTTCTCCGAAGGCATTGCCTTCGATGGCTGCCGCGCCTTCTTTCGGCGTCAGCGATGCGCCGTCGAGCGCCAGCGAGAGCATGTGCTGGTCGAGGGCGTGTTCGTCCTTGATGTACATCTCCTGCTTGCCGTGCTTGATCTTGTACAGCGGCGGCTGGGCGATGTACACGTAGCCACGCTCGATGATCTCGGGCATCTGGCGATACAGCAGCGTGAGCAACAGGGTACGGATGTGGGCGCCGTCGACGTCAGCATCGGTCATGATGATGATGCGGTGATAGCGAATCTTGCTGGCATCGAACTCGGGGCCGATGCTGGTGCCGAGTGCGGTGATCAGGGTGACGATCTGTTCGGAAGAAATCAGCTTGTCGTAACGCGCCTTCTCCACATTGAGCACCTTGCCACGCAGCGGCAGGATGGCCTGGAACTTGCGATCGCGGCCCTGCTTGGCGGAGCCGCCGGCGGAGTCACCTTCGACGATGTAGAGCTCGCAGAGTGCGGGATCTTTTTCCTGGCAGTCGGCCAGCTTGCCGGGCAGACCGACGCCGTCGAGCACGCCCTTGCGGCGCGTCATTTCGCGGGCCTTGCGCGCGGCATCTCTTGCTCTTGCCGCCTCAACGATTTTTCCACATATCGTCTTGGCGTCCAATGGTTTTTCGAGCAGGAATTCGGCCAGCTTGGCGGCAACCACGTCTTCCACAGGCTGGCGTGCTTCGCCGGAAACCAGCTTCATCTTGGTTTGCGATGCGAACTTGGGATCGGGCATCTTGACCGACAGCACGCAGGCCAGACCTTCACGCATGTCGTCGCCGCTGATATCGACCTTGGCCTTCTTGGCGATCTCGTTTTCTTCGATGTACTTGTTGATGACACGCGTCATCGCGGCACGCAGGCCGGTCAAGTGGGTACCGCCGTCGCTCTGCGGAATGTTGTTGGTGAAGCAGAGCACCTGTTCCTGGTAGCTGTCGTTCCACTGCATCGACACTTCAACGCTGAGCGGACCGGATTCGCCGGCTGCGTAGAACACATTCGGATGCAGCACGTTTTTGCTGCGATTGATGTATTCGACAAAGCCCTTCACGCCGCCGGAGAAGGCGAAGTCTTCTTCCTTGTTGTGGCGTTGATCAACGAGCTTGATGCTGACGCCGTTGTTGAGGAAGGACAGTTCACGCAGGCGCTTGGCGAGAATGTCGTAATGGAATTCGACGGTGCCGAAAATTTCCGGGTCGGCGAGGAAGTGAACTTCGGTGCCACGCTTTTCGGTTTCGCCAGTCACACGTGCAGGTGAAACTTCAACGCCATTCTGCACTTCGACGATGCGGTTGTAGGGCACGCCCTTGCGGAATTCGAGTTCGTGCTTCTTGCCGTCGCGGCGGATGACCAGGCGCAGCCATTCGGACAGCGCATTGACGCAGGACACGCCGACGCCGTGCAGACCGCCGGAGACCTTGTACGAATTCTGGTTGAACTTGCCGCCGGCGTGCAGCACGCACATGACGATCTCGGCCGCCGAACGCTTGGGTTCGTGCTTATCGTCGAACTTGATGCCGGTGGGAATGCCACGACCGTTGTCGGTGACGGAAATCGAGTTGTCGGTGTGGATGGTGATGACGATTTCGTCGCAGTGACCGGCGAGTGCTTCGTCAATCGCGTTGTCCACGACTTCGAACACCATGTGGTGCAGACCGGAACCATCGGAGGTATCGCCGATGTACATGCCCGGCCGCTTGCGCACAGCTTCAAGACCTTCGAGCTGGGTGATCGAATCCTCGTCGTAGGCAGCGGGCGCGGGCGCCGGTGTTGCTTCAGGCTTTGATTCGTCTTCGGGCAGATCGGACGGATTGTTGATGTCTTGACTCATGGTGTTCTACAACTTTCAGTAAGGCATTAGAAGTGCAAAACCGGCTGCCAGGAATTGGCGCCGGTTTGTGAGCTTTCTACGCTGAAGCGCTTAGATACGCATCGGCATGACGACGTACTTGAAGCGCTCGTTGTCGGGCAGGACGAAGAGGGCGCTCGAGTTGGCGTCGGTGAGACGCAGCTCGATCACATCGACGCTGATGTTGTTGAGCACGTCCAGCAGGTAGGTGACGTTGAAGCCGATGTCGAGCAGCTCGGCATCGTAGGCAACTTCGATTTCTTCCTGCGCGTCTTCCTGTTCGGCGTTGGTGCTCATGATCTTGAGCGCGTTATTTTCAAGCACCAGGCGCACACCGCGGAATTTCTCGTTGGTGAGAATCGCGGCACGCTGCAGCGATTGATGCAGCAGGGCACGATCCAGCTTGAGGACCTTGCCGTGACCCTGCGGAATCACGCGCTCGTAGTCCGGGAACTTGCCGTCGATGAGCTTGGAGACGAGTTCGATGTTGCCGAAGCTGAACTTGGCTTGCGTCGGTGCCAGGGCGATTTCGAGCGGGTCGTCGTTGTCGCCGAGCTGGCGCGACAGTTCGAGCACGGTCTTGCGCGGCAGGATGACTTCGGCACGAGGAAATTCCTCGTCCAGGGTTTCGGCGGCGTAGGCCAGACGGTGACCGTCGGTGGCGACCACGCGGATCTCGTTGCCGGCAACGATGACGAGCAGGCCGTTGAGGTAGTAGCGGATGTCCTGCTGGGCCATGGCGTACTGGACCAGCGCGAGCAGGCGCTTGAACTGCTTCTGGCTCAGCTTGACCTTGGCGCTCTGGTCGGACGCTTCGGCCACGCGCGGGAAATCCTCGGGCGGCAGGGTCTGCAGGTTGAAGCGGCTCTTGCCGGCCTTGAGCTGCAGACGCTTGTCTTCGAGCGTGAGGCTGACTTCGGCGGATTCGGGCAGGGAGCGCAGGATGTCCTGCAGCTTGCGGGCGCCCACCGTGATCGCAACGCTTTCGCTGCCGATGCCGGCAGCGGTGGTGCGAATCTGGATTTCGATATCGGTCGCCAGCAGGGTCAGATTTTCACCGGCCTTCTCGATCAGCACGTTGGAGAGGATAGGCAGGGTGTGACGCTTCTCGACAATGCCGCTGACCGACTGGAGCGGGCTGAGAATCTGATCGCGAGGGCCTTTATATAACAACATATATATTTAATCTCCAACTGATGATTAGAGAACCGCTTGGTCTGGGGATAACTGCTTAAACTTCAATTGCATCATGCTTTTAGCCGGTTGAAAAGCGTGTTGGCATGTGTGCATTACTGCTGTGGGCGATTGTGGGGGAAAAACGGGTTTTGCTCGTCAGGCCGGTTTATCCACAATTCGTCCCAAGGTTTTACAGGACTTGCTAATCGGGTTGTGCACATGTTTCACGCCACTGTTTCAGCCCTTGATGGTCTGCTCGAGCACATGCAGATCGTTGTTGAGGTGGCTGTCCTTGCTGCGCAGATCGAGGATGGTGCGGCAGGCATGCAGGACGGTGGTGTGGTCACGTCCGCCAAAGGCTTCGCCGATCTCCGGCAGGCTGTGGGCGGTGAGTTCGCGGCTGATCCACATGGCGACCTGGCGCGGCCGGGCAATGGCACGCGTGCGCTTTTGTGAATACATGTCGGCGACCTTGATCTTGTAGTAGTCGGCAACGGTCTTCTGGATCAGCTCCAGGCTGATCTGGCGGTTGGTTGCGCCGATGATGTCCTTGAGTGCGTCCTTGGCCACATCGATGGTGATGGGGCGGTTGTGGAAGCGCGCAAAGGCCAGCACGCGGTTCAGGGCGCCTTCGAGTTCGCGCACATTCGAACGCAGGTGCTTGGCAATCAGGAAGGCCACGTCGTCGCCCAGATCGATGCGCGAGGCTTCGGCCTTCTTCTTGAGAATGGCGACGCGCATTTCGGTTTCCGGCGGCTCGATCTGTACGGTCAGGCCCCAGTCGAAGCGCGAGATCAGGCGTTCTTTCAGACCGTCGATGTCCTTGGGGTAGGTATCGCAGGTAATGATGATCTGCTTCTTCGCTTCGGCCAGCGCATTGAAGGCGTAGAAGAACTCTTCCTGGGTACGGTCCTTCTTGACGAAGAACTGGATGTCATCGACCAGCAGCAGGTCGAGCGAGCGGTAGTAGCGCTTGAAGACGTCAAAGGCCTTCTGCTGGTAGGCACGCACCACATCGGAGACAAAGTCTTCGGCATGGATGTAGCGAATTACGGCTCCTGGGTTTGCTTGGTACACCGAGTTGCCGATGGCGTGGATCAAGTGGGTCTTGCCGAGGCCGACGCCGCCATACACGAACAGCGGGTTGTACGAGATGCCGGGATTCAGGGCGACCTGCTGGGCGGCGGCGCGGGCGAGATCATTGGCGCGGCCGGTCACCAGCGTATCGAAGGTGAAGGTCGGGTTGAGGCGGGTCTTGTCGTAGGCGTCGTCGCGGCCGCTGATGATGGCCGGCGCCATGGCCACAGGCTCTGGGAGCTTTTCGACCGGTGTCGCCACTTCGCCATTGAGGGTTTCGGCTTCGGCATCGCTGCTGCCGGCCAGACCGAGATGGATGGTGACCGGCACCGGGTAGAACTGCTGGCTGAGTTCCTGGATCTGCGACAGGTAGCGTTCGCGCACCCATTGCAGCACAAAGCGGTTGGGTGCAAGCAGGCTGAGCTGGTCGGGACTGCCGTTGGTTTCCAGGCGCAGGCCCTTGATCCAGGTATTGAACTGCTGGGCCGGCAGCTCGCGTTCGAGCTGGCTCAGGCAAGCAGACCAGAAGCTGGTTACGTTGGGGATGGCATCCGCACCGGAAAGTGCAGGATCTAAGGAGTCACGCAAAGGCATTGAATTCTTTGGGCTATATCTTCTTGTGGTCTAACTTGTTCCTCATGCTGCCCGGCCTCCCTTGTGGATAAATTATCCGCAAAGCCTGTGGCAGCGCCCTTCCAGCCTTGTTACGGGTACAATCCGGGCACTCCACGGACGAGCAAGGCGAGGGGGGATTCTAGCCTTTTTGGCCAAAGTTATCCACAGGCAGTCCTGCTTTGTCGAAAAATATCTGACTTGACAGCAAGAGTATTTTCGACTCTAATCTCGGGTTTTCCAATTTGCAGGAATCAGCATCATGAAACGCACTTACCAGCCCTCCGTCGTACGCCGTAAGCGTACCCACGGCTTCCTCGTGCGCTCGCGCACCCGTGGCGGTCGTGCCGTTCTCGCCGCCCGTCGTGCCAAGGGCCGTCGTCGCCTCTCCGTTTGAACGCTGTCTCTTTCCGTTTTCGACCGGCTAGCCGGCTGCTGAACGGAAAGGAATACACCGCAGTCTTTGCCAATCGTCGCGTTCTGCGCGGCGGGCCGTTCGAGCTTTATTATCGGCCAGCAATATCGTCGGCAACGTCTGCGGGACCGGAAATTCCGGCCATGCCAGCGTCCAGCGCAGTGCACAGTGCCGCCAGGCTTGGTCTGGTGGTACCGAAAAGAAACGCCAAACGTGCCGTTCATCGCAATCTCGTAAAGCGATTGGCCCGTGAGGCGTTTCGTCACGTCTGCAGCCAGCTGCCGGCCTATGATCTGGTGTTCCGTCTGGGCAAGCCGCTGAATGCGCGAACCGCCACGCTGGCACAGCAGCGCCTGGAATGGCGGCGGCAGATCGACGAACTGCTGCAACGTCTGCCCGGAACGGCGCGATGAAAGCCGTGCTGGCCCTGCCACGCAAACTTGCCCAATGGTTTTTTCTCGGCCTGGTGCAAACTTACCGTTATCTGATCAGTCCATGGCTGGGCCGGCGTTGCCGTTTCCACCCAAGCTGTTCCGAATATGCGATCGAGGCCCTGCACAAGCACGGGCCTTGGTGCGGTTGCTGGCTGACCGCGCGCCGTCTGGGTCGCTGCCATCCCTTCAACCCGGGCGGTTACGACCCGGTGCCTTGATAAAATTCACGTTTTCCTGATAGACGCCCGCGATGGATAAAAAACGCCTCAACACCCTGCTCCTGCTTACTTTCACGTTCTCGGTGTTCATGCTGTGGGACGCATGGCAGCGTGCGCATACGCCGCCGCCCGCGGTGGTGGCCGAGTCGGCCGAAGCCGCCGTGCCGGGCGCACCCAGCGCGATTGCCGGTGCCGTGCCGACGGTAGCCGCCATGCCGGGTGGAACCCTGCCTGCGGCCAATGTGCCCAAGGCTACGGTCCAGACCGACCTGTTCAAGGCCGAGATTTCCGCCCAGGGCGGTGATCTGGTCTTCTTCGAACTTGAAAAGCATCGCGCCACCCTGGACAAGAACAAGAACTTTGTTCTGTTCCAGAACGATCCCAAGCAGCATATCTACGTCGGCCAGTCCGGCCTGATCGGTGAGGGCCTGCCCAACCACAAGACCGCTTTCACGCTGGAAAAGGCCGAATACCAGATGGCCGACGGCGATGACAGCCTTGCGGTTCGCCTGACTGCACCGGCCGCCAATGGTGTGAAGGTTGCCAAGATCTACACCTTCAAGCGCGGCAGCTACCTGATCGATGTCAGCTACGAAATCAGCAACGCCAGCGGCGCCACGCTGACGCCGTATGGCTACTTCCAGATCCTGCGCGATGGCAAGGAGCCGGAAAGCGCCACCAGCGGTGCGTTTGGCGTGACCACCTTTACCGGCCCGGCGGTATATACCGAAGCCGACAAGTTCCAGAAGGTGCATTTCTCTGACATCGACAAGAGCAAGGCCAAGTACAGCCAGAAGGCCGACAATGGCTGGATCGGCCTGGTTCAGCACTACTTCTTCTCGGCCTGGCTGCCGCAGGGCAAGGCCGAGCGTGAGTTCTACATCGATCGCATGGACAGCAGCCTCTACCGTGCCGGCGTCAAGTTCGCGCTGCCTGCAGTGGAGCCAGGCAAGACCGGTACGATCAGCGTGCCGCTGTATGCCGGTCCGCAGGAACAGGACAAGCTGGAAGCCATCGCCCCTGGCCTGGATCTGGTGGTGGACTATGGCTGGCTGACCGTGATCGCCGCGCCGCTGTTCTGGGTGATGCAGCAGTTCCACGCCATTCTCGGCAACTGGGGCTGGACCATCATCGCCCTGACCATGCTGCTCAAGCTGATTTTCTTCCCGCTTTCCGCCGCCAGCTACAAGTCCATGGCCAAGATGCGCGTGGTCATGCCGCAGATGACCCGCATCAAGGAAAGCTGCAAGGACGACCGTGCGCGCATGAATCAGGAAATGATGGCCCTGTACAAGCGCGAGAAGATCAATCCGCTCGGCGGCTGCCTGCCGGTGCTGGTGCAGATTCCGGTCTTCATCGCCCTGTACTGGGTGCTGCTGGGTACCGTGGAAATCCGCAATGCGCCCTGGCTGGGCTGGATCACCGACCTGTCGGTGCAGGATCCCTGGTATGTGCTGCCCGTGCTCATGGGCGCCACGATGTTCTTCCAGACCCGCCTGAATCCGACCCCGCCGGACCCCGTGCAGGCCAAGATCATGACCTGGATGCCAGTCGCATTCACCATCATGTTCCTCTGGTTCCCGTCCGGCCTGGTGTTGTACTGGACGGTGAACAACCTGCTTTCGATCGCGCAGCAGTGGTACATCACGCGCCAGATCGAGGCGGCTGCAGCCAAGTAATCCCGTCGTCTCTCCCTGCCAACGCCCGCGCATGCGGGCGTTGTGTTTTGTGCGTCTTGCTTTAAGCTGAAGCCATGCTCAAAAAGGACACCATCGCCGCCATTGCAACTGCTCACGGACGCGGCGGCATCGGCGTGGTCCGCGTTTCCGGCGAGGCGCTGGCGGCCTTTGCCCTGGCCCTGTGCGGGCGCAGCCCGGCACCACGGCAGGCAACGCTGGCCAGCTTTCGCGGTGCGGATGGCGCGGTCATCGACCAGGGCCTGATCCTCTACTTCCCCGGTCCGAATTCCTTCACCGGCGAGGATGTGATAGAGCTACAGGGGCATGGCGGCCCGGTGGTGATGCAGATGCTGCTGGCGCGCTGTGTCGAGCTCGGGGCGCGCATCGCCAGTCCGGGCGAGTTCAGCCAGCGTGCCTTCCTCAACGACAAGCTGGACCTAGCCCAGGCCGAGGCGATTGCCGACCTGATTGATGCGAGCACGGCCGGTGCGGTGCGTTCCGCCCA
>JAIEOJ010000229.1 GCA_019750575.1 Rhodocyclaceae bacterium | reverse complement strand
CAGGCCATGGAAATCGGCGGCATCGAAGCAGCCGGTTTCCACTGGCGCGATATCGACCGCATGCTGGAAAAGCTCAAGGCTGTCACGCCCGAGCAGGTGCAGGCGGTGGCGAAGAAATACTTCAGCGACGATGTGCTGACCGTGGCGACGCTGGATCCGCAGCCGGTGGATCCAAAGTCGGCCGCCAAGCCATCCGTTCCGCTCAAGCACTGAGGACAGAGACATGCGTATCGAGAAATTCCTGATTGCTTCAATTTTCCTCCTCGCCACAGGTCTGGCCCAGGCCGGCGCGAAGATCGAGCACTGGACGACGCAGACCGGCGCGCGCGTCTATTTTGTCGCCAGCACCGCACTGCCCCTGCTCGACGTGCAGGTGGATATTCCTGCCGGCAGCGCCCAGGACCCGGCCGGCAAGAGCGGCATGGCGGCGCTCACGCGCGGTCTGCTGGATGCCGGCGTGCAGGCAGCCGCTGGCGAGGCCGCGCTGGACGAGGAGGCGATTGCCGGCCGCATCGTCGATCTGGGCATACGCATCGGCGGCGGCGTCGATCATGACCGCAGCAGCCTGACCTTACGTACCCTGTCCGATGCGGAGCAGCGCAATGGCGGTCTGGCATTGCTGCGCCGGCTGCTGGCAGCACCGGCCTTTCCTGACAGTGTGCTCGCCCGCGAAAAGACGCGCACCATCGCCGCGATCCAGGATGCGGAGACGCGCCCAGGTACCGTACTTGCGAAGCGTTTTTCCGCGGCACTGTACGGCGAGCATCCCTATGGCCGCAGCGCTTCCGTCGAAAGCGTCAGCGCGATCACGCGGGCGGATATCGAGGCTTTCCATCGCAGCAACTACACTGCGCGCAATGCGGTGATCTCGCTGCTGGGCAATATCAGCCGCGCCGAAGCCGAGCGCATTGCCGAGGAGCTGGCTGCCGCCCTGCCCAGCCGCAGTCCGGTGGCGGCGGTACCGCCCGTGACAGCGCCGGCCAGGGCCGAAGTCGTGCGCATCGCCCATCCTTCGGCGCAGGCGCATATCGCCATCGGCATGCCGTCGGTACAGCGCAGCGATCCCGAGTACTACGCCCTGCTGGTCGGCAACTACACACTCGGCGGTGGCGGCTTTGTGTCGCGCCTGATGCAGGAGGTGCGCGAAAAGCGCGGCTATGCCTACGATGTGCACTCCTACTTCGCGCCGCGCAAGCTCGAAGGCCCGTTCCAGATCGGCCTGCAGACGCGTCGCGAACAGGCCGACGATGCGCTCAAGGTGGTGCACGAGGTGCTCAAGGACTTTCTGCACAAGGGCCCGAGCGAAGCTCAGTTGAAGGCGGCCAAGCAGTACTACATCGATGGCCTGCCGCTGCGCATCGACAGCAACGCCAAGCTGCTCGGCTATCTGTCGGCGATCGGTTTCTACGAACTGCCGCTCAGCTACATCGACGACTATCCGCGCCTGATCGGCTCGGTCACCGCCGAGCAGGTGCGGGCCGCCTTTGCCGGCCACGTGAAGACCGGGCAACTGGTGACGGTGATTGTCGGAGCAGAAAAGTGATCTCTCCCCCAGCTCCTGCCCCGGGGGAGGGGATGCGCTTGGTTCGCCGCTGTACGGCTACCCATGAGGTTGCGTTTTGAGTCGCATCAGAATCACCGGCGGCACGCACCGCAGCCGCATGCTGCAGGTCATCGACGCCGCCGGCCTGCGCCCGACGCCGGACCGCGTGCGCGAGACCCTCTTCAACTGGCTGGGGCAGGACCTGTCGGGCTGGCGTTGTCTGGACCTGTTCGCGGGCAGTGGCGTCCTCGGTTTCGAGGCGGCTTCGCGCGGGGCCGATGAGGTTGTGCTGGTCGAAAAGGATGCGCGTGCGCAGCAGACGCTGAAGAAGCATCTGGCCGAACTGCAATTGCCCAAGGCAAGGATAGTCGGCGGTGATGCGCTAAAATTCATGTCCGAGGCACGTTTCGACCTGATCTTCCTCGATCCGCCCTATAACAAGGGCTGGCTGGACAAGGTGGCGCCGCTGCTGCCGCAGTGGGCCGCACCCGGCGCCAGGCTGTATGTCGAGGCCGAACACGAGATCGAGTCTCTGGGCGCATGGCAGACCGTCAAGCGCGGACAGGCCGGGCAGGTCCATTTTCACTTGCTGGAACACGAATAAAAATGAGTAAAACCATCGCCGTCTACCCCGGCACTTTCGACCCGCTGACCAACGGTCATGAAGACCTGGTGCGTCGTGCTGCCAGCCTGTTCGGCAATGTCATCGTCGGCATCGCCGAGAGCGCCAGCAAGCGTCCCTTCTTCTGTCTCGATGAGCGTATCGAAATCGCCCGCGAAGTGCTCAAGGATCTGCCCAATGTACAGATCGTCGGCTTCAACTGCCTCTTGATGGACTTCATGCGCGACAACAATGCCGAGGTGATCCTGCGCGGCTTGCGCGCCGTTTCCGACTTCGAGTACGAATTCCAGATGGCCGGCATGAACCGCAATCTCTATCCCGAGGTCGAGACCGTGTTCCTCACGCCGGGCGAGCAGTACATGTTCATCTCCGCCACCATGGTGCGCGAAATTGCCGCCCTCGGCGGCCCGGTCGAGAAGTTCGTGCATCCCTTTGTTGCCAAGCGTCTCGCCGACAAGATCAAGAGCAGGGGCTGAACATGGCCCTGATGATCACCGACGAATGCATCAATTGCGATGTCTGCGAACCGGAGTGTCCGAACGAGGCCATTTCGCAGGGCGAAGAGATCTACCAGATCGATCCTGACAAATGCACCGAGTGCGTGGGGCATTTCGACAAGCCGCAGTGCCGTGATGTCTGCCCGGTCGACTGCATTCCCAATGATCCGGATCGGGTCGAGAGCCAGGATACGCTGATGACCCGCTACATCCGCCTGACCGGCAAGTCCGCTGCCTAGTCGTCGGCGGAGATGCGGCTGACCTCGGCATAGCCGCCATCGCGTTCGTTCTTGCACTGGTACATGTCGGCGTCAGCCGAGCGTATCAGCGCCTTGGCATCCTCGTCACTGCCGTTGAACAGCTTGTAACCGATGCTGACCGAGCAGCGCAGACGGATATCCCCGAAGGTATAAGGTAGCGCCAGCTCCTGATCCAGCTTGTCGCGTATGCGCATTGCGGCGGCATGAGCGGCCGCTTCGTCGCTGCCCAGGCTTTCCAGCAGGACTATGAACTCGTCCCCGCCGAGGCGGGCAATCGTGTCCTCCTCGCGCAGCAACAGCCTGAGCCTGTCGGCTACGGCGATCAGCAGCCGGTCGCCGAGCTCGTGTCCATGGTTGTCGTTGACCTGCTTGAATTTGTCCAGGTCGAGAAAGAGCAGGCAGGCGAACTGATCGCGGCGTTCGTTCTTGATGCGCGCGTGCTGCAGCCTTTCCATCAGCAGGCGCCGGTTCGGCAGGCCGGTCAGGCTGTCATGGAAGGCAAGATTGCTGAGTTCGCTTTCGAGGCGGTTTTTTTCCTTCCACAGATGCATGACCAGGGCGACGGCCTCGCGCAGGCGTCCGATCTCGTTGCTGCCGCGCGGCGGACAGGCCAGCGCCTGTCCCATGATCAGGCGCCGCAGTTCGTGATCGAGCTGCTCCAGCGGCTTGACGATGCGTTTCAGCACGTACCACACGGTAAGCAGGGTGATGATCAGGATCATGCCGCCCAGCATCAGGCTGCGCAGCAACTGGTGGGTGGCGCCTTCCCGGTCGGCAATCGCGACGCGCTCGGTTTCAAGGGCGGCCAGTTGCATCAGTTCGGAGATGCCGTCGAGCGCGGTCTGGGCGGCATCCGTCAGCTCGGTAATCGGCATGGCCGGCCGTTCGCCACGCTTCCACGCGGCCAGTGCCGCGTCCTGGCGGCCGCGCATGGTCTGGTGGTGCGCCTTCCGGATCGCGTCAATATGGCTGTCCAGTGCGGGTATCGGTGCGTAGCGGCGCAGGCGCTCGATTTCGGCCCAGAGCATCTGCTGCTGTCCGCGCAGCTCATATACCTGGGCCAGGCCTTCCGCACTCATGACGCCGCCGCCGGCAAGCTGTTGCCCGATATGCGCCGCTTCCGCGCCTACCGCGAGCCGCAGCTCGAAGGCATAGCCTGCAATCAGGGTCAGGCGCGCCACCTCAAGGCCGCGGTTGCGCACATAGTTGGCAACCAGCATCTGGGTCAGCTGGCGGCTGGCCAGCAGCAGCTCGGTTGCGCTGGCGTACCACTGTGCTGCCAGTTGCGGATCGCGCCGGGCCAGCGGCAGGTTCATCTCGCGGTCAACGGTCTGGCGCAGGGTCTGGATTTCTGCCCAGCGCTCCGCGAGCACCTCCTGCCCGAGTTCCGGCAAGGATTGGCGTTGCTGCAGGAAGTCCTGCATGGCCTGGTCGGCGAGCTGGCGGCGCTGGGTGATGAAATTGCGATTGGCTTCGTTGACCGGTGTCGGGGTGCGCAGGATCAGGGCCGTGCGGCCGCGCTCATAGGCGAAGTGCTGAGCCATGCGGAACAGATTGTTGGTTGTCCCCGCCCAAGTGATTACATCGGCGCTTTGCCGGTAGCCGCGGAGTGCGTCCACCAGCTGGAAGCAGGCCGAGAGCGTGCCCCAGCTGCCAAGGGCGAGCAGGGCCAGCAGCAGGATGCCACGTACGGGGAGCTGCGCCAACCGGTCGGACCACCCCTGTCGAGACATATCACTCGCCTATCAGTACATTTTTTTCAATTATATGAGTTTTAAATGTGCGGTAAAGTCCTTGAATAAATAAATCCAGGCACAGTTTTCCGGCTGGCACGGCCTGGTGTGGCTTGTCCGGAGCTCAGCTGGGTATTATTTTTGACATTTCGGGCAATAAAAGCTGGCCCGTTGCCCCTGCACGATACGGCGTATGGCCGTGCCGCAGATCCGGCAGGGCAGACCGTCGCGGCCATAGACGAAGTACTCCTGCTGAAAGTAGCCGGAGCTGCCGTCGGAGTGGATGAAGTCGCGCAGCGTACTGCCGCCCTTGGCGATGGCCGCTTGCAGCGTGGCCTTGATTTCCGGCACCAGGCGTTCAAGTCTTTCCAGTGAGACCTTGTTGGCCGCGGTTTGCGGATTGATGCGCGCACGGAACAGGCTTTCCGATGCGTAGATGTTGCCGATGCCGACAACCAGGTGGCCGTCCATCAGGGTGGGCTTGATGGCGGTGCCGCGTTTCTTCAGTGCCGCGTGCAGCCAGCGTGCAGTGAACACCTCCGACAGCGGTTCCGGCCCCAGCACGTCGAGCAGCGCATGGCTGCTTGCGCCGTCAAGCCAGAGGGCGGCGCCGAAGCGGCGCGGATCGCGCAGACGCAGCACGGTTTCGCCGAAGACGAGATCGAGGTGGTCGTGTTTTTCCGGCGCGGTGGCGGCCGGTAGAAGGCGCAGACTGCCACTCATGCCAAGGTGCAGCAGCAGGCGGCCATGGCCGAAGTCGAGGAGGAGGTATTTCGCGCGCCGCTCGACGGATTGCAACACCCTGTCACACAACAGGACCGGCAGTTCGGCGGGAATCGGGTAACGTAACTTGGGCGTACGCGCAACAACGGCACTCACGCGCCGGCCGGTCAGGCCGGGGGCGATGCCGAGGCGCGTAACTTCGACTTCTGGAAGTTCGGGCATGGTCAGAGAAGCGCGGAGGAACCTGCTAACATGCCCGCATTCTAAAGAATGTATCCATTCAGCGATCGCCCCATGAAATTGCGTTCCCGCTCCAGTCGCATGTCCGTCCTGCTGGTGACCTTGCTTATCGGCTGTGCCGGCATCGCCGCAGCTGCCGACAAGGCGCCGGCCGGCGCAGACCGGAAGGGCATCTTCGGCGCGGCGCCAAGCACCGAACTGACTCCGGAAATCCTCTACCAGTTCATGTTCGCCGAGGTGGCCGGCGCGCGCGGGCAGTTGCCGCTGTCGGTGGCCGCCTACCTCGATCTGGCACGCAACACGCGCGACCCGCGCATCGCCAAGCGCGCCGCCGAGGTGGCCCTGGCCGGGCGCCAGTACGATGCAGCGATTGCCGCGACCCGTATCTGGGCCGAGCAGGAACCGAATTCCGCCGGCGCCCAGCAGATGATGGTGACCCTAGCGGCCGCCTTTGGCCGCCTTGACGAGGTGGTGCTGCATCTGTCCCGTTCCCTGGAACTGGATCGCGAGAATGTGCCGACCGCGCTGATGCGCCTCAACCGTCTGCTGGGCCGCATCCAGGACAAGGCGGCGGTGTACAAGGTCGTGGTTGATGCGACCGAACCCTATCTGCAATTGCCGGAAGCACATTTCGCCCGCGCGCAGGCGGCCTATGCAGCGAAGGAGATGGCGCAGGCGCAGGCCAGCCTGGAAGTCGCCCTTGGGCAGCGCCCGGACTGGGAGTTTGCCGTACTCTTCAAGGCGCTGATGGCCCAGGCCCAGCCGACCGAAGTGATTGCCATCCTGCAGCCCTTTGTGCGCGCCAATCCGGAGTCCATGGATGCGCGTCTCGCGCTGGCACGCGCCCTTGTGGTCGAGCGCCGCTTCGAAGAGGCCTTGTCCGAGTTCAAGGTCGTACTGGCGCGCCAGCCTGCCAATCCCGACGTGATCTACGCCGTCGGTTTGCTGTCGATGCAGATGCGCGACTTCGAGCTGGCCGAAATCCAGTTCAAGCGTCTGGTCGACACGAACTATGCCGAGGCCAACCTGGTGCGCACCTATCTGGCGCAGATGGCCGAAGAGAAGAAGGACTTCAAGTCCGCTGCCGAGTGGTATGCGAGCGTGACGCCAGGTACCCATTACATGCCGGCGCAGGCGCGCGCAGCGCAACTGACAGCCAGGCAGGGCGATTTTGATGGCGCTCGCGCCATCCTCCAGAACGCCCGGCCTGCCGATGAGGCTGCGCAGGTGCAGCTGATCGTGGCCGAAGGTGCCCTGCTGCGTGAAGCCAACCGCAACGAGGAGGCTTACCGCTTTCTCGACAAGTCACTGCAGGGCAGGCCCAACGAACCGGAGTTGCTCTACGAGACTGCGCTGGCCGCGGATCGCATCGGCAAGTTTGATGTGGCAGAGCAGTTGTGGCAGAAGCTGATCAAGGTCAAGCCGGATCATGCTCATGCCTACAACGCACTCGGCTATTCACTGACGGAGCGCGGCGTGCGTCTGGAAGAGGCGCAGCAACTGATCGACAAGGCACTCGCCTTGCTGCCGGACGATCCCTTCATTCTCGACAGCAAGGGCTGGGTGCAGTTCCGCCTGGGTGACAAGCAGGCGGCGCTGGCAACCCTGCAGAAGGCCTTCAGCAAGCGCCCGGATCCGGAGATTGCCGCCCACCTGGGTGAAGTCCTGTGGGCGCTCGGCCGCCAGGATGACGCGCGCAAGGTGTGGAGCGAGGCCGCGCGCCAGAGCCCCGGCAATCAGGCCCTGGCCGATACCATCAAGAAGTACCTTCCCTGAATCTTGAAGCGCCTGTTTGTCATTGCGCTCGGCTGGCTCCTGTGCGGCCCGGTTCACGCCGAAGCGCCGTTCACCCTGAACGGGCGGATCGCCATCCGCCAGGGAGAACAGGCCTACCACGGCACGCTGCACTGGCGCCACAGTGCGCGCAGCGATGCGCTGACGCTGACCGGGCCGCTGGGGCAGGGCGCAGCCGAGCTGCGCCGCGACGGCAGTAGCGCCGTGTTGCAGTTGCCGGATGGCCAGCGTCACGAGGCAAGCACGCTGGAGGCCTTGGCCTCCCGCCTGTTCGGTGCCCCCCTGCCGATTGCCGCGCTGCCTGACTGGATCCGCGGTATCGCCCCGGATGCCACGCTGGACGCGCAGCAGCGCCCCTTGCTGCTGGTGCTGCCCGATACATGGACCGTTGAATGGTTGCGCTACGGCGACGACGGCCGCCCGCAACTGCTGCAGCTGGAAAGCCCGGAGGTCGGCGTGCGTCTGCGCATCGACAGCTGGAGCGACACTGCAGACGAAGACACTACTGACAACAAGGCGCTTCCATGAAGGCATGGCCTGCCCCCGCCAAGCTCAATCTCTTTCTGCACATCGTCGGCCGGCGTGCTGACGGCTATCACCTGCTCCAGACCGTATTCCGTTTCATCGACCATGGCGACACGCTTTACTTCAGCGTGCGCGATGACGCTGCGGTCGTGCTGGAAACGCCGTTGCCCGGCGTGCCGCCCGAGCAGGATCTTACGGTGCGCGCGGCGCGCCTGCTGCAAAGCGCCGCCGGCGTGCAGCGCGGTGCTTCCATCCGCATTGAAAAGCATCTGCCCATGGGCGGCGGCCTGGGCGGCGGCAGCTCCGATGCGGCGACCACGCTGATCGCGTTGAATCACCTCTGGCAGGCGGG
>JAIEOJ010000286.1 GCA_019750575.1 Rhodocyclaceae bacterium | reverse complement strand
GCGGGCAGGCCGCGCGCGCTGCGGGCGAGGTTGACCGGATGTTCGTGCAGGGTCATCTGCACTTCATTCAGCACGCGGCGCCACACCTTTACATTGGCGGCTTTCGGCATCAGCTGGTCGCCGTTGAGGCCGATGGCATCGACCAGCGGCGTGGTGCGGATATCCGATTCGGCGTGCAGGTGGATCTGCCACTCATGCGGCGCGCTGATGCCGGGCTGGCCAAGCTCATCCAGCAGCGGCGCGAGATCGGCCAGCAGTGTTGCTGCCTCTTCCTGCGTCAGTTGCAGGCTGGCCGGGTCCTGTACGATGAGTTGGGTACGCTCGACACGCAGGTGGATGGGATCGAGGCAGAGCCAGCGGCCAGTCTGCGCTGCGCCATGGGCGCTGGCACGCAGCGCAGCGGCGGGAAGGCTGGGCAAGCCCGCGACATCCGCCAGCCATTGCGGGTAGTCGGTAACCGGCTTCAGCGTGCGGCTGCCCTTGCCGAGCAGCCAGGAGAGTGCCGGCAGTTTGAGGTCGTAGACCATGTCCTGCATGGCCTGAGCAGGCCACAGCAGGCCGGGCAGGGCGAGGTGCAGGATGGGCGGGGGCTGTGACATCGAGATACAGATGGGGAGCGGCTTTCAGGAGCTGGCCGGGGTTTGCGATATGCGACGCATGTTAGCATGCAGCCCCATGCGATATGAGCTTCTCATCGGCCTGCGTTATACCCGCGCCAAGCGCCGCAATCACTTCATTTCCTTCATCTCCATGATCTCCATGTGCGGCATCGCACTGGGCGTGGCTGCACTGATCGTGGTGCTGTCGGTGATGAACGGTTTCCAGAAGGAGCTGCGCACGCGCATTCTCGGCGTGGCCTCGCATATCCAGATCCAGGGCACCGACGGCGATCTGCCCGGATGGCGGACAGTCGAACAGCAGGCGGTACAACATCCGCAGGTCATGGCCGCCGCCCCCTATGTGCAGGCGCAGGGTCTGCTTTCCTACGACCAGACCGTGCGCGGCACGGTGGTGCGCGGCATCCTGCCGGTGGAAGAGGAAAAGGTCGCCGATTTCGCCCAGCACATGAAGATGGGCGCGCTGGAAAAGCTCGCGCCGGGCGAGTTCGGCATCGTGCTCGGCGCCGATCTGGCGCGCGCACTGCGCGCCTTCGAGGGCGACAAGGTCACGCTGATCGCGCCGCAGGGCACGAATACGCCGGTCGGACTGGCGCCGCGGCTGAAACAGTTCACCGTCGTCGGCGTGTTCGAGGTCGGCATGTTCGAGTATGACAATGGTCTGGCCCTGATCCACATGCAGGATGCCCAGCGCCTGTACCAGATGGGCGATTCGGTCAGCGGGGTGCGTCTCAAGCTCAAGGACCTGTTCGCGGCGCCGCAGGTTGCGCGCGAGCTCTACCAGTACGTGACGGCGGAAACCTATGCCAGCGACTGGACGCGCAGCCACGCCAATTTCTTCCGCGCCGTGCAGATCGAGAAGAACATGATGTTCCTGATCCTGCTGCTGATCGTGGCCGTCGCCGCCTTCAACATTGTTTCCACGCTGGTGATGGCCGTGACCGACAAGCAGGCCGACATCGCCATCCTGCGCACGCTGGGCGCCGAGCCGAAGAGCATCATGCAGATCTTCATCGTGCAGGGCGCCCTGATCGGCACCATCGGCCTCGCGCTGGGTGTGATCGGCGGCGTGGCGCTGGCGCTGAACATCGACGTGGTCGTGCCTTTCCTTGAGCGCATGCTGGGCTTCCAGTTCCTCGCCAAGGATGTGTACTACATCACCGACCTGCCGTCCGAACTGCAGTGGGACGATGTGGCCATCATCACCGCGGTGTCCTTCGTGCTGACCCTGGTGGCCACCCTGTATCCCAGCTGGCGTGCCTCGCGCACCAACCCGGCTGAAGCACTGAGGTACGAATGATGAGCGCCGTACTGACTGCCCGCGGCCTGAGCAAGACCTTCGCCCAGGGCGAGTTGAAGGTTCAGGTCCTGCATGGCGTCGACCTCGATCTCGCCGCCGGCGAATGCGTGGCGATCATCGGCGCCTCGGGTTCCGGCAAGAGCACCTTGCTGCACCTGCTCGGCGGTCTCGACACGCCGACCGCGGGTTCCGTGAGCATTCTCGGGCGCGACATGGCCGGCATTGCGGATGCCGAGCGCAGCCGCCTGCGCAACGAGAGCCTGGGCTTCGTCTATCAGTTCCATCACCTGCTGCCCGAGTTCTCGGCGCAGGAAAACGTGGCCATGCCGCTCCTGATCCGCCGCATGGACAAGGCCGAAGCCATGCAGCGTGCCGCCGACGTCCTGGCTGAAGTCGGCCTCGGTCACCGTCTGCATCATCGCCCGGGTGAGTTATCGGGTGGCGAACGCCAGCGTGCCGCGATTGCGCGTGCCGTGGTGACCCAGCCCGCCTGCGTGTTGGCCGACGAACCCACCGGCAACCTCGATCGTCATACCGCCGAGACGGTGTTCGATCTGATGCTGGGCCTCAATCAGAATCGCAAGACCAGCCTTGTTGTCGTCACCCACGATCCGGCGCTGGCGGCGCGCGCCGATCGCGTCCTGCGCCTGCAGGATGGCTGGATCGTCGGCTAGAAACCACAGGCAAGGTAAATCTCTGTAAGTGATGCGATAAGCGTCACGCCGGCCTTGTAGCATCCGCACCCGAAATCAAACTCAAACGGGTGTCGGATGTTGCGTTCGGTAAAAAGGGAGAGGCGTGGCTGGTGGCTGGTGCCGTGCGTGCTGGCGGGCAGCGGCCCGGCAGTGGCGCAGGGTGCAGCCGTGATGCCCGAGGTCGAAGTGCGGGCCAGTGCCAGCGATAGCCGCGAAATGCGCCGCAATTCCACGGCCGGCAAGATCATCGTCACCCGCGAGGAGCTCGAAGCCCTCGATGCCGCCAGCGTGGCCGAACTGCTGAGCCGCCTGCCGGGCGCCGGCATGTTTGCCGACATGGACAGCGGCGGACGCGGGCGCGGGCCCAGCCGCAACATGCCGCAGATTCTGGTGGACGGGCAGAGCATGCCGGGTGGCGGCCGCAATCCTGCGGCGGCACTGCGCCTGCCGGTCGAGCTGATCGAGCGGGTCGAGATCATCCGCAACAGTACGCCCGAATTCCCGGTGCTGGGCGCGGGCGGCGTGGTCAATCTGGTGCTGCGCGATGTGCCGAACAAGGCGGTGCGCAGTGCCAAGTTCGGGCTCGGCAGTACCGATGGCGAGCCGTCCCTGCGCGTCGAAGGCCAGTACGGCGAACCCGATGGCGGCGACTTCGGCTACCTGCTGTCCGGTGCCTTCAGCAGCCGACCCAATGTCGGCACCAGCGGGCGTGAGTCAACCAGTTATACGGCCGGTGTGGCCAGCGGTTTCCTCGATGAAGCCACGCATACCCGGGGGCGGGACAACAACCTCACCTTGAGCCCGCGCTTCAGCTGGAAGCTGGCGGAGGGCGAGCGACTCACGGTCTCGCCTTTTCTGACCGCCACCGAGAACAGTCGGGACAGTTTCCTGCGCCGCAACCAGAATGGTGTGGCGAGTTCCGAAGCCAATAACGACGAAGGCCAGCGTCTTTCCGGCCGCCTCAGTACGGAATGGAAGCGCACCCGTCCCGGCGGTACCGAAACCACGGCGCGTCTGATGCTGCAGGGCGAACGTGACGACCAGGAGCGCCAGACCCGGCGTTATGACGGCAGCGGCGCGCTGACGTCGAACAGCAGCGAAACAAGCACGCGCCGCGAGCAGGAGTGGATGCTGGACCTGCGTCACAAGCAGGCGGTGTTCGGCGATCATCTGCTGACCGGTGCGATAGAGGTGCGCGACAGCAGCAGCAATGACGCGCAGCGGCGCAGCGGCAGCGTCAACTCCTTCAATCGCGCCGATCTCTCGGAGCGGCGCTGGGTAGGCTGGCTGCAGGATGAATGGCAGCTCTCGGAAAAGCATGTGCTGACGCCCGGCCTGCGCTGGCAGATGTTGAATACCCGCATCGACGATACGCAGGCCGGCTTGACCGAGCGCAGCCAGCGTTCGCTCGATCCGTCCCTGCATTATCTCTGGCAGCTGACGCCGCAGTGGAATTTGCGCGCCAGCGTGGCGCACAACATGAAGGCGCCGCCGACGCGCGACCTGAGCCCGTTTGCACGCGCCACCACCGGCATCAACTCGTCCAGTAATCCCGATCGCGGCGGCAACTCCGCCCTGAATGCAGAAAAGCTGCGCAGCATCGAGCTGGGTGTCGAGCACTTCCTGCCCAAGCGGGCCGGCACCATCGGCCTGTCCGTGTTCAAGCGCGAGATCGATGGCTACATCCAGCGCCTCACGCAGCTGGACAGCGCGAGCGGGCGCTGGATCGAACGTCCCTTCAATGTAGGTTCGGCCGAACTGAACGGCGTGGTGTTCGACTACAAGACTACGCTGGGCGCACTCGGCCTGCCGCAACTGACACTGCGCGGCAATGCCGCCTATACCGACGTGACCCTGCGTGATCGCGTGCCCGGCCTGGGGGCTGGCGAAGGCCCGCGCAAGAGCGCCAATCTGGGCATGGATTACGAAATCAAGGACTGGCGACTGACCCTGGGCGGCAACTTCAACTATGTGTCGGCCCTGGATCGCGAAAGCAGCGCCACCGTCAGGCAGACTCAGGGCGCGCGTCGCCAGCTCGACCTGTATGCCCTGCACAAGCTTGATCGTCAGCTGTCACTGCGCTTCTCGGCGCAGAACGTGACGCGCGAGACCCGTCGCAACTTCCTCGAGGAAAGCGATACCAGCGGCAGCCTGGTTCGCAGCGAGCGCGACTGGGTACCGGGCCTGGCTACCTACATGGTGACGCTGGAGGCCCGCTTCTGAAGCCTGCCTTCAGCGCTGGCGTGAGTCGCCGGCCCTGAAGGCACGGCTGAGCGCGCGCCCTAGTTCAGGGTGGCGGCCAGCTTGCTGCGGAATTCCCTGACCAGGGGCTGCTGCGCGGCATCGCTGGCGAGGAGGTTGAACAGTTCCAGCATGGCCTTGCGCGCCGCACCCTCGTTCCAGGCCTTGTCCTGCTTCACGCTGGCCAGCAGTTGCTCCAGTGCGCCGCGCCAGTCCTGGGTGCCTGCCAGCGCCTCGGCGTATTCGATGCGCAGGGCGTGATCCTCCGGTGCGGCCTCCACGCGTGCGCGCAGCGCGGCGACATCGACGCCGGCGTTTTTGCGGATCAACGCAAGGCGGGCAATCAGGGCAGGGATGCGCGCATCGGCGTCGCCGGGCAGGCCGCCGAGGATGTGCGCTGCCTCGTCCAGTACGCCGTCCTCGATGCAGATTTCGGCAAGCAGCAGGGCGGCTTCATGACTGTCGGGTGCAGCGGCGCTGGCGGCATTCAGCAACTGGCGGGCTTCGTCGTTGCGGCCGGCCTCACGAGCGGCGCGGGCCAGTTCGATCAGCTCATCGGCACCGCCGCCGGGGGCAGTGTCGGCCGGTGCGATGAAGCGGTCCAGGAAGGCGCGGATTTCACCTTCAGGCTTGGCGCCGGTGAAACCGTCCACGATCTGGCCGCCGACGATGGCCACTACGGTAGGAATGCTGCGCACGCCGAAGTGGCCGGCCAGTTCCGGGCTGCTATCCGAATCGACCTTGGCGAGCAGGAAACGCCCTGCGTATTCGGCGGCCAGCTTTTCCAGTACCGGCTTCAAGACCTTGCAGGGGCCGCACCATTCGGCCCAGAAGTCCACGACCACGGGCACGGTCATGGAAGCGTCGAGAACTTTCTCTTTGAAATCAGCGGTTGTGACATCGAAAGCGTGAGCGGACATAGGGGTTCTGCGGCCTGTTCGAGGCTATGGGGAAGGGGAGAGGCAGAGTATAATTGCGGTCTGTCGCGATTTGCCGCGACCCCTATGCAAAACCCTGTGCCAACAGGCTTCAACTCCCCTTGACGATCCCCATGTCCGACACCCCCGACATCCTCAAGCTGCGCGGCCTCGCTGCCTATTCCGCAACCCGTCTGGCCCGCCTCGCCGACACCGTGAAGTCCGCCGGTGTCAGCGCGATTGTTGCCGAGCACTGGTATTTCATCGAGCTGGAAGGTGCGCTGTCGGCCGATGAGCTGGCCCGCCTCAAGGATCTATTGGGCATCGCCGGCAGCCTGCCGGCCGAGCCGTCGGGCGCTTTGGTGTTGGTCACCCCGCGTCTGGGCACGATTTCCCCCTGGGCATCCAAGGCCACCGATATCGCCCGCCAGTGCGGCTTCAAGGCCATCAAGCGCATCGAGCGCGGCATTGCCTACCATGTGAGTGGCAATGTGGACCGCGCCGCGCTGCTGCCGAAGCTGCACGACCGCATGACCGAGTCGGTGCTGGACAGCCTGGATGCCGTGAACGCGCTGTTCCGTCATTATGAGCCGCAGCCGCTGACCACGGTGGATGTGCTGGGTCAGGGCAAGGACGCATTGCTGAAGGCCAACGTCGAACTGGGCCTGGCCCTGTCGCCGGACGAGATCGATTACCTGGTCGAGAACTTCACGCAGCGCCTCAAGCGCAATCCGACCGACGTCGAACTGATGATGTTCGCGCAGGCCAATTCCGAGCACTGCCGCCACAAGATCTTCAATGCCAGCTGGACCGTGGACGGCAAGGACCAGCCGCTGTCGCTGTTCGGCATGGTGCGCGAGACGCACAAGGCGCATCCGCAGGGTACCGTGGTCGCCTATTCCGACAACTCGTCCATCATGGAAGGCGGGCAGAACCTGCGCTTCCTGCCGCAGCCCGATGGCAGCTACACTTACAAGGAAGAGCTGACCCACTTCCTGACCAAGGTCGAGACGCATAACCACCCGACCGCGATTTCGCCTTTCCCCGGCGCCTCCACCGGCAGCGGCGGCGAAATTCGCGACGAAGGCTCGACCGGCCGCGGCTCCAAGCCCAAGGCCGGCCTGTGCGGCTTCTCGGTGTCCGACCTCAACATCCCCGGCTTCGAGCAGCCCTGGGAGTCGCAGTACGGCAAGCCGGAGCGCATCGCCTCCGCGCTCGACATCATGATCGAAGGCCCGCTCGGCGCGGCCGCCTTCAACAACGAATTCGGCCGTCCCAACCTGACGGGCTACTTCCGCACCCTCGAACAGAATTTCGACGGCGAAGTGCGCGGCTACCACAAGCCCATCATGATCGCCGGCGGCCTTGGCAACATCAGCGCCGAGCACTCGCACAAGATCAAGTTCGGCAAGGGCGCGCTGCTGATCCAGCTCGGCGGCCCGGGCATGCTTATCGGTCTGGGCGGCGGCGCCGCCTCGTCGATGACGACCGGCACCAATACCGCCGATCTCGACTTCGCTTCCGTGCAGCGCGGCAATCCGGAAATGGAACGGCGCGCGCAGGAAGTCATCGACCGCTGCTGGCAGCTGGGCCAGGACAATCCGATTCTGGCGATTCACGACGTAGGCGCCGGCGGCATCTCCAATGCCATGCCCGAACTGGCCAACGACGCCGGTTGCGGCGCGATGTTCCAGCTGCGTGAAGTGCCGATCGAAGAGTCGGGCATGTCGCCCAAGGAGATCTGGTGCAACGAGTCGCAGGAACGCTACGTCCTCGCGATTGCGCCCGAGAACCTCGACATGTTCCGCCGCATCTGCGAACGCGAGCGCTGCCCCTTCGCCGTGCTCGGCACCGCCACCGACGACGGCCAGCTGACCGTGCACGACACGCATTTCAACAACGACGCCGTGGCCATGCCCATGGAAGTGCTGCTCGGCAAGCCGCCGCGCATGCATCGCGATGCGACGCGCGTCAGCCGCGAGGTGCCGGCATTCGACCTGTCCGGCATCACGCTGGAAGAAGCCGCCAGGCGCGTGTTGGCCATCCCCAGCGTCGCTTCCAAGAGCTTCCTGATCACCATCGGTGACCGCACCGTCGGCGGCATGACCGCGCGCGACCAGTTCGTCGGTCCCTGGCAGGTGCCGGTGGCCGATGTGGCCGTGACTGCGCTCGGTTACCAGAACACCGCCGGCGAAGCCTTCGCCATGGGCGAGCGCACGCCGCTGGCCCTGCTCGACGCGCCGGCTTCGGGCCGCATGGCCGTGGGCGAATCGGTGACCAATATCGCCGCTGCCGATGTGGCCGAGCTCGGCCATATCAAGCTGTCCGCCAACTGGATGGCCGCCGCCGGTCATGCCGGCGAGGATGCCGCCCTGTTCGACACGGTGGAAGCCGTGGCCATGGATTTCTGCCGCTCGCTCGACCTGTCGATTCCGGTCGGCAAGGATTCGCTGAGCATGAAGACCAGCTGGTCTGAAAACGGCGAGAGCAAGCAGGTGAT
>JAIEOJ010000041.1 GCA_019750575.1 Rhodocyclaceae bacterium | reverse complement strand
GCCGACGGCAAGCAGGACCCGCTCGACTTCGTGCTGTGGAAGCATGCCAAGGCGGAGGATACCGACGAGGTCAAGTGGGACTCTCCCTGGGGCGCCGGGCGTCCGGGCTGGCATATCGAGTGCTCGGCCATGGGCAGCGACATCCTCGGCAAGCAGTTCGATATCCACGGGGGCGGCCAGGATCTGCAGTTCCCGCATCATGAGAACGAGATCGCCCAGTCCGAGGGCGCGCATCAGTGCAGCTATGTGAATTACTGGATGCACAACGGTTTCATCCGTGTCGATGACGAGAAGATGTCCAAGTCCCTGGGTAACTTCTTCACCATCCGTGACGTGCTCAAGCAGTACGACCCTGAAGTGGTGCGCTTCTTCATCCTGCGCGCGCATTACCGCAGCCCTCTCAACTATTCCGATGCCCACCTCGACGACGCGCGTGGAGCACTGACGCGGCTTTACACCGCGCTCAAGGCCTTCCCGGCGACAGCGGTCGCGGTGGACTGGAACGAGCCGCATGCGCAGAAATTTGCTGCGGCGATGAACGATGACTTCGGTACTTCCGAAGCCCTTGCCGTCCTGTTCGAACTGGCCAATCTGGTCAATCGCGACGGCGATGCGCACATGGCGGCGCAACTGCGCGGCCTGGGTGGCGTGCTGGGGCTGCTGCAACGTGATGCCCAGTCCTTCCTGCAGGCCGCGCCCGATGCCGGCGACGGCCTGTCGAATGCGGAGATCGAGGCCATGATCGTGGCGCGTGTCGAGGCCAAGCAGGCCAGGAACTTCGCCGAGTCCGACCGTATTCGCGATGCCCTCAAGGCCGCCGGCGTTGTGCTCGAAGACAAGCCAGGTGGTGTGACCGAGTGGCGTCGCGCCTGATGACGTACGCACGGGGAGGCTGAATGCAATTCCGCTATCCCCGTTCCTTCTTCAAGCTGCTCGCGGTCGCTTTCTTTCTCGCCGTGCTGCCGCTGACGGCCGGGCTTTTTGCCATGACCGTGGCGATCCAGAAACTGTCAACGCAAAGCCAGCAGGCGGTCTTCGATGCGGCGCGCATCGCCCATGGCAGCCGCCAGTTGGCCGAGGTCCTGCCCACGCTGGAACGTGCAGCGCGGCAGAGCCAGGTTCTCCAGGACGAGTCCCTGCGCGTTGGCTATGAGCGCCTGCGCGAGGAGTTTGCCGAAGTGATTGCGCTGATGCAGGACATGCCGCTGGATGCGGAAATGCGTGCCCTGCTGAACCGCATGGTGGAAGAGGAGGCCGGTGCCTATCAGTTGCAGGGCAAAGGGCAGGGCCGCGACCTGACCGAAGCCTTCTCGCGCCTGGCGGTCACGGGAAGCGAGATGCTGGTGCATTCGAGTGCCGTGATCGACCGCGAAGCCTCCGCACTCAAGGGTCAGGCGGAGGAGGCCGAGAACAGCGCGCGCCTGCAATTGCTGGTGGTGGTACCGGTGGCCTTGCTCGTGGTGGCCGGTTTCACCTATCTGCTGGCACGCCCGATTGCGCAGATCGAGGCGGGCATCCGCAGCCTCGGCGAGCGACGTTTTCACGAGCGCGTCGTGGTCGAGGGGCCGGATGATCTGGTCCAGCTCGGCGAGCAGTTGAACTGGTTGCGCGAACGCCTGCAGCAGCTCGAGGAACAGAAGGCGCAGTTCCTGCGCCATGTCTCGCACGAACTCAAGACGCCGCTGACCGCCCTGCGCGAAGGCTCGGAATTGCTGGCCGAAGGCACTGCCGGCGCACTGGCGCCGCGCCAGCAGGAAATTGTGCGTATCCTGCGTGACAACAGTCTGCATCTGCAGCAGTTGATCGAAGACCTGCTGCGCCACGGCGAAGCCGAGTTCCGCGCCGTGCGTCTGGAAATCCGGGAATTTCCGCTGGCCGATCTGGTCACAGGCGTGGCCGAGCGGCATGGCATTGCCATGCAGGCCAAGCAGCTCACGCTGCGCAAGGAGGTCATGGCACAGCAGTTGCGCAGCGATCCGGAACGGGTGCGTGTGATTCTCGACAACCTGCTGTCGAATGCCATCAAGCATGCGCCAGCGGGCAGCGAGATCGGTCTGCTCGCCAGCATCGAGGCCGGCCAGCTGCAGCTGCAGGTGCTGGATGCCGGCCCGGGTGTGCCGGCCGACGTGCGCGAGCGCGTGTTCGAGCCGTTCTTCCGCGGCGCCACGCCGCCGGGCAGCAAGGTCAAGAGTACAGGGCTGGGGCTGTCGATCTGCCGCGACCATGTGCGAGCCCTGGGGGGCACGATTACGATAGGCGACGGCCGCGGCGACTTCCGCGTCGTCTTGCCGGTGGAGATAGTTGCATGAAGAAATATGTGTGGATGATGGTCTTGCTGGTGCTGAGCGCCTGCGCGACCACGGGGCGTCCCGGCAGCGGCGATCGCTACTGGATCAAGTCGGATGACAGCTATGTCGGCATGGATGAGGCAGTGTCCCTGCTGCATTACGCCAACCATGTGCGCAATCTGAATAGCGCGGACCGGGAGCGCGAAACCGAACGCCAGCGCCTGGCCTTTGTGCGCGACAAGAGTGATTTCCGCCGCCTGCAATACGCCCTTGCGCTGGCCACACCCGAGGCCGGTGCGAACGAGCGCAAGCAGGCCCAGCAACTGCTGGAGCCCATGCTTGAAGGGCGTCATAACAGCGGCCTGACGGCCCTGGCAACGCTGCTCAACGCGCACCTGTCCAGCCTCGGCCAGGGACAGAAGCGCATCGACGAGCTGGAGAAAAAGCTCGATGCGGTCAAGGACATCGAACGCAGCCTGATGCGCCGCGAGAAAGGCAAGCTGTGAGCGAAACCCGCGCCAACTATCTGCTCCTGGTCGACGATGATCCCGACCTGCTGCGCCTGCTCGCGATCCGTCTCGAGGCCGCGGGCTACCGCATCGAGACGGCGAGCAACGGTCAGGAGGCATTGGCGCGCGCCAGCGTCGAGCGGCCGGCGCTCGTCATCACCGACATGCAGATGCCGGGCATGGACGGCAGTGCGCTGTTCGATGCCTTGCGCGTACAGCATCCGCTGCTGCCGGTCATCATCCTGACGGCGCACGGCAGCATTCCCGATGCCGTTGCGGCAACGCAGCGCGGCGTCTTCGGCTACCTGACCAAGCCTTACGAACCCAAGGCCCTGCTCGACCTCGTCGCCCAGGCACTGCGCCTCGCCCCCTCCAGCGAGCCCGGCGCTGTCGCCGAGTGGCGCAGCGACATCGTGACCCAGAACAATGTCATGGAAGACCTGCTGGCGCGGGCCGAGCTGGTCGCCGCTGGCGATGCCAGCGTGCTGCTGCTGGGCGAGTCCGGCACCGGCAAGGAAGTGCTGGCCAAGGCCATCCACCGCGCCAGTCCGCGCCGCGATGCACCCTTCGTTGCCGTCAACTGCGGCGCGATTCCGGAAAATCTGCTCGAGTCGGAACTGTTCGGCTATGTGAAGGGCGCCTTCACCGGCGCCAACCGCGACCAGCGCGGCCTGATTCCCGAGGCCGACGGTGGCACCCTGTTTCTCGACGAAATCGGTGACATGCCGACGCCGCTGCAGGTCAAGCTGCTGCGCGTGCTCGAGGAGCGTGAAGTGCGCCCGGTCGGCAGCACGAAGAGCGTGCCGGTCAACATCCGCGTCATCAGTGCGACCCATCGCGACCTGCGCGAGGAAATGGCCAGCGGGCAGTTCCGCAGCGACCTCTACTACCGCCTGAATGTGGTGTCGCTGGACATCCCAGCCCTCAACGAACGCCGCGACGACATTCCCCTGCTGGCCAACCACTTCCTGCGGCGTCTGGCCGAGCGTTACGACAAGGAGGTCAACGGTTTCGCGCCGGATGCGCTGGAGCTGCTGGTGCGCGCCAGCTGGCCCGGCAATGCGCGGCAATTGCTGAATGTGGTCGAGCAGGCGGTGGCGCTGGCCACCTCCAGCGTGGTGCCGCTGGCACTGGTGCAGCAGGCGATTCGTGAAACCGAAGAGGTGGTGCCCTTCGACGAGGCGCGCCGTCGTTTCGAAAGCGACTATCTGGTCCGGCTGCTCAAGATGACCGGCGGCAACGTTGCCCAGGCGGCCAAGCTGGCACAGCGCAACCGCACCGACTTCTACAAGCTGCTGCAAAGACACGCGCTGGAACCCGCGCTCTTCAAGTAGCCGCCCGCCCGGACTTGCTCTCCGGGCTGTCCTGTCGCTGCCTGGCGACAGAAAAAACCATTCAAAATCATTGTGATGCCACGGGGTGGCGCGTGCATGTCGCCAAGTCGCGACGGCTCACGCCGGTCGGCTGCCCCTTGGTTTTTGACAAGCCCATGTTTTAAAACATTTTTTCATCCTGGCACAGGCCTTGCGTATAGAGGTGTGTGGCGCAGAGCTGCGCAAACCATAAGAGGAAGAAAAATGAACACGAAAAAAATGGGCATGGTGGTGCTGATGATGATGTTCGTCGTGATCGGCGCCGCATTGAGCGGTTGCAGCAGCAACCCCAGCAAGCAGGATGTAGGCATGGTCAGTGGTGCCGTGATCGGTGGCGTCGTCGGCTCGGCGCTGACGGGCGGCAGCACTGTCGGTACCGTGGCCGGTGCCGGTGCCGGTGCCTACGCCGGCAATCGCATCGGTCGTCAGCTCGACCGCAAGTAAGGAGCCGCCATGGGCAATCTGACCGTCACTCAAGGTGCGTCGGCACTCCTGAAGGAGAAGGCCATGAACATCAAACCCAAAATCCTTTATCCCTCGCTGATCGTTGCGGCATTTTCCGTGACCCTGCTGAGCCTGACCGGCGTTGCCGCGCTGACCGGGCATCTGCCGGGCGCCAATGCCACGCAGGACAGCGGCAAGGGCGTTGCCGACACTACCCGTTCGGGCGCCGCCTTGTGCAAGAGCTGCGGCACGGTTGAAAGCGTGCGTCTGGTCGAGCGCAAGGGCTCGGGCAGCGGTCTCGGCGCCGTCGCAGGTGGCGTGGCCGGCGCGCTCATCGGCAACCAGGTCGGCGGCGGTTCCGGCCGTACCGTGATGACGGTTGTCGGTGCCGGTGGTGGCGCCTACGCCGGCCACGAAATCGAGAAGAACATGAACAAGACCAGCGCCTACCAGATCAAGGTGCGCATGGCCGACGGCAGCATGCGGACGCTGACGCAGCGCGAAGTACCGGCGGTGAATTCGGGTGATCGCGTGCGCCTGAGCAATGGCGCAATCGCCGAGGTGCTATAGGGCGCGCATCACTTCAAAGTCTTCAACTGTTTTGGGCTCGTACCGGCCGAAGTTCCATCCCCCTGCTTCGGCTGAGCTCATCCACCCCGCTACCGGTTCTCTCCCCGGTAGCGGGGTTTTTCTTTGGGTGCAGTGAAGAGGGGCTGCCGCCTATGCGGCGTGTGCAGCGAGAATTTCACCGGTGCGGGTGTGCAGCTCGGCGAGTTCGTCCTCGTCGAGGCCCAGTTGCTCGATGCAGGCGCCACCGAGCTTGTCCCACTCATGTGTCTTGCTGCGGCCGGTATTCTGCTGCAGCAGGTACTCCGCGAGCTGGGAGATGGCGACCAGGTAACGGAAGGGAGTCTCCTGCCGTTGCGGATCCTGACGTATCTCGTGGTGATGGCGTACCGCCTGGCAGATGTTCTCGGGCAGCCACCATGACTGTGTCATCAGGGAGCCCATGACCACGTAATTGGTCGGCAGCACATCATCCTCGACATCGGTAAAGGCGCGAACCTTCTCGTTGTTGGCGTTTTGCAGGATGCGTGTGTAGTCGGGGAAGTGCTGCAGCAGCACGGCGATGCCGCAATCGCGGAAGAGGCCGAAGGTGTAGGCCTCCTGCGGACGCACACCCGGCCATTGCCGGTAGTTGGCGAGCCAGCCCGAGAGGTTGGCGATCTGCGCCGAGGCATCCCAGAACCGTTCCATTGCGCGCATGTTCGGAAAGGCTTCGGCCAGCGCGATGCATGCGACTGCCTGGCTGGCGGTGTCCAGCCCGAGCATGATGAGGGCTTCCGAGACGCTGGAGATGCGCCGCTGGGTGCCGAAGTAGGGCGAGTTGGCGAGCTTGACCAGCCCGGCGGCCAGGGCCACGTCGCTGCTGATGATCTGGTTCAGATGGCGCAGGTCGGGTTCCGGCTGGCTCATCTCATGTGCAATCCGCTCGAGCGCGACGGGGCAGGGCGGGATACGGTTATCCCTCAGTGCGGACTGGAATTCGCTGTTGAGCAGATTGTCGTTGTTACTGGCCGATACTGTCATGGTTGTACTCTGTCAGGGACTGGCTCGGCGTGCGATTTTGCAGCCATTCCAGCAGTGTATCGCCAGACATGGCACGTGCATACAAGTAACCCTGAATTCCATTGACCTGGGCCTGCTTCATGGCCTGCATTTGCGCCTCGTTCTCGACGCCTTCGGCCACAACCGACATGCCGAGCTCCTGGCCAAGTCGTGTCATGGCCTTGACGATGGCGTAGGCGCGCGGATCCGCTGGCAGGGCGGCGGCGAAAGCGCGGTCCAGCTTGAGTTTGGCAGCGTGGATGTCCTTGAGGTTGGCGAGGCAGGAGTAGCCGGTGCCAAAGTCGTCGATGGCCAGCGTCACGCCGGTGGCGCGTACATCGCAGAGGTTTTCCTGCACGATGCGCGACATGTCCATGAACAGGGATTCGGTCAGTTCCAGTTCCAGCCGATCTGCAGCGATCTTGGCGTAGATCAGGGCGCTGCTCAGGGTCTGGGCAAAGGTGGATGAGAGCAACTGGGCGCGCGATACATTCACGGCAACCTTGAAGTCGTGGCCGGCTTCCTGCAGGCGGCGCGCGAACAGGGCGCCCTGGCCCAGGGTCCACTCTCCGAGCGGGGTGATGAGGCCGGTTTTTTCTGCGATCGGAATGAAGACGCTCGGCGGCAGGGGCTGACCGTCCAGTGTGCAGCGCATCAAGGCTTCGACGGATTCGACAGTGCCGTCGAGGCGCAGGATCGGCTGGTACTGCAGTTCCAGGCCCCCGGTTTCCATGGCCCGGTGCAGCTTGCTTTCGATGTCCAGCTCGGTGCGGGCCGGCAGGCTGGCCGGCGGCTTTTGTGTCGCGTCCTCGGCATACAGCCAGCGCTGGTTGCTGCGCTTCGCCCGGTGCATGGCCTGGTCGGCACGCTGCAGCAGGCTGATGGCATTCTCGTCGTCGCCCAGAATGGCAATGCCGATGCGTGCGCTCGGATGCAGGGTCATGCCGTCCCAGGACAGCGGGCGCTTGATGCAGGCTTCGATGCGCTGGGCCAGTTCGGTGATGGTTGCCTCGTCTTCCGCATACAGCAGGCAGACGAATTCGTCCGCGCCCATGTGGCCCAGATGGGCGTCATGGCCGATGGCCTCGTCGAGACGCTGACCTATGGTGGCGAGGATCTTGTCGCCGTCGCCATAGCCGAAGGTTTCATTGACCTGCTGAAAGCGGTCGAGATTGATCCAGAGTGCGGCGATGGTGCCCGCTGCAGCCCCTTCGATCATGTATTGGGAAAGCTGAAGGCAGCGTTCTCGACTGAGCAGGTCGGCCATGGTTTTTATCGTGTTTCTCTGCATGGAGGTACGTTTTTGGACATCGAATCATACTCCCAGGCAGGTGGTCGATTGTAAAAATGGCCGACAATGTTTCCACATGAATTAATGATTTATGCAACAAGTGTTGAAGTGAGTTCACAAAACAAAACGGAGCCGAAGCTCCGTTTTGTTTTGTGGGGCTGCGCAAATCAGCCTGCGTCGTAAAGGACTTTCGCAAAAAGCCGCGAAAGTCGGACCTTGTGACCCCGGCCGTCCCTGCGGGACTTAACTTGCTACGCAAGTTAGCCTGCGCCGCAAGGTGAAGGATTTCTTTGCTTACCCCGCAAAGAAATCCTTCACCTTGTCCATCCAGCTTTGGGCCTTGGGGTTGTGTACGCCGGCTTCGCCCTGGCTGATGGTTTCGAACTCTTCCAGCAGTTCCTTCTGGCGGGCAGTGAGCTTGACCGGGGTTTCGACCACGACATGGCAGAGCAGATCGCCGTGGCTGATGCTGCGGATGCCCTTGATGCCCTTGCCGCGCAGGCGGAAGACCTTGCCGGTCTGGGTTTCGGCCGGGATTTTCAGGCGGGCGATGCCGTCCAGCGTGGGGATCTCGATCTCGCCGCCGAGCGCTGCGATGGTGATGCTGACCGGCATTTCGCAATGCAGGTCGTCGTGATCGCGCTGGAAGACGCTGTGCTCCTTGAGGTGCACCTGCACATAGAGGTCGCCGTTGGGGCCGCCGTTCACGCCGGCTTCGCCTTCGCC